>NZ_FNRT01000002.1:2400000-2701292 GCF_900105585.1 Nocardioides exalbidus
CCGAGCCCAGCCCGGCCTTCTGGGCGGTGGAGCCAGCCGTCACGTCGGACACGACCGCACCGGACTCGTCACCGGTGGTGGGGTTGCCGACCTGGATGCCGAGGCGTGCGTGGGTCGGGGTCTCGCCCTTGGCCATCTGGTCGACGATCGGCATGACCTCGTCGATCGGGATCGCGAAGCCGAGGCCGATCGAGCCCGACTGGCCCGACGAGCCGAAGCCCGAGCTCGACGACGCGGTGCGGATCGAGGAGTTGATGCCGATCACGGCGCCGTTCATGTCGACGAGCGGACCACCGGAGTTGCCCGGGTTGATCGCCGCGTCGGTCTGGATCGCGGGGTACGTGGTGGAGTTGCCTTGGTCGTCGGAGCCGACGTTGACCGGGCGGTCGAGCGCACTGACGATGCCGCTCGTCACGGTGGCGTCGAGGCCGAAGGGCGAGCCGATCGCGACGACGCCCTGGCCGACGCCCAGGTTGGCGGACTTGCCGATCGTCGCGGGCGTCAGGCCCGAGACGTCCTGGGCCTTGATCACGGCCGTGTCGGTGAGCGGGTCGGTGCCGAGGACCTCGGCGTCGGCGGTCGTGCCGTCGGCGAAGGAGACCTTCAGCGACCCCGGCTCCGCGCCCTCGACCACGTGGTTGTTCGTCAGGATCGTGCCGTCGGCGGTGAGGATGATGCCGGAGCCGGAAGCGCCGCCCTCGGCGGTCGTGACGTCGATCTTCACCACGCTCGGCAGCACCTTCTGGGCCACCGACTCCACGGACCCGTCGGCCGCCGGGGCCTGGGTCTGGGAGACCGGCGACGTCGCGACCTGGTCGGCCTGCGAGCTGGTGGCGGAGTCGTCGTGCGTGGCGTCCCAGAAGGCCGCACCGCCGACGCCGGCACCGGCACCGAAGACGAGCGAGGTCGCGACGACCGCGGCGGCGAGGCCCGTACGACGACGCTTCCGCGGCTCGGCGGGACGAGGTGGGGCGGCGAGCCCACCGCCGGGCTGGTCGCCGCCGGACCACCCGGAGGACGCCTGCGTGAAGGGGTTCTGCTGGGGGTGGTGCGGGGTGGTGTGCTGCGGGTCCTGCTGGGGGCCCTGCTCGGAGGGCTGGTAGGGGCTCTGTCCGTCGCTCATGACTTCGAGGTTGCGCCGCGAGCCTGTGGATGCCCTGAGAACCGGCTGGGAAGGTGCAGAAACCTCAGCGCGGCAGGTCGGGCAACGCCATCCAGGCCGCCCAGGACAGGTCGCGGCCGACGTAGCGTGGACTCGCGAGCGGCCACGACTCGGCGATCCAGCGGGGCACCAGCTCGTCCAGGGCACGCGCGAGCAGCGTGTCGACGCACTCGTCCACCACCCACCAGGAGATCTCGGCGTCCGCGCCGGGCTTCTCCGGCGGGTCGATGTAGACGCAGCCGAGGAGGGCTGTCTCATCGGTGTCGAAGAGGGCGTAGTTGAAGGACTGGTGGGTCTCCATCTCCGCCGCGTGCCGGGCCAGGTCCTCACGGTCGGCCTCGTGGGTCATGTGGGCCGGGGGCCAGCCCCATGCCTCGCCGTAGATGCTCCACAACCGCTCACGCGATCCCATGACGGCCACCATGTCCAGATCGGTGTCGGCGGGGGTGATCGGGCGCAGGTGGTGGCCGAAGGCGACCTCGACCCGCTGCGGGTGGTGGAAGTCGTCGGGAAGCCAGCTGGACGGGGACATGGGAGCTCCTCAGGTGAGTGGTGGGTGGAGACGGACAGGTCGGTCGGACGGGCGGTCCCGGGGAACCGGAGGGGTCAACCGGCGAGCGCGGAGTGGGCGGCGCGCCGACGGAGCGCGGCGAGGGCACGGCTGGTGTTGGACTTGACCGTGCCGGACGAGCACCCGAGCACGGTCGCGGTCTCCGCGACGCTGAGTCCCTCGTAGAACCGCAGCGCCACGGTGGCCCGCTGCTGGGTGGGCAGGACGTTCACCAACCGCCACAGCTCGACACCGAGGTCAGGGCCGGGTGGCTCCGGGGTGTGGCGGGTGTCGTGCGACGTGTCGGGCTCGGGCAGCAGGTCCGTGGGCGCCTCCGAGCGGCGCCACCTCTGGCGCTGCCAGCTGACGTGCTGGTGGAGGATGGCGCGTCGCACGTAGGCGTCCGCCGCGGCCGCGTCGCGCAGCCGGCCCCAGTGGGGCAGGACACGCACGAGCGAGGTCTGCAGCAGGTCCTCGGCGGTGTGCGGGTCGCCCGCCACCGCGCGGGCCCAGCGCAGGAGCGCCGGGCGTCGCTCGTCGACGTAGGCCGCGAAGTCGCGGTCCCTGGCCCCGGCGACCCTCAGGTCCGGCAGGTCGGTCGTGGCGCTCATGGTTGCTCCCGTCCTGGAGGTGGTGCACCGGTGGGTGCCGTGTGCCTCCACCTTGGGACCGACCGCCGTCACGGACCACGGACAGCGTGGGGTGTACGGGTGGTGTGCGGGTGGCGCGCGACGGGTCGTCAGCGGTCAGGCGCCGCTGAGCATGGCCGCAGCCTCCGCGGCGCCGAGTCCGCGCCCGGTGTCGAGCGCGTCGTCGAAGCGATCGCCGCCCAGGTGGCTGCGGGCGTCTGCCTCGGCGGCCGCGATCGCTGAGGGGTCGGGGCGGTAGTAGCCGTAGCCGAAGGAGCCGAGGGACTCGCGCGTCGCCTGGGCCGCGCCGAGCAGCAGGGGGACGCGCGCGTGCTGCCCGGCCGCTGCGGCAAGGACGGCCCCGGCGTCGAGCAGGTAGGCCAGGTTGCCCTGGTCGCCCGTCTCGAGCGAGAGTCGCACGCCGTCCTGCAGGTGGAGGCGCGCGGCCGCGTGGTCCCCGCGGGCCAGCTCCGCCTGGAAGAGGTTGTAGAGGGCGATGTAGCTCGACAGCCGGTCGTGGCGCGCCGATGCCGACCGCAGGCCGGCCTGCGCCAGGTCCACGGCTTCTTCGGGGCGTCCCCGCAACAGCATCACCGTGCCGAGCCACACGTGGCTGAGTGCCCACGTCCACTCGCCCTCGTCGCCGGCCGCCTCGGCGTGGCGCACGGCCTCACGGAACAGCCCCTCCGCCACCACGAGGTCACCGCGAGCGAGTGCGACGAGGCCGGAGCCCGCGACGCTGTTGGCGGCGACCACGTCGTCGGAGGAGCCGTGACGTGCCGCGCGTTGCCACCATCGCGCGGCGCCGTCGACTTCATCCATGGCGAACGCCATCGTCGCCGCCGCCAGCGCCGTGCGGGCCACGACCAGCGAGTCCAGCCCGTCCGCCGACTCGTCGTGGCGCGCGAGCACCGCCTCGGACAGTCGCCGCCCGTGCGCGTGGTGCCCCCGCAGCCACCAGTAGAGCCACAGTGCCCAGGCGATGCGGGCCGGCGTCTCGAGGTCCTCCGAGGCAAGGCTGCGCTCCGCGGCCGCCGACAGGTTCGCGTGGTCGAGGTCGATGCGGGTCAGGGCCGAGACCTGGTCGCCCCGGCGATAGCTGGGTGCGGTCTGCTCTGCGAGAGCCAGGTAGTGCGCGGCGTGTGCTCGGGCGGCCGCGTCCCACTCGCCCGACTCGTGCAGCAGGTCACGCGCGTACTGGGCGACCGGCTCGAGCATCCGGACACGACCCGACGGCTCGGCGACGACGAGGGAGTGCTCGACCAGCGACTCGAGTGCCTCGCTGACGTCGTAGGTCGCGCCGGCGAGGTGGGCCACCGACTCGAGGTCGGCCAGCGTGGTGCCGCCGACGAAGACCCCGGTGAGGCGCACGAGCTGCTGAGCCGGCTCGTCGAGAAGACCGTTGCTCCAGTCGAGCGTCGTCCGCATCGTGCGTTGGCGTGCCGGCAGGTCGCGTGGACCGGAGCGCAACGCCGAGTCGAGGCGGTCGAGGAGCGAGGTGGGGTCCAGGACGCGCGCGCGGGCGGCCGCCAGCTCGAGGGCGAGGGGGAGACCGGCGAGCCGCTCACAGATGGCGGCGACAGCGTCCGCGTCGGACGACCGCTCACCCCAGGTGGGACTGACCCTCTGCGCCCGGTCGAGCAGCAGCAGCGCCGCGGGCGAGGCGGATCCGTCGGGAAGCGGGGTCGCATCGAGCGGCTCGACGGCGTACTCCTTCTCACCCCGCACGCGGAGGGGGGCACGGCTGGTCGTGAGGACCTTCAGGTCCGGCACGGCCTCCACGAGAGCCACGACCTCGGGAGCAGCGGCGAGGAGGTGCTCCATGTTGTCCAGGACGAGCAGCAGCTGGCGCCCACCCAGCCGCTCGACGACTCCGTCGAGGACCGCGCGGCCGGGGTCTCGGCCGGCCTCGACGGCGTCCGCGACCGCGGACAGCACCTGGTCGCGGTCGAGCAGCGGAGCCAGCTCGACGAGGGCGACCCCGTCGGCGAATCGGTTGCTCACGCGCGTCGCGACCGCGAGCGCGAGCCGGGTCTTGCCGACTCCGCCAGGACCGCTGAGGGTGACGAGCCTGCTGGTGCTCAGCAGCTCTGCGACCTGCTCGACGTCCTCCTCGCGGCCCACCAGATCGGTCACCGGCCTCGGGAGCCCGCGTGGGGTCACGGCCTCGACGTCGACCGCCGCGGCGTGCGCGCCGCGTGCCGGCACGGACCCGAAGAGGCGGGTGCGTTCGTCCTCGGTCAGCCCGAGAGCGGCTGCGAGCGAGCGGAGCGTGTGCGGGTAGGGACGTGTGCGGGTGCCGCGTTCGAGCGCGCTGATGGCGTGCACGCTGAGGCCGGAGCGCCCGGCCAGCTCCTCCTGTGACAACCCGGCGGCCTCACGCAGCCTGCGCAGCAGCGGGGCCAGGCCTCCGGGCGTCGTCGTCCCCACGCTGCCGGAGTGTAGTGACGTCTGCCTGCGGCGCGTCAGAAGGCGAGAGCCCCCGGCCAGGGGCCGGGGGCTCTCGTCGGGCTGCTACGAGCTGGTGGTCACGCCCAGCGCTCGGAGGCGGCCGTGAAGGTGAGCTCGCGGTCGCCGGTGTAGATCTGCTTCGGACGGGCGATCTTCTGGTCCTTGTCCTGCACCAGCTCGGACCACTGAGCCAGCCAGCCCGGCGTGCGGCCGATGGCGAAGAGCACCGTGAACATCTCCGGCGGGAACTGGAAGGCCTCGTAGATCAGGCCCGAGTAGAAGTCCACGTTGGGGTAGAGCTTGCGCTTGACGAAGTACTCGTCCTCGAGCGCGATCTTCTCCAGCTCCTTGGCGATCTCGAGGAGCGGGTTGACCCCGGTGACCTCGAAGACGTCGTCGCAGGCCTTCTTGATGATCGTGGCGCGCGGGTCGAAGTTCTTGTAGACCCGGTGGCCGAAGCCCATGAGGCGCTCGTTGCCGTTCTTCACGCCCTCGATGAAGGCGGGGATGTTCTCCTTGCTGCCGATGCGCTTGAGCATCCGCAGCACCGCCTCGTTGGCGCCACCGTGGAGCGGGCCGTAGAGCGCGCCCACCCCGGCCGCGACGGCGGAGTAGGGGTCGACCTGCGAGGAGCCGACGGAGCGGACCGCGTTGGTCGAGCAGTTCTGCTCGTGGTCGGCGTGCAGGATGAAGAGCACGTCGAGGGCCTTGACCAGGCGCGGGTCGGCCTCGAACTTCGACTCGCTCATCTTGAAGAGCATCGAGAGGAAGTTGGCGGTGTAGCCGAGGTCGTTGTCGGGATAGACGTAGGGCTTGCCCTGCGCGTGGCGGAACGACCAGGCGCCGAGGGTCGGCATCTTCGCGATCATGCGGACGATCTGCATGTGGCGGTTGTCGGCGTCGCTGATGTTGCGGGCGTCGGGGTAGAACGTCGACAGCGCGCCGACCGAGGCCATCAGCATGCCCATCGGGTGGGCGTCGTAGCGGAAGCCCTGCATGAAGGTCTTCACGTTCTCGTGGACGAACGTGTGGTAGGTGATCTCGTGCACCCAGGAGTCGTACTGCTCCTTGGTGGGGAGCTCGCCGTGGATGAGGAGGTAGGCCACCTCGAGGAAGTTCGACTTCTCGGCGAGCTGCTCGATCGGGTACCCGCGGTACTCGAGGATGCCCTTGTCGCCGTCGATGAAGGTGACGGCCGAGCGGCACGACGCGGTGTTCACGAAGCCCGGGTCGTAGGTGGCGAGTCCGGGCTCGTCGTCGGTGAGGCGGATCTGCCCCAGGTCCTTGGCCGCGATCGTGTTGTCGGTGATCGCGAGGTCGTACGTCTGACCGGTCCGGTTGTCGGTGACAGTCAGGGAATCCTTGGCCGCAACGTCGGTCACGTCGGCTCCTGTTCACTACGTATGTGCACGTCTAGTTGTCCTGCCCAACTTAGTCGGGTGACTCCGCACGTCGCGAACCAGGTGTCCACCATGGGACCCGACCCCTACTTCGGTAGGACGTCACCGACCCGCCACCCGGTTGGCCACCCGGGCGATCCGGCTCGTGCGGGTCAGCCCGGCGTCCTCGCGCCTGTCGGCGGCGCGGTAGAGGCGGTAGAGCGCGTGCACGCCGAGCCACCGCAGCGGCTCAGGCTCCCAGCGCCGCACGTCGTGCCCGGTCCACGGGAGGGCGGTCAGGTCGGTGCTGCGGCCGAGGACGAGGTCGCGCAGCGTGCGGCCCGCGAGGTTGGTCGCGGTGAGGCCCGATCCGACGTAGCCGCCGGCGTGGCCGAGCCCGGTCGCGGGGTCGAAGGACACGCTCGCGCTCCAGTCGCGCGGCACGCCGAGGACGCCGCACCAGGCGTGGTCGAAGCGGATCCCCTCGAGGGCGGGGAAGAGGGACGTCAGGGTCGTGCGCAGCGACTCGACCGTCCAGTCCTGGGTGCGGCCGTCGACGTCCGTGCGGGACCCGAAGCGGTACGGCACCCCGCGTCCGCCGAGCGCGATCCGGCCGTCGGCCGTGCGCTGGGCGTAGCAGTAGGCGTGCGCCTCGTCGCCGAGGAGCTCCTCGCCCGACCAGCCGACGGCGTCCCACTGGGCGTCGGTCAGGGGAGCGGTCACCACGATGGCGGAGTTCATCGGCAGCCAGTCGCGGCGGTGCCCGGCCAGCCCGGCGGTGAATCCCTCCAGGCAGCGCAGCACGACCGGCGCCCGGACGGTGCCCCGCTCGGTGCGCACGACGCCGGGCCCGACCGACGTCACGCGGGTGCCCTCGTGGATGCGCACGCCGCGCTCGCGCACGACCCGGGCCACCCCGGACACCAGCTTCGCGGGGTGCACGCGCGCGCAGTCGGGGTCGAAGTGGCCGGACAGCGCACCCGCGACCCTGATCCGCTCGGCGACCTGCCTCGCGTCGAGCTCGCCGGCGAGCCGTCCCGCCTGGGCCTGCGAGCGGGCGACGTAGAGCACGCCGCTGCGGACCACGTCGGCGTCGATGCCCTCCCGGTCGGTGACGTCGACGACCTCGTCGACGCTCGCGCGGAGCTCGGCCCGCAGCCGCTGGACGCCGGCCTCGCCCGCCACGGCGGCGTACGTCGCGGCGCTGCCCGCCAGCTCCGACGACAGCCAGCCGCCGTTGCGCCCCGACGCCCCGAAGCCGGCGAACTCGGCCTCGAGCACGCGGATGTCGAGGGACGGGTCGGCCTCGTGGAGGTAGTACGCCGTCCAGAGCCCGGTCAGGCCGCCCCCGACGATCGCGACGTCGCAGGTCGTGCCACCCTCGAGCCGGTCGGCGGGGGAGGGCAGCCCGACCTGCTGCCACCAGAAGGACACACCGCCGTTGCGCACGGCCCCATCATGGTCCCGCGCCGTTTTGACCCCCCGCGCCGACGCGCCGTACTCTTGCTGGTCGCGACTCCTGCCGCGTCCGTCCTCTCCGGGGGCGGGTGCAGATCCGGACGTCATCCCTGCTGAGCAGGGAGCGATCCGGGCCGTGTTCGTCAGAAGCCGCAGCACGACCTCCGCTCCTCGACCGAGGAGCGGGACCAACGAACCAGAACGGGATACCGCCGTGCGCACGTACAGCCCCAAGCCCGCTGACATCCAGCGTGAGTGGCTCGTCATCGACGCCACCGACGTGGTCCTGGGCCGCCTCGCCGTCCAGACCGCGAACCTCCTCCGCGGCAAGCACAAGCCGACCTTTGCTCCTCACATGGACATGGGCGACTTCGTGATCATCGTGAACGCCTCGAAGGTGTCGCTGTCGGGGACCAAGAAGACCACCAAGATGGCCTACCGCCACTCCGGCTACCCGGGCGGCCTCTCGGCCACCCCGTTCGGCGAGCTCCTCGAGAAGGACCCGCGCAAGGCCATCGAGAACGCGGTGTGGGGCATGCTCCCCAAGAACAAGCTCGGTCGCCAGATGCTGAAGAAGCTGAAGGTCTACGGAGGCCCCGACCACCCGCACCTGGCCCAGCAGGCCACCCCGTTCGAGATCTCGCAGATCTCCCAGTGACTGAGGACTCACAGATGACTGAGAACACCACCGAGGTCGAGGAGACCTTCGAGACCGACGCCGACGGCGTCGCCTACACGTCCGAGAGCGACGCCTCGGCCGACACCCCCGCCCGCCCGGCCACCATCGCGCCCGGCGCGGCGACCGGCCGTCGCAAGGAGGCCGTCGCCCGCGTCCGCATCGTCCCGGGCACCGGCGAGTGGACCATCAACGGCCGCACGATGGACAGCTACTTCCCGAACAAGCTGCACCAGCAGATCGCCAACGAGCCGTTCGTCGAGCTGCAGCTCGAGGGCCGCTTCGACGTGATCGCCCGCATCCACGGCGGCGGCATCGCCGGCCAGGCCGGCGCCCTGCGCCTCGGCGTGGCGCGCTCGCTCAACGGCATCGACGTCGAGGCCAACCGCCCGGCGCTCAAGAAGGCCGGCCTGCTCACCCGCGACGCCCGCGTCGTGGAGCGCAAGAAGGCTGGTCTCAAGAAGGCTCGCAAGGCGTCGCAGTTCAGCAAGCGCTGACCTTGCCGCGACTCTTCGGCACGGACGGGGTCCGGGGCCTGGCAAACGCAGATCTCACTGCGGAGCTGGCCCTGGACCTCTCCGTCTGTGCGGCACACGTCCTGGCCGACCGCGGCGAGTTCGAGGGGCACCGTCCCCTCGCCGTGGTGGGCCGGGACACGCGCATCTCCGGGCAGTTCCTCGAGTCGGCGGTCGTCGCCGGCCTCGCGTCGGCGGGAGTCGACGTGCTCCTGCTGGGTGTGCTGCCGACCCCGGGCGTGGCCTACATGACCGACCGGCTCGGCGCCGACCTCGGCGTGATGCTGTCCGCCTCGCACAACCCGATGCCCGACAACGGCATCAAGTTCCTCGCGCGCGGGGGGCACAAGCTCGACGACGCGATCGAGATCGCCATCGAGCGCCGCATGGGCGAGCCGTGGGAGCGGCCCACCGGTGGCGGCGTCGGCCGGGTGAAGACCTACGAGACCGCCGTGTCGGAGTACGCCGCCCACCTCGAGAGCACGATCACGCACCCGCTCGTGGGGCTGAAGGTCGTCCTCGACTGCGCCGAGGGGGCCGCCCACGCGGCCGGCCCGCGGGCGCTGGAGGACGCCGGCGCGACGGTCATCGCGATCCACGCCGACCCCGACGGCCTCAACATCAACGACAACTGCGGCTCGACCCACCTCGGTGACCTCCAGGCCGCCGTCGTCGAGCACGGCGCCCACGCCGGCTTCGCCCTCGACGGCGACGCCGACCGCTGCCTGGCGGTCGACGCCGACGGCAACGTCGTCGACGGTGACCAGATCCTCGCGATCCTCTCCCTCTCCCTCCTCGAGCAGGGCCGCCTCACCAAGGACACCGTCGTCGCGACGGTGATGAGCAACCTCGGCTTCGTGCAGGCCATGAAGGCCAGCGGCGTCGGCGTGCGCCAGACGAAGGTGGGCGACCGCTACGTCCTCGAGGCGATGAAGGTCTCCGGCTACAACCTCGGCGGCGAGCAGTCGGGCCACGTCATCCTCAGCGACCACGCCACCACCGGCGACGGCATCCTCACCACGCTCCACGTGATGGAGCGGATGGCCACCACCGGCCGGACGCTCGCCGAGCTCGCGTCGGTCATGACGCGCCTGCCGCAGGTGCTGCTCAACGTCCCCGGCGTCGACAAGTCGCGCGCCGACGACGACGCGGTGGTCGCCGCGGCGGTGGCCGAGGAGGAGGCGGCGCTCGGTGAGCGCGGCCGGATCCTGCTCCGCCCGTCGGGCACCGAGCCGATCGTGCGCGTCATGGTCGAGGCGCCCACCCACGACGAGGCACAGGCCGTCGCCACCCGGCTGGCCGACGTGGTCAAGCGCCAGCTCTCGCTGTCGTGACCACCGATCCGGGGACGGGGCTCGACGGCGGCGCGCCCGAGGTCCCGGGCCTGCTCTCGCCCAGGGACGTCCTCCTCGGCATCGTCGTCGGGCTGGTGCTCGCAGCAGCCCTCGTCGTCGTGACCCCGGGCGCCCGCACCCACCTGCTCGGTGGCACCGACCTGCGCGAGACCACGGTCGTCGCGGTCCGTCCCGGTGCCGTGCCCGGCGACGTCGACAAGCCGCGCACGACCTACGACCTCACCTGGTCCGCCGGCGCTGACGACCGCACCGCGACCTTCCGGCGCTCCGGGGACCCCGACCACGCGGTGGGCGACACCTGGGACCTCTGGGTCTCCCCGGACGGCTCGGTCGTGGAGACGACCTCACCCCTGACCACGTGGCTCTGGCTCGGGATCGGCCTGCCCCTCTTCATCCTCCTGATCGGCCTGGTCGTGCGCTGGCGCGGGCGCACCGAGGCGCGAGCGGTCGTCCGGGAGGCGGAGCGGATCGAGGCCCGGCGCGGCCACGCCCCTGGTCCTCCGGCGTCCTAGCCCTCGCGCAGGCCGCGCAGCGTCTGCGCCGCCTGGCGTGCGGCCAGCGCTCGCTCCGGGACCGAGCAGGCGTAGGCGCGCCCGGCCTCCTGCAGCGACGCGATCTCCGCGTCGAGCACGGCGGCCTCGTCGGCGTCGCTGAGCACCCGCCGCTCGGCCTCGGTCGCGCCGACACCGACCGGGGCGTCCTCGAGCGCACCCGCGCGCGCCTCGGTCGGGACGGCCTCGGCGTTCTCCAGCGCGGCGAGGGCCGTACGCAGGGTGGACACGGTCTCGGCGTCGCGGGCCCGGCGCGCCTCGAGCAGCGCGGAGCGCAGTCGGGTGCGGAGCGGTGAGTCGGTCGTCATGGCACCAGCCTGCCGCGGCTCCGCGTCGTGCCGCACCCGATATCTGCGTGGCCACCGCTGGTCGGGATGGCTACGGTCGGTCCGTGGTCGACGTCGAGCAGTTCAACCCGCGCAACGAGGCGGCCCTCCGCGCCTGGTGGGAGGTCGGCCACGCGGCGACGTCGTACCGCCCCGGCAAGCCGTGGCCGCTGTGGGAGCAGAGCCGCGTCGCGCTGCCGGCCCACAACCCCGAGCGCGGCATCACGCTGATCGGCGCGATCGACGGCCGGGAGATGGTCGGCGCCGGGCTGCTGATCCGGCCGCTCAAGGAGAACCTCCACACGGCGACGGCCTTCGCCTACGTCCGGCCCGACCGGACCCGCGAGGGCATCGGGCGACGGCTCGCGACCGAGCTGGAGGTGGTCGCAGGAGGAGACGGGCGCACGACGCTCCAGAGCGAGGCCTACCTCCCGCCCGACGGGTCCGGCGGCGCGTCGGAGGCCTTCGCCGCCGCGATGGGCTACGCCGTCGCGAGCCGCGAGTCGATCAAGGAGCTCACCCTGGCCGACTACGTGGCACGGCGGAATGACCTCGCTGCGTCGGCGCCGGTCCCGGACGGCTACCGGATCGTCACCTTCGACACGGTCTGCCCGGACGAGCACCTCGACTCCTACGGCCGGCTGCTCGGGATGCTGCTCGACGAGGTGCCCCTCGGCGACCTCGACCTGACCGACTCCGAGTGGGACGGTGCGCGCATCCGGGAGGCCGAGCAGCGGCTCACCGAGATCGGCCGCCACATGCACACCGCGCTGGCGATCGCCCCCGACGGCTCGGTCGCGGGGGTGTCCGACGTCCGCATCGACGACGACGACCCGGCCTACGGCCAGGTCGGGATCACCCTCGTCGACCCGGCCCACCGCGGCCACCGGCTCGGGCTCGTGCTCAAGCTCGCGACCCATGACGTGGCCGTGGCGACGTACCCCTCCCTCGTCTCCGTCGACACCTCCAACGCCGAGGTCAACACGTGGATGAACGCCGTCAACGAGGCGCTCGGCTACCGCACGATCGAGACGCTCCTCGAGCTCCAGAAGAGGCTGTAGGCCCGGACGTCATGAGAATCCTCGGTTCGCACCGGGATTTCCCATGACCTCGACGAGGGTTCTCCACAGCCCGGGCGGTCGACGGATGCGGGCAGCCTCGCAAGGCGCGATGGTCGTGCGATGCCGCAGAAGGGTCGACCGCCTCGCAGCCACGCCGAGCGAGCCCGGCGCCTCGGGCTGGTCCGAGGCATCGCGGACCAGCAGGGTGGCGTCGTGTCGCGCGACCAGCTCCGCCAGCTGCGGATCACGGACCACGAGGTGCTGGCGCACGTGCACGCCGGACGCTGGCGGCCGGTCCACACCCAGAGCCTCGCGGTGCACACCGGACCCCTGCCGGTGCTGGGGCAGCACTGGGCTGCCGTGTTCGAGGCCGGACGTCGTGGCTGCCTCGACGGGACCTCTTCGCTCGTCGCTGGAGGGCTCGAGCACTTCACCGAGGACGTGATCCGGGTGTCCGTGCCGCGGGGCGTGCTCGTACGCCGTGCGACCGGGATCGACGTACGACAGACGCGTCGGCTCCGCGCCGCCGACCTCGAGCCGTCCGGGATCCCGCGGACGCGACCGCACGTGGCCGGCGTGCGCGGCGCGCTGTGGGCGAAGTCCGACAAGCAGGCGACGCTGATCCTGACGATGGTCGTCCAGCAGGGGATGACCCTGCCCGAGCGGCTCGGCGCGGAGCTGCTCACCGTCAGGCGCGACCGACGGCGCCTCCTCGTGGCCACGGTCGTCACCGACCTCGTCGGCGGTGTGCGGTCACTGGGCGAGCACGAGTTCGCGCAGATGTGCCGGCTGCGTCGCATCCCCGAGCCCACCAGGCAGGTGCTCAGGCAGGGGCCGGACAAGAAGTGGTACCTCGACGTCTACTGGGAGCAGTGGGGTGTCGTCGTCGAGATCGACGGGATCCAGCATGCCTGGGCGACGAACGTCGTCGCGGACGCCCTGCGGCACAACACGATCGCGATCGACCGCGCGATCGTGCTCCGGCTGCCGTTGCTCGGGCTCCGGGTGGCCGCCGACGATTTCTTCGCCCAGATCATCGAGGCGTTGGCCTCACGCGGCTGTCCCATGGCCGTTGCGTCATGAGGATCCTCGGTTCGAACCGGGATTTCCCATGACGTCCCGCTACAGCTTGCGGAGGCGGACGTAGCGGACCGAGTGGTCGGCGTCCTTGCGGAGGACGAGGTTCGCGCGGGAGCGGGTGGGGGCGACGTTCTGCACGAGGTTGGGCTCGTTGATCGACTCCCAGATGCGGGAGGCCTGGTCGACGGCCTCGTCGTGGGAGAGGGCGGCGTACTTGCGGAAGTAGGACGCCGGGTCGCGGAAGGCGGTCTCGCGCAGGCGGAGGAAGCGGTCGACGTACCAGCGGCGGATGTCGGTGAGGGCGGCGTCGACGTAGACGGAGAAGTCGAAGAAGTCGCTGACCGCGAGCCCGGTGCGGCCGTCGTCGCGCACCCGCGCGGGCTGGAGGACGTTGAGGCCCTCGACGATGACGATGTCGGGGCGCTTGACCACGACCCTCTCGTCGGGCAGCACGTCGTAGACGAGGTGGGAGTAGATCGGCGCCTCGACCTCGTCCTTGCCGGACTTGATGTCGACGACGAACTTCAGCAGCGCGCGGCGGTCGTAGGACTCCGGGAAGCCCTTGCGGTGCAGGATCCCGCGGCGCTCGAGCTCGGCGTTGGGGAGCAGGAAGCCGTCGGTGGTCACGAGCGCGACGTTGGGGTGCTCGGGCCAGTGCGCGAGCATCTGCTGCAGCACGCGCGCCGTCGTCGACTTGCCGACCGCGACCGACCCGGCGAGGCCGATCACGAAGGGCGTACGCGGTGGGGTGACGCGGTGCAGGAACTCCTCCTGCTCGCGGTGGAGGCGCGAGTTGCCGGCGACGTAGAGGCTCAGCAGTCGCGACAGCGGGAGGTAGACCTGCTCGATCTCGCGCAGGTCGAGCTGGTCGCCCAGGCCGCGGAGGCGGACGACCTCCTCGGGCGTCAGCGACGTCTCGGCGGTGCCCGCGAGCTGTGCCCACGCGGCGCGCTCGAGCTCGACGTAGGGGGAGACCTCGTGCTGGGCGGAGCTGCCGTGGGCGGACGACGAGGCCTCGGACATGGGTGCGATTGTGGCACCGCGCCGCCGCGCGGTGGCGACCCGGTCTGCCGATAGACTTCCCGGTCATGTGCGGAATCGTGGGATACGTGGGCGACAAGCCCGCCGAGGGCGTGGTCATCGAGGGGCTGCGACGACTGGAGTACCGCGGCTACGACTCCGCCGGCATCGCCCTGATCGACGCGGGCGAGATCGTCGCCGACAAGCGCGCCGGCAAGCTCGCCAACCTCGAGAAGGCGATCGCCGAGTCCCCGCTCCCGGCGGTCACGACCGGCATCGGCCACACCCGCTGGGCGACCCACGGCCCGCCGACCGACCGCAACGCGCACCCGCACCTCGGCCGCGCGCGGCGGGTGGCGCTGGTCCACAACGGCATCATCGAGAACTTCGCCGAGCTCCGTGCGCGCCTCGAGTCCGAGGGCGTGGAGATGGCCTCCGACACCGACACCGAGGTCGCGGCCCACCTGCTCGAGGAGCAGCTCGAGACCGGCATCGACCTGACCGTCGCCATGCAGAACGTCTGCCGCGGCCTCGAGGGTGCCTTCACCCTCGTCGCCGTCGACGCGCACGACCCCGACCGGGTGGTCGCCGCCCGTCGCAACTCACCCCTCGTCGTCGGCATCGGCGAGGGTGAGAACTTCCTCGGCTCCGACGTCGCCGCCTTCATCGAGCACACCCGCGAGGCGATGGAGCTCGGCCAGGACCAGGTCGTCACGATCACCCGCGAGGGCGTCGGCGTCACGGGCTTCGACGGCACCCCGGCCGAGGGCACGCGCTACCACGTCGACTGGGACCTGTCGGCCGCCGAGAAGGACGGCCACGACTGGTTCATGCGCAAGGAGATCTTCGAGCAGCCGCGCGCCGTGGCCGACTCGCTGCTCGGTCGCCGCGGCGCCGACGGGCTGCTCCAGCTCGACGAGATGCGGCTGTCCGACCAGGACCTGCGCGACATCGACAAGATCATCATCATCGCGGCCGGGACGTCGTTCTACGCCGGCATGGTGGCCAAGTACGCCATCGAGCACTGGTGCCGCATCCCGGTCGAGGTCGAGCTCGCGAGCGAGTTCCGCTACCGCGACCCGATCCTCACCGCCTCCACGCTGGTGGTCGCGATCAGCCAGTCGGGCGAGACCGCCGACACCCTCCAGGCGATCCGGCACGCGCGCGTCCAGCGCTCGAAGGTGCTCGCGATCTGCAACACCAACGGCTCCACGATCCCGCGCGAGTCCGACGGCGTGATCTACACCCACGCCGGCCCGGAGATCGGCGTCGCCTCGACCAAGGGCTTCCTGACCCAGCTGGTCGCCTGCTACCTCCTCGCGCTCTACCTGGCGCAGGTCAAGGGCACCCGCTTCGGCGACGAGATCTCCCAGGTCATGGACCAGCTCGAGGAGATGCCCGGGCACGTCGAGACCGTGCTCGCCAAGGCCGAGCAGGTCTACGGCATCGCCCGCGACCACATCGACAACAAGTCGGTGCTGTTCCTCGGTCGCCACGCGGGCTACCCGGTCGCCCTCGAGGGTGCGCTCAAGCTCAAGGAGATCGCCTACCTCCACGCCGAGGGGTTCGCGGCCGGCGAGCTGAAGCACGGTCCGATCGCGCTCGTCGAGGAGGGCCTGCCGATCCTGTGCGTCGTACCTCCCCGGGGTCGCGACCAGCTCCACGACAAGATGATCAGCGGCATCCAGGAGGTCCGCGCCCGCGGCGCCCGCACCCTCTGCCTCGCGGAGGAGGGCGACACCGCCATCGAGCCCTACGCCGACGTGCTGATCACGCTGCCGCAGGTGCCGGTGCTGCTCCAGCCGCTCGTCGCGGTCGTGCCGCTGCAGCTGTTCGCGTGCGAGCTGGCCACCCTGCTCGGCCACGACGTCGACCAGCCGCGCAACCTCGCCAAGTCCGTCACGGTCGAGTAGGCACCCCGTGCCCGTCATCGGCGTCGGGATCGACGTGGTCGACATCGACCGCTTCGTGACCTCCCTCGAGCGCACGCCCTCCCTCAGGGCGCGGCTGTTCACCCCTGCCGAGGCGGTCCGGCCGCCCGCGTCGCTGGCGGCCCGCTTCGCGGCCAAGGAGGCGATCGCCAAGGCGCTCGGCGCACCGGTCGGGATGCACTGGCACGACGCCGAGATCGTCTCCGAGGACACGGGCCGGCCGCGCTTCGAGATCCGCGGCACGGTCGCCGCCCGCGCCGAGCAGCTCGGGGTCGCGCACGTCCACGTCTCGCTCTCGCACGACGCCGGGATCGCCTCGGCGGTCGTCGTGCTCGAGTCCTGAGGAGGACGACATGCTCCACGCGCACACCGTCGCCGACGTACGTCGGGCCGAGGCCCTCGCCATGGCAGGGCTGCCCGACGGCGCGCTGATGCAGCGGGCGGCGGCAGGCCTCGCCACCGCGATCACCGACCTGCTGGGTGGTGCGTACGGCCACCGGGTCCTGCTGCTCGTCGGCTCCGGCGACAACGGTGGCGACGCGCTCTGGGCCGGCGCCCGGCTCGCCCGGCGTGGTGCGCGGGTCGAGGCCCTGCTGCTGTCCGAGCGCATCCACGAGGAGGGCCTGGCGGCGTTCCGTGCGTCCGGCGGGCTGGCCACGGACGTCCTCGACGACCTCGGCGACGGCCAGGAGGTCCTGGTCGACGGCATCGTCGGCATCGGCGGGCGCCCCGGGCTGCGGCCGGACGCGGTCGCAGCGCTCGAACGGTTCGCCGGCGTGCCCGTCGTCGCGGTCGACGTGCCGTCCGGGGTCGACGTCGACACCGGCCGGCTCGCCGGACCCCACGTGACCGCCGACCTCACCGTCACCTTCGGCACCCACAAGGTCGCCCACCTCGCCGACCCGGCGTCGCTCGCCTGCGGCGCGCTGCACCTCGTCGAGCTCGACCTCGAGCCGCACCTCGTCCACGCCGACCCGGCCCTCGAGGCGCTCCAGCCCGACGACGTGCGCGCCCTCCTGCCGCGGCCGTCCGTCGACGCGCAGAAGTACACCCGCGGCGTCGTCGGCGTCCGCGCCGGCTCCGGCACCTACCCCGGGGCCGCCCTGCTCGCCGTGTCGGGCGCCAACACCGGCCTGGTCGGCATGGTGAGGTACGTCGGTCCGGAGCAGGTCGCCGACACCGTCCGCGCCGCGCACCCCGAGGTCGTCGGCGACGGCCGGGTGCAGGCCTGGGTCGTCGGGCCCGGTGGTGGCGACGACGCAGGGGACATGCTCGTCGAGGCCCGCGCGGACGGCGCACCCGTCGTGGTCGACGCCGACGCGCTGCGCCACGTCGACGGACCCGTGCCGGGCTGGGTGCTCACGCCGCACGCCGGCGAGCTCGCCGCCCTGCTCGGCGTCGAGCGCGCCGCCGTCGAGGCCGCGCCGCTGGAGCACGCCCGGGAGGCGGCCCGGCGCTGGGACTGCGTGGTGCTGCTCAAGGGCCACCACACGCTCGTCGCCGATCCGTCCGGCCGGGTCCGGGTGACGACGACCGGGGTGCCGTGGCTGGCCACGGCGGGTGCGGGCGACGTGCTCTCCGGACTCGTCGGGGCGCTGCTGGCGGCCGGGCTCGAGCCCTACGACGCCGCCTCCGTGGGGTCCTGGCTGCACGGTGCCGCCGCGACGGAGGCCGCCGACGGCGGGCCCCTGACCGCGAGCCGGGTGGCGGTCCAGATCCCGCGGGTCGTGCGCGAGGTCCTCGCAGGTTTGGGAGGATCGACCCCATGACCGGTCCCGCGTATCGTGCCGAGATCGTGGTGGACCTGGCAGCCGTCCGGCACAACGTCCGCATCCTCAAGGACCTCGTCTCCGTCGACGGGCCCGTGCAGCTGATGGCCGTCGTCAAGGCGGACGCCTACGGCCACGGCATGGTCGAGGTCGCCGCCGCCGCGCGGGACGCGGGCGCCGACTGGCTCGGGGTCGCGACGCTCGACGAGGCGCTCGCCCTCCGCGCTGCCGGCGACCAGGGACCGCTGCTGTGCTGGCTGACCGCGCCGGGGGACGACTACGCCGCCGGGGTCGCGGCGGGCATCGAGCTCACGGCGTACTCCGTCGAGGAGCTCGAGGAGATCGCCGCCGTCGGCGGTGCGCGGGTGCAGCTGAAGGTCGACACCGGGCTGTCCCGCGGGGGAGCGCCGCGGGCGGAGTGGCCGGCGTTCTTCGCGGCCGCGGCCACCCTCGAGGACGACCGGCGGATCACCGTCACCGGCCTCTGGTCCCACCTCGCCGCGAGCGACGAGCCCGCCCACCCGGCCAACGACGCGCAGGAGGCGGCCTTCCGCGAGGCACTCGTGCTCGCCGAGGAGGCCGGGCTCGAGCCCGAGGTGACCCACCTCGCCAACTCGGCGGCCACGCTGCTGCGCCCGTCCGCGCACTTCGACCTGGTCCGCTGCGGCATCGCGACCTACGGCCTCGACCCGGCCCCCGGCACCAGCCCCCGCGTCGGGCTCCGGCCGGCGATGACCGCCCGCGCCCGGCTCGTGATGAGCAAGGAGATCGCCGCGGGCGACGGCGTCTCCTACGGCCACACCTGGGTCGCCGACCGCGACACCAGCGTCGGCGTCGTCCCCACCGGCTACGGCGAGGGCGTGCCGCGCGCCGCCGGCAACGCCGCGTCGGTCTGGGTCGAGGACTCGCTCCGCCCGGTCCGTGGCCGGGTGTGCATGGACCAGCTCGTGGTCGACCTGCACGGCGAGCTGCCGCCACCCGGCACTGAGGTCGTCCTCTTCGGCCCCGGCGACCGCGGCGAGCCGACCGCCCAGGACTGGGCGGACGCCGTCGACACCATCAGCTACGAGATCGTGACCCGGATCGGCGGCCGGTTCGTCCGCCGGCACGTCGACTCGGACGCCAGCCCCGACGTCGAAGGGACCGCACGTTGAGCATCAAGGGCCGCATCTTCGGCACCGTCGTGGGGGCGGCGGGCCTCGCAGCCGCTGCCGGTGCCGTCGGCATCGCCCGGCAGAGCCGGATCATCGGCAAGCGCGACGCGGGCGAGAAGGTCGAGTTCGGATCGCTCCACAGCCCCGCCAGGGTCGTCGTCGCCGACGACTCCCTCGACCTCCACGTCGAGATCGACGAGCCGCAGGACTTCGGGGGCGTGGCTCCCGCCGACGGCGACCTGACGATCGTCTTCGTCCACGGCTACTGCCTCAACCTCGACTGCTGGCACTTCCAGCGCGCCGCCTACCGCGGTGAGGTGCGCACGGTCTTCTTCGACCAGCGCAGCCACGGGCGCTCCGCGCGCTCCAGCGAGGAGCACAGCACCATCGAGCAGCTCGGCTCCGACCTGCGCCGCGTCATCGAGGACACCGTGCCCGGCAGGTGCGTCGTGGTCGGCCACTCCATGGGCGGGATGAGCGTCATCGCGCTCGCCCACGAGCACGCCGACCTCTTCGGCGACAAGGTCGTCGGCGCCGCCCTCGTCTCCACGACGGCGGGCGGCCTCGACCCCGGCCGGATCCTCTTCCCGGTGCTGCCGCTCGGCCTCGGCGGCAGGTTCATGGGGCGCGCGGTGCGCACCCTCACGATCGGCCACCGGGCCGTCGACATCGCCCGCTCGTGGGGCCGGGCGGTCGCGGACGTGATCACCGACCGCTACGCCTTCGGCACCGACCCCGTCCCCGCTGCGATGGTCGAGTTCGTCTTCTCGATGCTCAACGCGACGCCCTTCGCCGTGGTCGCGGAGTTCTACCCGGCCTTCGCGACGCTCGACAAGTTCGACCACCTCGAGGCGCTCGGCCGCGTGCCCACCTCGATCATCTGCGGCACCGAGGACAAGATCACCTCGGTCGGCCACAGCCGCAAGCTGCACAGCCGGATCCCCGGCTCGAGCCTGCTGGAGTGCGAGGGCGCCGGCCACATGGTGCTGCTCGAGCACCACAAGGAGGTCACGGCCGAGCTCGACGACCTGATCTCCCTGGCCCAGGGGCAGGGGACGCGATGAGCGTCGTCGTGCGCCGGGTGGGTCCCGAGGCCGCCGCGGAGGTCCTGGCGGTGGTGCAGGCGGCCTTCGGGGCGCGGGCACCGCTCGACCCGCCGGCCGACGCGCTGTCGGAGGACCTCGACTCGATCGCCCGCCTGCTGGCCGCCCGCGGCGGCCTCCTCGCGACCGTCGACGGCACCCCGGCCGGGTGCGTCGTGCTCGACCCGCGCGACGACGCCGTCGTCCTGCGCCGCTTCGGCGTGGTGCCCGAGGCCCAGGGCCGGGGCGTCGCCACGGCCCTCGTCGAGGCCGCGCGCGAGGCGGCCACCGGACGCTCCGCGATCATCGTGCTCGCCCGCGAGGAGCTGCCCGGCACCGTCGCGTTCTGGGAGGCCAACGACTTCGTCGTCACCGGCCGCACCAGCCCCTACGTCGAGCTCGCGCTGTGGCTCGGCACGACCTTCGACGCACCGGACGCCGAGACCATGCGCGGCCTGGGCACCCGCGTGGGCGCGAGCCTGGTCGCCGGGGACCTCGTCGTGCTCACCGGCGAGCTCGGCGCCGGCAAGACGACCTTCACGCAGGGCCTCGGCGAGGGGCTCCAGGTGCGCGGCGGCGTCACCTCGCCGACGTTCGTGATCTCCCGGGTCCACCCCTCGCTCGTCGGCGGGCCCGACCTCGTGCACGTCGACGCCTACCGGCTCGGCGGCCTCGACGAGCTGGACGACCTCGACCTGGACGCCTCGCTCGAGGACGCCGTGACCGTCGTCGAGTGGGGTGCCGGCCTGGCCGAGGGCCTGGCCGACTCGCGCCTGGAGGTCACCATCGAACGCACGGTGGGCGACGCGCCCGCCGACGACGAGCTCGACCCGCGACGCGTGTCCCTGCGCTGGGTCGTCGGGCAGTAATCTCGACGCCGTGCTCCTCGCCTTCGACACCGCGACCCCGCTCGTCTCCGTCGCCCTCCACGACGGCGACCGGGTGGTCGTCGAGCACTCCTCCGACGTGCCGATGAAGCACGGCGAGCACCTGGCCCCCCTCATCGCCCGCGCGATGGCCGAGGTCGGCATCGTGCGCCAGGACCTCACCGCGATCGCCGTCGGCGTCGGCCCGGGCCCGTTCACCGGCCTGCGCGTCGGCGTCGTCACCGCCCGCACGCTCGGCTTCGTGCTGGACGTCCCGGTCTACGGCGTGTGCTCCCTCGACGCGATCGCGCTCGAGGCGGTCGAGACCGGCGCGGCGAGCGGCAGCTTCCTCGTCGCGACCGACGCCCGGCGCAAGGAGGTCTACCTCGCGTCGTACGACGTCGACGGCCGGCGGCTGGAGGGCCCCGTCGTCACCAAGCCGGCCGACGTCGCCACCGATACCCCGGTCGCCGGAGCGGGGCCCGGGCTCTACCCCGACGCGTTCCCGACGGCGATCACCCCGACCCGGCCCAGCGCCGGCTGGCTCGCGGCGGGCGTGGGCGCCGAGCTCGTAGAATTGCTGGACCCCGAGCCCCTCTACCTCCGACGTCCCGATGCGGTCGCCGGCGCACCCAGAAAGCCCGTCTCGTGATCCGTCCCGCCGTGCTGGCCGACCTGCCCGCCCTCGCCGCGCTCGAGCAGGAGCTCTTCGGCCTCGACGCGTGGAGCGAGCAGCTGATCCGCCAGGAGATCGAGGGACCGGGCCGCCGCTTCGTGGTGGCCGACGACCTCTCCGGCTACGGCGTGACGATGACGGCCGGCGACATCGTCGACCTGCTGCGCATCGGGGTCCGCCCCGACGCCCGGCGCCACGGCATCGCCTCGCGGCTGCTCGACGAGCTCTTGGTCGGCACCGACGACGCGTCGCGGATGCTGCTCGAGGTGAGCGTGACGAACTCCGAGGCGCTCGGCTTCTACGTCGCCCGCCAGTTCAGCGTGATCGACGTACGACCCCACTACTACCGCGACGGCTCCGAGGCCCTGGTGATGTGCCGCTGGCTGCCCGGTGCGGCCCGCGCGGAGACGGCGACCTCGCATGACTGACGAGCCCCTGGTCCTCGGCATCGAGACCTCCTGCGACGAGACCGGCGTCGGCATCGTCCGCGGCCACACCCTGCTCGCCGACACGGTCGCCAGCAGCGTCGAGGAGCACGCGCGCTTCGGCGGCGTGGTGCCCGAGGTCGCCAGCCGTGCGCACCTCGAGGCGATGGTGCCCACCATCGAGCGGGCCGCGGAGACTGCCGGCGTCGCGCTGAGCGACATCGACGCGATCGCCGTGACGAGCGGGCCCGGCCTGGCCGGCGCGCTGCTGGTCGGGGTGGCCAGTGCCAAGGCGCTCGCCATCGGCCTCGGCAAGCCGATCTACGGCGTGAACCACCTCGCCGCGCACGTCGCCGTCGACCAGCTCGAGCACGGCCCGCTGCCCGAGCCCTGTCTGGCGATGCTCGTCTCCGGCGGGCACTCCAGCCTGCTCGAGGTCACCGACGTCACCGTCGGCGTCGAGCCGATGGGCTCGACGATCGACGACGCGGCGGGGGAGGCCTTCGACAAGGTCGCCCGGCTGCTCGGCCTGCCGTTCCCCGGTGGGCCCCACATCGACAAGCAGGCCCGCAGCGGCAACAGCGTCGCGATCGACTTCCCGCGCGGCCTGACGAGCCGGCGCGACCTCGAGCGGCACCGGTTCGACTTCTCCTTCTCCGGGCTCAAGACGGCCGTCGCCCGCTGGGTCGAGACCCAGCAGCGCGAGGGCGTGACGATCGACGTGGCCGACGTCGCGGCCTCGTTCCAGGAGGCGGTCTGCGACGTGCTGACCCGCAAGGCGATCGACGCCGCGACGAGCCGCGGTATCGAGGACATCCTCATCGGCGGCGGCGTGGCCGCCAACAGCCGGCTCCGGGCGATGGCCGAGGAGCGCGCGACCGCGGCCGGGATCCGGGTGCGCGTGCCGCGACCCGGCCTGTGCACCGACAACGGAGCCATGGTCGCCGCGCTCGGCGCCGAGCTCGTCGCGCGCGGACGTACGCCGTCGCTGCTGGACCTGCCCGCCGACAGCTCGCTGCCGATCACGACCGTCGTCGCCTGACCCGTCGGGTCACCGCAGGTGGCATGAAGAAGGTCCCCGCCCGAGAGCGGGGACCTGCCACATGTTCACCTGACCGAGGGGTGGCCTCAGTCGAGGACTCCGGGGGCGACGTCGTCGTCGCCGAGCCAGTCCTGGTCGTAGACCAGGCTGTCGCGCTCCGCTGCCTTGTCGCGCTCGCCCTTGCGGCCGCCGCGACCGCCCTGGCCGCCGGCGCCGCCGCTGCGAGCACCGCTGCTGCCGCGACCGCCCGAGCGGGAGCCGGACTGCGAACCGCCGGCCGCGCCGCGTCCACCGGCCGTGCCACGGCCACCGGCCGAGCTGCCGGTGCCGCGACCGGACGCCGAACCCGCCGAGCCACGCGAGGCCGCGCTGCCCGGGGCGCCGCTGCGGGCAGCGGACGAGCCCGCCGAACCGCTGGCGCGTGACAGCGCCCCCGCGCTGCCCGAGCGACCCGTCGCCCCGATCGGGCGGGCCGGGCTCGTGCTGCCGGACGCTCCGGGAAGTGCGGGCCGGACACCGCCCGACATGCCGCCCATCGCGCCCGCGCCGCCGGCCGCACCCGCGGCCGCACCGAACGCGCCGGCGGTCGAACCCGCCGAGGTGCCGCCGGTGGCGCCCGGGGCGGAGACCGACCCGGTCGTCGGCTGGTAGGTGGTGCCGCTCTGCGACGTGGCGGTCACCGTGGACGACGGGTGCGTCGGGTGCGACACCTCGGTCGTCGGTGTGGTGGTCGTGGTCGGCGTCGTGGTGGTGGTGGTCGTGGTGGTGGTGGTCGTCGTGGTCGTCGGCGGGTTCTTGCCGTCGTCATTGCCGTCGTCCTTCCCGTCTCCCTTGCCGCCCTTGTCGTCGTCCTTGTCCTTGCCGCCGCCGTCGTCGTCGCCGCCGCCCGGGCCCTTCGGGGGGACAGCCGCGCCGGGCAGGAGCGGACCCTGCGGACCGGACGGCACGTTGGGCGGCGGCTCCGTCGGGTCGGACTGGCCGTGGATGTCCTTCATCGGCGGGATGGCGCCGAGGAAGGCGGCGTCCATCTGCTTGGTGAGGGCGAGGGACTTCGCCTCCTGCTTGTCGTAGTCCGACTGCCAGGCGCTCCGCTCGTTCTGCCGCGCCTGCGAGGCGGCGGCCTGGGCGGAGATCTCCTCCTGCGTCGGCGGCACGCCGGTGGTGTTGGCAGGGGCCTGGTAGGCCGGCGGCTTCTCGCCGAGGTCGGCGAGGCTGTCGCGCGTGGTGCGGGTGTCGTCGATCTGCTGGCCGACCTGCTTGAGCGCCTCTCCGGCGGTGTGGAGCTGCTCGGACTTCGCCTTGAGCGACGTCGACGAGCTCTCCATGCCGGCACGCACGGCAGGTCCGGTGAGGGTCTGCTCGCCGATGCGGAGCTCGGCCTGCTCAGCGGCCTTGGACAGCGCGTCGGCCAGCGTCTGGAGGTCGGTGGCCTTCTGCTTCCACTGCTCGCCGGCCGTCTTGAGCCGGCCCTCCTGCGCGGTGTCGAGATAGCTGTCGAGCACCTGGCGGTTGGGTCCCTTGGTCATGCCTCAGCCCTCGTCCGTGGGGATCGTGCACTGGTCGGTGCCGAAGTCGGGGGCGGCGACGCAGGACACACCGGCGTTGTAGAGGTTCATCGTCGCGGTCGTCTGCTCGGTGGTGTTCTGGACGTCCTCGCTGAACAGCTGCACGGACTCGCCCATCTGGCGCAGCCCGGCGATGATCTTGGCCAGCTCCTCGCGGACGGCGACGTGGGCCATGTCGACGTTGGTCGCGAGCCGGTAGCCACCGGTGTAGGACTCACCGAAGGTGGTGCTCGGGACGGCCGGGATCGGATTGGCCTCGAGGTCCTCGGCAGCGATGTCGAAGGAGTCCATGAGCGACTGGATGGTGTCGGCGTCGACGTTGAGGCCCACCATCGTCTGGGTGAGCAGCTCTCGGTCCTCAAGCGGCAGCATGGTCTGTCCTTTCCCCCTGATCACAGAACCGAAACCACTCTAGATCGAGGAACTCTCGCCCGGAGCATCAACGGTCGAACGCTAGGCTCGCCGCCATGACTGCTCGGGGGAACCGTCGTCGGCTCGCCGCGCTGTCCTGCGCCGTCGCGCTGTCAGCGGTGACGGGCTGCGGCGACGAGGGCACCGCGTCCGCCGACGGGTCGGACGGGGACGTCCCCACGAGCTCGACCAGTGCCTCGACCAGTGCGTCGCCGAGCCCGTCGACGACGCCTGCTGACCCGACGCCCACCGTCGAGCCGGCGACCGGGCCGCAGCTCGACGTCGAGGGCATCAAGGTCAACGCGCCGAAGACGTGGGTCCAGACCTACGACACGATCGTGGTCGACATGGCCGAGGACGACGACAGCGGGTCGGTGATGCTGAGTGCCGCCGGGACCGGCGGCGACCAGCTGTCCCTCAGGCAGGCGGAGAAGTATTTCTGGACCCGCAGCCGCAAGCCGGAGGGCTACGAGGCCCAGCCCACGACCGTGATGGGTGGGCTGACGGCGTACCACTACGTGGTGCGCGACCGGCACGGCGTCACGCACGCCGTCGGGCTGTGGGACGCCGGGTACGTCGTGAAGGTCGAGGTGGAGATGCCCGAGCGGGTGGCGGAGGAGAAGACGCTCGCGGTCCTCGAATCGGTGATCGCGTCCTACGAGAGTCCCCGGACGGAAGGCTGATCGATGACGTCCCAGCGACCGCGAAGCACTCGCCTCGCCGTGTCGGCCTGCCTCGCGGTGCTCCTGGCGGCCACCGGGTGCCAGTCGTCGGCCGACGACCCGGCCGACGAGCCGTCGTCCGGCTCGGAGGCGACCTCGTCGGCCCCGCCCTCACCCGTGCCGACGTCGACCACCCCGACGGTCGAGCCGGCCGACGGCAAGCTGATCAAGGTGCCCGGCGCCACCATGCGGGCGCTGTCGACCTACAAGCGCTACGCCGACTACGGCATCCTGCAGGGCTACAGCGACCGGAGGACCGCCGTGTCCTTCTCGCCCGACCTGTCGGCTCCCGCCTCCCTGGACGCGTTCGCGAAGGAGTTCGTCGCCGACCACGGCGGCAAGAAGGTGGCCCAGCGGCAGGACGACGTCGTCATCGGTGGCGGGAAGTACAACGCCTGGCACGTCCTCGACACCTCCGCCACGCAGGGCGACGAGATCCACTACTACGGCGTGATGTTCCTCAACGGTGCGTGGCTGATCCGGATCACCCGGGTCGGGAACCCGAAGGTGCCGCTGAGCGACGAGGAGTTCCAGGGCGTCATGGACAGCCTGCTCGCGACCTTCACGCCCGACGTCGGCTGACGTCCCGCCTCAGGTCCCGGCCTGGCTCGCGGCGAACTTGATCGGGACGACGCCGGGATCGACCCCCGAGAGGTCCACGTCGACGCGCTCGACGGTGCCGTCCAGCCCGAGGCGTACGACGAACTGGTCACTGCCGCTGACCAGCGTCGCGAGCATCGACCCGTCGTCCTCCCAGGCGACCTCGTGGATCCCGCGGATGCCGAGGCGGGGGCCGACGAGGTCGAAGTCGATGACCTCCTCGCCCGTGGCCGCGTCGAGGATCGCGAGCGTGGGAGAGCCGTCGCCGGTCAGGTAGTTGGCGAAGCCGACCACGTAGGCGCCGTCGGGGCTGAAGGAGACCAGGGTGTGCTCGCAGGTGCTCCAGAGCGGCTCCCCGGTGCGGGCGCGGGCGTCGACGACGGCCGAGCACGACGAGTTGTCGGCCTTCACGCGCGTGACCCCGGCCGCCATCCCGGTCGCTGCGGAGGCGGCCCACGGGCGCACGACCCCGGGAAGGTCCGAGGCGCCGGAACCGTCCACGACGAACGTCGACAGCGAGTAGTCGACGGGATCGGTGCGGCTGGCGAGCACCTCGGTGTCGGACACGAAGCCCACGGTCGTCACCCGGGCGTCCTCCGGGGCCGGCGGCAGCTCGGTGCGCCGGTCCTCCCGGCTGCCGTCGGCGGCGCGGTCGACGACGACCCAGCGGGATCCGTCGTACTCCGCCCAGGCGATGCGCGACTCGTCGGCCGAGACCGTCAGACCGGTCGTGGGACGCCCGTCGCCGTCGACCGGCTGGAAGTCGGCGTCGAGGACCTGCACCGTCTGGTCGCCCTCCACGTTGACCGTCGCGATCCAGCGGTCGCCGTAGGGCACCAGCGAGTCGTACGCCTCGGGCAGGGGGATCGACTCGTCACCGTCCACGTACGTCGGCTCGACGACGTTGATCATCGGCACTCCCGGGCCTCCCTCGACGGGGGCGCTGCGGGCGTCCACGCGGATGGTGCCGCTGGCGACGGCGGGCGGTGGCTGGGGTGCGGGAGGCACGTCGCTGCGCTGGGCGGAGCCGACCATCGTGACGCCGACGGGGACCGCGATCGCCAGCACTGCCGCGACGCTGGCGACCACGGTCGCGGTGCGCCGGCGCTGGATCCGGCGGGCGCGGGTGCGGACGTCGGTGACGTCGAAGGGGGCACGCTGGACGCCGTCGGCCCGGCGGTGCAGCGCGTCGTGGACCTGGTCCTCGAGGGGAGTCTCGTTCATCGTGCGTCTCCGGACTCGTGGGGGTTGAGGGAGTGGGGGGCGCGGGCACGCAGCGCAGCGAGGGCGCGGCTGGCCTGGGACTTCACCGTCCCGGGGGAGATGCCCAGGACGTCGGCGATCTCGGCCTCGCTGAGCTGCTCGTAGTAGCGCAGGACGATCACGGCACGCTGCTTGGGCGACAGGGTCTGGACGAACGACCACAGCACGCCGCCCATCCCGTCGTCGTACTCGTCGTGGACGCCGGTCTCGGGCATCGCCCCCGTGGTCGGGTCGGTGGCGTGCTCGCGACGCTTCCAGGCGCGACGCCACAGGGAGTTGTTCTCGTTGACCATCACGCGACGGACGTAGCCGTCGAGCGCCTGCGGGTCGCGGATCCTGTCCCACGAGAGGTAGAGCTTCGCGAAGGCGTTCTGGAGCAGGTCCTCGGCGCCGGCGTGGTCGCCGGCGAGGAGGTACGCCGTCCGGTAGAGGGCAGGCTGGCGCGCCGACATGTACGCCGAGAAGTCGGCGTCCTTGTCCGTCTGCCTGTCCGTCTGCCCGTCCGCGCGTGCCACGTCGTGACCCTGTCCTGTTCCGTCGATGAGTGCCATGCCCACGATCCACCTCCCTTCGGCTCGTCGGCCGCTGGTGAGCGGCTTCTGCGGTGGCGTGTCGGGATGAGGACGCGGCCGGGTCGACGGGGGTTGCATCTGTTTGGGAGGCTCGTCGCGACTCCGCGGTTCGCGGGGCCAGTCGTCGTACAGGAGGCATCGATGCAGCAGGTCAAGGCCGTGGTCGCTCTCAAGAAGGGCGAGCCGGTGCAGCTCACCACGATCAACGTCCCGGACCCCGGTCCGGGGGAGGCGGTGGTGAAGGTCCAGGCCTGCGGCGTGTGCCACACCGACCTGCACTACCGCGAGGGCGGGATCAACGACGAGTTCCCGTTCCTGCTCGGGCACGAGGCGGCCGGCGTCGTGGAGAGCGTGGGTGCGGACGTCACCGGGCTCGAGCCGGGCGACTTCGTGGTGCTGAACTGGCGAGCGGTGTGCGGCAGCTGCCGGGCGTGCGACCGGGGTGAGCCGTGGTACTGCTTCGCGACCCACAACGCGACCCAGAAGATGACGCTCGCCGAGGGCGAGCTGGCCGGCACGGAGCTCTCGCCGGCACTCGGGATCGGCGCCTTCGCCGAGAAGACCCTGGTCGCGGCGGGCCAGTGCACGAAGGTCGACCCGTCGGCCCGCGCCGCCGCCGTCGGCCTGCTCGGCTGTGGCGTGATGGCCGGCCTCGGTGCCGCGATCAACACAGGCAACGTGGGCCGTGGCTCGACGGTCGCGGTGATCGGCTGTGGCGGCGTGGGTGCCGCCGCGATCGCCGGTGCTGCGCTCGCGGGGGCGGCGAAGATCATCGCCGTCGACATCGACGACCGGAAGCTGGAGAACGCGCGCAAGCTCGGCGCC
The DNA here is from genome assembly GCF_900105585.1 of Nocardioides exalbidus. NCBI lineage: Bacteria > Bacillati > Actinomycetota > Actinomycetes > Propionibacteriales > Nocardioidaceae > Nocardioides > Nocardioides exalbidus. Next base: position 2,429,117 of record NZ_FNRT01000002.1, read on the forward strand.
ACGCACACGGTCAACTCCTCCGAGGTGGACGCCGTCGAGGCGATCCGGTCGCTGACCCCGCCGCCGGACGGCACGGGCCACGAGGGCGGCGCCGACGTCGTGATCGACGCGGTCGGTCGCCCCGAGACCTGGAAGCAGGCGTTCTACGCGCGCGACCTCGCCGGCACCGTCGTGCTCGTCGGCGTCCCGACGCCGGACATGAAGATCCCCGAGATCCCGCTGATCGACGTCTTCGGCCGCGGCGGGTCGCTCAAGTCGTCCTGGTACGGCGACTGCCTGCCCTCGCGCGACTTCCCGATGCTGGTCGACCTCTACCAGCAGGGTCGGCTCGACCTCGACGCCTTCGTGACCGAGGAGATCGGCATCGGCGACGTCGAGGCTGCGTTCTCGGCCATGCACGACGGCAACGTGCTGCGCTCGGTCGTGGTCCTGTGACCGCGCGGGTCGACCACGCGGTCGTCTCGGGGACCTTCAGCCTCGACGGGGAGACCCACCAGGTCGACAACAACGTCTGGGTGATCGGCGACGACGAGCAGTGCCTCGTCATCGACGCCCCGCACGACGTCGACGCGATCCTGCAGGTCGTCGCCGGCCGGACGGTGAAGGCGATCGTGTGCACCCACGCCCACGACGACCACGTCCGCGTCGCGCCGGCGCTGCGGGTCGCGACCGGTGCCCCGATCCTGCTTCACCCCGACGACCGGCCGCTGTGGGAGCTGACCCACGGTGGCGACGAGCCGGGTGCCGAGCTGTGGGACGTCGACCTCTCCGAAGGCCTGACCCTCACCATCGGTGGGGCGGCCGTGCAGGTGATCCACACGCCCGGCCACGCGCCGGGTGCGGTATGCCTCTACGTCCACGACCTCGGCTGCGTCTTCACCGGCGACACCCTGTTCGAGGGCGGTCCGGGTGCCACGGGTCGGTCCTACAGCGACGCCGACCTGATCAAGGACTCGATCCGCGCGCGGCTCTTCGAGCTGCCGGACGACACGGTGGTCCACACCGGGCACGGCCCCGACACCACGATCGGGGCCGAGAAGGCCAACGTCTGAGGGCTGCTCGTCCCACACCAGCTCCTCCCGCTCCGGCTCCTCCCACGCCGGCGGTCCGCACCGTCATGCGGCCCGCCGGCGTCGGCGTTCCTCCCTCACCTCGTCGAGGTGGATCGCCTCCGCCAGGTTCTGCTGGTCGCTCGCGTGGTCGACCGGGACGCCGTGGACGCTGCGCAGGATCCGCTTCCACCTCGTGAGGTGATACCTCACGGCCGGGGCCTCCCTCCGGCGCGAGAGCTCCGACCAGCGCGGCCAGCTCCCGTCGGACAGGGAGTCCCGCGGCGCCCACCACCCGGTCACCTTCGGGTCGGCGTGTGCGGGGAAGCGCCGCCCGGCGCGGTCGCGCGCACCGTCGTCCCGCATCGGCTCGACCTCCTGGCCGGAGTCCTCGTGATGGAACTCCGCGACCACCTTCGCCATCCGGAGCAGCCGCATCAGCACGGCCGCCCGCGGGCTCGTCCGCCCGGTCTCCCAGCGCGCGACCACCGACTGGGACACGCCGATGAGCGCGGCCAGGCCACGTTGCGAGACATCCAGGATCCTCCTGACCCGGCGCACGAGTCCAGGGATCTCCCCGTCGAAGGGTCCGAGCAACCACCACTCGACCTCCTCGGTGGTCCAGCCCTCCATCCGCTCCCAGTCGAGCGTCGTGTCCTCCTCCAGCCCGGTGCCCGGCCCGGTCCGGAGCCGCGTCGTCGCCGGCCCCCGCATCGCTACTGTCGACATGCCTCGCCTGCTCTCGTCCTGCTCTCGTCCGGCACGGCCCTGGTCGGCTCGTGCGCTGTGCTCCGATCACACGACGGGGCACCGACAAGACAGGGGTCGTCCTCCACAGCCGGGGCTCGTCCACAGGCTGGGGGCGCCGAAGTGGCCCGCGGGGCGTCGAGCCGTACAGATGTTGAGGCCATCACCCCGCTCGCTCGCCAGCACGCCCCTCGCCGCACTCGGACCTGAGTCGCCAGGAGACTCAGGTCCCAGCGCGGCGCGGAGCGGGTCTGAGGCACGTTGGCACGACCTGAGTCTCCGAGGGACTCAGGTCCGAGCGCCCGGTAATTGGTGAGTGCGCGGGGCGTGGGCGTCCTAGGCTCGGCGCATGACTGACGTGTTCGTGCCGGAGGAGTTCGAGGGCCCGCGAGAGCTCACCGGGGACGGGTTCAGGCTGGAGCCGCTCGGGCCGCAGCACAACGACTCCGACCTCGCTGCCTGGACGTCGAGCATCCACCACATCCGCGGGACGACCGGGTTCGAGAAGTGGAGCTGGCCGCCGCTCGACGGCATGAGCGCCGAGGACAACCTGGCCGACCTGACCCGCCACGCGCAGGACTTCGTCGACCGCACCGGCTTCACCTTCACCGTGCTCGACCCGACGACGGACGAGGTCATCGGCTGCGTCTAGTCTACCCGAGCAAGGAGCCCGACCACGACGCGCAGGTGCGGTCCTGGGTGCGCGCCGACCGGGCGGAGCTCGACGTGCCGCTCGCCGACGCGGTGGCCGACTGGCTGGCGGCCGCGTGGCCGTGGGAGCGGGTCGACCGCCACGGGCGCTGACGTGTGGCTGTCACCGGGCCGTGCCACCATGACCCGATGCCCCCCACCACGACCCGGCTGACGGCGCTGCTCGCCACCGCCGCCCTCGTCGTGACCCTGGCGGCGTGCGACGGCGGTGCCGGCAGTGAGTCCGACGCGTCGCCCGCGAGCGACGCCGCGAGTCCCGCCAGCGCACAGGAGGCGCCGAGGACGCCGTCGGAGGAGCTCGGGCTCACCGAGGGGTGGGGGCCCGACCGTGCCGAGCTCGACCGGGCGGCCCGGATCGTCGCGAGGATGCGGCTCCCCGACCTCGCCGGGCAGGTGATCGTCGCGGACTGGAGCGGCACGTCGGCACCCGTGAGGATGGTGCGCGACCTGCACCTCGGCGGCGTGATCGCCTTCGACTCCAACGTCGTCTCGGCCCGGCAGATCAAGGCCGTGAACACCGCGCTGACCCGCCAGGTGCGGCGGAAGTACCCGCTCTTCCTCGGCGTCGACCAGGAAGGCGGCGTGGTCGAGCGGCTCCGCCGCGCGGCGACCCGGTTCCCCGCCTTCATGAGCGCCGGGGCAGCCGGTGATCCGGCGCTGACGCAGCAGGCCTATGCCGCCAGCGGGGGAGAGCTGCGGGGGCTCGGCTTCACCGTCGACTTCGCCCCCGACGCCGACGTCACCTCCGGACCGGGGGACCCCACGATCGGGTCCCGCTCGGCGTCGTCGCGACCGACGACCGTGGCCGGGCAGGTGGTGGCGGCCGCGAACGGCTTCAGCGGGGCGGGCGTGCTGCCGGTCATCAAGCACTTCCCGGGCCACGGCTCGGTGCCGGCCGACAGCCACCTCACCCTCCCCGTCCAGACCAAGTCCGTGAAGGAGCTCGAGGCGACGGACCTGGTGCCGTTCCGCAGCGCCGTCGAGGCCGGGCTCCCGGCCGTCATGGTCGGCCACCTCGACGTGCGCGCGGTGGACCCGCGGGTGCCCTCGTCGCTGTCGAGGAAGGTGACGACCGGGCTGCTGCGCGACGGGCTCGGTTTCCACGGCCTGGTGGTCACCGACTCGCTCGAGATGACAGGCGTGACGAAGGGCCGTGACGCCGGTCGGATAGCCGTGCAGGCCATGCGCGCAGGCGCCGACGTGCTCCTGATGCCGGCGTCGCCGGCCCTCGCCCGCACCGCGCTCGTGAAGGCCGTGCGATCGGGCACGCTGACCCGCAAGCGCCTCGAGCAGTCGGCGGCCCGGCAGATCGCCCTGCTCACCCATCTCGTCGGCGCCCCGGGCACGCCGGTCGGCGAGGCCCGCGCGGCCTCGCGGGCCCTGTCGGCGGCCGCGATCACCGTCACCGACGGCGCGTGCAACGGGCGGCTGGTCGAGGACGCCGTCCACGCCTACGGCGACTCCGGCGCGGTCGGCACCTTCGCGACCGCGGCTCGCGAGGCCGGGTTGACGGTCCTCCTGCGCCGATCGACCCCGCCGGGGCTGGCCACCGCCGCGCCCAGGCCGGAGCGGAGGAAGCACGAGGGCAGGAAGCACTTCAAGGCGCGGACGAAGGCGTGGCGGAGGGCCGAGGCGCGGCGTGAGGTCCGGCTCGGCCGCTGGACCGCGCGCGAGGACGCCCGCGTCGCCGCGGGGACCCAGATCGGCTTCTCCGGCTACCACGACGCCCCGGTCGACGGCACCATCGCCGTCGCGACCGACACCCCGTGGGTGCTCGGCAGGGTCGGCGCCCCGACGCGGATCGCGACCTACGGCGACACTCCCGCCGCGATGCAGGCGCTCGTCGAGGTCCTGCTCGGGCGGGCGACGGCGCCGGGCCACCTCCCGGTCGAGGTGGCCGGGGTGTCGCGCGACGGGTGCTAGAAGGGCTCGACCAGCAACGCCGTGCCCTGCCCCGACACGCGGGTGAGCACGAGGGTCGCCTCGTTGTCGCCCTTGAGCGCGAGCCGCTTGCGCAGCTCCTCGGGCACCACCTGCACTCCGCGCTTCTTGATCGCCAGCCGGCCGATCCCGCGCTCGTGGAGCGCCGCCCTCAGCTGCTTCTCCCGGTAGGGGAGGTGCTCGACGACGCGGTAGCCGCGCGCGAACGGGGTACGGAACGACTCGTCGCTGGTGACGTAGGCGATGTGCTCGTCGACGAGGCCGCCGTTGACCCCGGCGGCGACGGCGGTGACCAGGCCGGCCCGGATCACCGCCCCGTCGGGCTCGTAGAGGAAGGAGCCCACGTCGCGGACGTGCACGCCGCCCTCGCCCAGCGCCGGAGCGTCCTCGTCGGTCAGCGTCGCGAGCCCGCCCTCGCCGATGACGGTGGCCCGACGGTCAGTCGTCGAGAGGCCGGGCGACCAGATGACCGCCTCCTTGACGTCGCCGCCGTCGCTGACCCACTCGGCCTCGGCGCCCGCCGGAACGAGGTCGTGGCCGATGCCCGGCGCCACCTTGACCAGCGCGCGCCGGGTGAGCAGGTCGAGCACCCACGGCCACGGCGGGGTCCAGCCCTCGACATCGAAGACCCGCCCGCGTCCTCCGCGTCGGGCCGGGTCGGCGAAGGCGGCGCCGAAGCCGCTCGGGTCGATCGTGGTCGCGTCACCGACCTGGACGGCTCCCGCCAGGCCGAGCGCCTCGAGGTTGGCCGCGGCCATCGCGACCCGCACCGGGTCCTGGTCGATGCCGGCGGCGACGAGGCCGGCGCGCGCGAAGGCGAGGAGGTCGCCGCCGATCCCGCAGCCGAGGTCGATCACGCTGCCTCCGGGGATCGCGGCCGCGAGCCGGGCCGCGCGGTGGTCGGCGACCCGGGCGCGGGTGGCCTGCTCGAGCGCGTCGGGGGTGAAGAACATCAGCCGCGCCGACTCGCCGAACTTGGCGACGGCCTTCTCGCGCAGCCGGACCTGCGTCGTGGCGGCCGCGGCCTTCTCGGCGTCGGGCTCGAGGCGGCGTACGACGCTCGCGACCCGCACCGGGTCCCGCGGGTGGTCGGCCCACGCCTGGGCGGCGTGGACCAGCAGCCGACCGCCCTCGGTCGTGCGCAGCCAGTCCAGCGTCCCGATCTCCACGGGGGCATCCTGTCAGGGTGCCCGCAACGGGCTCGGTCTGGCACTCGGTTGGGGTGAGTGCTAGCGTCTGTGCTGGCACTCTCACCCTGAGAATGCCAATGCTCGCGAGCCTGGCACGACCCCCGCGACGGCGTGCCGCCCGGACCGCGAGCCCACGTCCCTGAAGTACGTCTCTGCAGAGAAAGTGGAGGTTGATCCGAAGTGTCGGTCAACATCAAGCCCCTCGAGGACCGCATCGTCGTCCAGACGCTCGAAGCCGAGCAGACCACCGCCTCCGGCCTGGTCATCCCGGACACGGCCAAGGAGAAGCCCCAGGAGGGCGAGGTCGTGGCGATCGGTCCCGGTCGCATCGACGACAACGGCAACCGCGTCCCGCTCGACGTCGCGGTCGGTGACAAGGTCATCTACAGCAAGTACGGCGGCACCGAGGTCAAGTACGCCGGCCAGGAGTACCTCATCCTGTCGGCCCGCGACATCCTCGCTGTCGTTTCCTGATCTTCTTCGCCCGGTGCGTCATGGCCGACGGTTGCTCCGGCGACCACCGGCCATGACGCCCGGGCGAAACCCTTTCACCCAGAACTTTCCTAGGAGCACATCCAGATGCCCAAGATCCTGGAGTTCGACGAGAACGCCCGCCGCAGCCTCGAGCGCGGCGTCGACGCCCTCGCCAACGCCGTCAAGGTGACGCTCGGCCCCAAGGGCCGCTACGTCGTCCTCGACAAGAAGTGGGGAGCCCCCACGATCACCAACGACGGTGTGACCGTCGCGCGCGAGATCGAGCTCGACGACCCGTTCGAGAACCTCGGTGCCCAGCTCACCAAGGAGGTGGCCACCAAGACCAACGACGTCGCCGGTGACGGCACCACCACCGCGACCGTCCTGGCCCAGGCCATGGTCCACGAGGGCCTCCGTGCCGTCGCGGCCGGCGCCAACCCGATGGGCCTCAAGCGCGGCATGGACGCCGCGGCCGAGGCCGTCGGCGACGCGCTGCGCGAGGCCGCCCGCGAGGTCGAGTCCCGCGAGGACATGGCCTCCGTCGCCACGATCTCCAGCCGCGACAGCCACATCGGCGACCTGCTCGCCGAGGCCTTCGACAAGGTCGGCAAGGACGGCGTGATCACGGTCGAGGAGTCCAACACCATGGGCACCGAGCTCGAGTTCACCGAGGGCATGCAGTTCGACAAGGGCTACATCTCGGCCTACTTCGTCTCCGACCCGGAGTCGATGGAGGCCGTCCTCGACGACCCCTACATCCTTCTCCACCAGGGCAAGATCTCCTCGATCCAGGAGCTGCTCCCGGTCCTCGAGAAGGTCATCGCGACCGGCAAGCCGCTCTTCATCCTCGCCGAGGACGTCGACGGCGAGGCGCTCTCGACGCTGGTCGTCAACAAGATCCGCGGCACGTTCAACGTCGCCGCGGTCAAGAGCCCGGCCTTCGGCGACCGCCGCAAGGCGATGATGCAGGACATCGCGATCCTGACCGGTGGCCAGGTCGTCGCTCCCGAGGTCGGCCTCAAGCTCGACCAGGTCGGCCTCGAGGTCCTCGGCCAGGCGCGTCGCGTCGTCATCACCAAGGACAACACCACGATCGTCGAGGGCTCGGGCGACCAGGGCCAGATCGAGGGCCGGGTCAACCAGATCAAGGCCGAGATCGAGAACACCGACTCCGACTGGGACCGCGAGAAGCTCCAGGAGCGCCTCGCCAAGCTCGCCGGCGGTGTCTGCGTGATCAAGGTCGGCGCCGCCACCGAGGTGGAGCTCAAGGAGAAGAAGCACCGCATCGAGGACGCCGTCTCCGCGACGCGCGCCGCGATCGAGGAGGGCATCGTCCCCGGCGGTGGCTCCGCGATCATCCACGCCGTGTCGGTGCTCGAGGACAACCTCGGCCTGACCGGTGACGAGGCCGCGGGCGTCCGCGTGGTCCGCAAGGCCGCCGACGAGCCGCTGCGCTGGATCGCCGAGAACGGCGGCGAGAACGGCTACGTCGTGACCGCCAAGGTCCGCGAGCTCGGCGTCGGCAACGGCTACAACGCCGCCACCGGCGAGTACGGCGACCTGGTCGCCCAGGGCGTCCTCGACCCGGTCAAGGTCACCCGCTCGGCGCTGGTCAACGCGACCTCCATCGCCGCGATGCTGCTCACGACCGAGACGCTGATCGTGGACAAGCCCGAGGAGGAGGAGCCCGCCGCCGGCGGCGGACACGGGCACGGCCACGGTCACTGACCGCAGCCGCTCCACCTGAGTCGCACCTGACTCGCACCTGAGTCGCCCAGAGACTCACCAGCAAGGCCCGCACCGGGACCCCGGTGCGGGCCTCGTTGCTGTGACGCCGGCGTTACGCGTCGCACTACCTCTTGAAACATCCTTGAGGCACGATCAGGGCATGTTGTGGAGAGTGCGTACGACGCTGGAGGACCGTCCCGGTGCCCTTGCGGACCTGGCCATGGCCTGCGGCTCGGCCGGGGTGAACATCCTCGGACTGCAGGTCTTCCCCGGGATCGACCGGGTCACCGACGAGCTCGTGCTGCGCACGCCCGACACCTGGGAGCTCGCCGACCTGGCCGAGCTGGTCGAGCGGGCGGGCGGCAGCCGGGTCAGCGTGCTGCCGTGCACGGAGGCGGCGCTGGCCGACCAGCCCACGCGCTACGTCCTGGCGGCGCGCAGCATCCTGGCGCACCCGGCCGGCTTCCCCGACGTGGTCGCCCAGCTGTTCGACGCCGAGGCCGACCCGGCCGGTGGGCTCGACCCGGTGCTCGACGCGATGGACCTCGAGATCGGCGACGTGCTGGTCCAGCTGCGGCGCACGGCCCCTTCACCGCGGCCGAGCACGCGCGCGGCACGGCGCTGGCCGAGCTCGTCACCGACGTGCTGGCGGCCGCCGAGCACGAGCCGGCCGTGCCCGACCCCGACACGACCGTCGACGAGGGCCCGGTGTTCACCACCTCGGAGACCGCGGTCACCGCCACGGTCGCGGGCAGGACGATCGGCGCGGCCACCTGGACTCCCGACGAGGAGGGCGCGTGGCTCCTCGAGCTCGAGGTCGACCCCGCCTGGCGTCGCCGGAGCATCGGCTCGAAGCTGCTGCTCGAGGCGACCCGCGCGGCCCGGACGAGCAACGTGTCGGAGGTCGTCGTACGCACCGCGGCCGACAACTCGGCCGTCCTGCCGCTCGTCCTCGGCAGCGGCCTGCGCGGGCGGATCCGGATGGGCACCGACGACCTGACGGTGCGGATCCCGATCACGCCGTTGGTAAGGAGCGCGTACTAATCCGTCGTGGTGCCTCGGCGATGACAGTCCTACTGTCGAGGAATGGAGCCGGGCCACTCGGGGTCCCGGCCCAGACCTCAGGAGATGCATGCCCATGTGGCACCTCGCACGCACCCACGCCGCCCCGCTCGCCCTGGCGCTCGCCGCGGCGGCCCTCACCACGATGGCCGTCGCACCTCCGTCGTCGGCCGCTCCCGCCCGTGAGATCGTGACCGGCACCGCAGGCGCCCAGCTCGCGCCGGGAGACATCGTGTGGCAGCAGGAGTTCGACGGCCCGGCAGGTGCCGCGCCCGACGGCGCGGTCTGGAACTACGACCTCGGCGGGGGAGGGTGGGGCAACGGCGAGCTCCAGAACTACACCGACTCGCGCGCCAACTCCGCCCTCGACGGTGCCGGCAACCTCGTCATCACCGCCAGGCGCGAGGGTGACGGCTACACCTCGGCGCGGCTGCAGACCAACGACAAGTTCGAGGCGCAGTACGGCCGGGTCGAGGCGCGGATCCAGATCCCGCGCGGCCAGGGCATCTGGCCCGCCTTCTGGATGCTCGGCGGCGACCTGCCCGGAGTCCAGTGGCCGCAGGCCGGCGAGATCGACATCATGGAGAACGTCGGATACGAGCCGCACATCGTGCACGGCACGATCCACGGACCGGGCTACTCCGGCGGCGCCGGCATCACCGGCCAGTACATGCACCCGCAGGGCTGGTCCTTCGCCGACACCTTCCACACCTTCGCGATCGACTGGCGACCCGACTCGATCACCTGGTCGGTCGACGGCGTGAACTACCAGACGATCGACCGCTCGCGGGTCGGCGGCAACGAGTGGGTCTTCAACAAGCCGTTCTTCCTCATCCTCAACGTCGCGGTCGGGGGCCAGTGGCCCGGCTACCCCGACGGCAGCACCGTGCTCCCGCAGGAGATGAAGGTCGACTACGTCCGCGTCTACGCCAACTGACCGGCACCACCCTCACCCCGCGACGCCCTACCGGCCCCAGATGGTCCGGTAGGGCGTCGTGCAGTCCACGTCGACCTCGACCGGCTCGGTGGTGTTGAGGTGGTAGATCCGGTAGCGACCGCACGCGGCCGCCACGTAGTCGTACCTCGCGAGCATGTGGTCCTCGATCGGCTTCGTGCCGATCTCGCTCCACGCGTTGATCGCGGTCGCCTCGACGACCCACGCGGGCGCATCACGACCGGTGAGCACCGAGCGCAGCTCGTCCAGGTCGGGATCGAGGGTGCGCATCGGCAGCGACCACAGGTAGGGGTACGGCGACCGCATCCCGGCCGACCACTGGATGTCGGCCCGGCCGCCGTAGACGATCACGTCGTCGCCGGGGGAGGAGGCCGCGGCGATCGCCTCCCCGGTCCGGGCCTCGACCGGCACGCGGCCGTGCACCCAGGCGCCGCTCCACCCGACCAGTGAGAACACCGACGAGGCCACGGCGAAGGCGACCAGCAGCGCGGAGGGTCGCCGCCGCACCGGCGCGAGCCGGTCGTGGGCGACGAGCGCGGCGAGGGCGAGCGCGCAGGGCGCGACGGGCACGAAGAGGTACGGCGTCCAGAAGCTCCCGCTGACCGCGACGCCCACCAGGTCGACGGCCAGCATCGCGAGGACCGCGAGGACCGCCACCGCGTCGCGGCGCAGCAGCGCGGGCAGCCGGGCCACGAACCACAGCGTCACGAACAGCATGCCGGCGCCGACGAACACCAGCACCAGCGTCAGGATCCGGCTGGTCGGGCCGTCGGACTGCTGGCTGGCGATCACCGCGTTGGCGTCGGAGCGGAAGCCGACCGTGACGTACCAGAGCTCCTGGAGCCGTACGCCGACCACGACGGCCCAGCCGACCACCACGAGCACCGGGACGAGAGCCCCCGCGACCGCCGCGCCGGCGCAGCGCAGTGCCGCCGCGCGGGAGAGCTGGCGGGCGACGAGGGAGCCGACGAGCAGCACGCCACCGAACACCAGCCCGCCGACGATGCTCTGCTTCATCCCGATGGCGAGCATCGCCAGCAGGCCGGCCCAGAAGGCGTCCGCCGCCGAGACCCTGCGCACGGCGCGCAGGGCCAGCCAGCACGACCCCATCACCAGCGGCAGGCCGAACAGCTCTCCCTTGGCGGCCACGGCGTCGATCTGTGCGTTCCCGACCATGGCGGCCGTCGCCACCGCGACCCAACCGGCGAGCCGTTGCCTCTCGTGGTCGTCGACCACGCCCATCCTCCGCGCCAGCTCGCGAGTGGCCCCGGCCGCCGCGACCACGAGGACCACGCAACCGATCGCGCCGACCAGCCGGTGGGCGTACGGACCGCCCGCCCAGTCAGTCAGCTTCAGCAGCGCGATGATCGGCGGCGGCCGGTCCACCCAGTGGTGGCCGTAGACCGAGTCGGCGGCCGGGTGCCAGGTCCGCGCGACCATGAGGAAGCCGGCCTCGTCCGGGCGCAGCGGCCACAGCAGGGAGGGGAAGCGAGCGACCAACGCGGCGGTCGCCGAGACCCAGACCACGCGCGTGAACCCCATCCAGACACTGTTCCAGAGCACCCATGGCCCGCCGGTAGGATCAGGGGGGTGGAGATCCCTGAGAAGTTCGCGGCCCTGGGCCTCACCTACGACGACGTGCTCCTGCTGCCGGGGGAGTCCGACCTCGCCCCCAGCGACATCGACACCACCACCCGCCTCACGCGCGAGATCTCCATCCGGGTGCCGCTGATCAGCGCCGCGATGGACACCGTGACCGAGTCGCGGATGGCGATCGCCATGGCCCGCGAGGGCGGCATCGGCGTGCTCCACCGCAACCTCTCGATCGAGGACCAGGCCCGCCAGGTCGACCTGGTCAAGCGCACCCAGACCGGGATCATCCCCAACCCCGTCACCATCGGCCCCGACGCGACGCTCGAGGAGCTCGACCGCCTGTGCGGCGAGTACCGCGTCTCCGGCCTGCCGGTCGTCGACGTCGACAACCACCTGCTCGGCATCATCACCAACCGCGACCTGCGCTTCACCCCGGTCGCGGAGTGGGCGACCACCAAGGTCACCGAGGTGATGACCGCGGAGGGCCTCATCACCGGCCCCGAGGGCATCTCCCGCGAGGACGCCACCGCCCTGCTGCGCGCGCACAAGCGCGAGCGGCTCCCGCTGATCGATGGCGAGGGCCGACTCGCCGGCCTGATCACGGTCAAGGACTTCGTCAAGGGCGAGCAGTTCCCGCACGCGTCCTACGACGCCGACGGCCGGCTGCTGGTCGGCGCGGCCATCGGCTACTTCGGCGACGCCTGGGAGCGGGCCACGACGCTGGTCGAGGCCGGCGTCGACGTGCTGGTGGCCGACACCGCGCACGGCCACGTCCACCTCCTGCTCGACATGGTCAAGCGCCTCAAGACCGACCCGGCCACGAAGCACGTGCAGGTCATCGGCGGCAACGTCGCGACCCGCGAGGGCGCGCAGGCGTTCGTCGACGCGGGCGCCGACGCGGTCAAGGTCGGCGTCGGTCCCGGCTCGATCTGCACCACCCGCGTCGTCACCGGCGTCGGGGTGCCGCAGGTCACCGCCGTCTACGAGGCGTCGCTGGCCACCAGGCCGGCCGGCGTCCCGCTCATCGCGGACGGTGGGATGAAGCACTCCGGCGAGATCGCCAAGGCGCTCGTCGCCGGCGCCGACGCCGTGATGGTCGGCTCGATGCTCGCCGGGTGCGAGGAGTCGCCCGGCGAGGTGGTCTTCGTCAACGGCAAGCAGTTCAAGTCCTACCGCGGCATGGGGTCGCTGGGCGCGATGAGCAGCCGCGGCAAGAAGTCGTACTCCAAGGACCGCTACTTCCAGGCCGAGGTCGCCAGCGACGACAAGATCGTCCCGGAGGGCATCGAGGGCCAGGTCGCCTACCGCGGACCGCTGTCGGCGGTCGCCCACCAGCTCGTCGGCGGGCTCAACCAGTCGATGTTCTACGTCGGTGCTCGGACCATCCCCGAGCTCCAGGACAAGGGCCGGTTCGTCCGGATCACCTCGGCCTCGCTCAAGGAGAGCCACCCCCACGGTGTGCAGATGACCGTCGAGGCGCCCAACTACTCGGGCAGCTGAGACCTTCCACGGTCCGAGGAGAAACCGTCCTTCGGTATCTGTACGCGGACGCGAAGCAGGTCTAGCGTCGGCCTCTCAGGGATTCGGGGCCCTGCTCATGCACGACCTTCCAGATGTACGAGAGCCAGGCCTCGGTCCGCATCTCCATCTCGGGAGGGAACACCCGCATGCGCAGAACCATCTCCACCGCGGTCGGCGTCGCAGCCGCCGCGTGCCTCGTCGCTCCAGCGGCCATCTCCGGTGCAGCGGCCGGTGACGACCAGGCCCTGACGCCGGCACAGCAGCAGGCGCTCGACCTCGGCATCCAGGTCGCACCCAAGGGATCGGCCGACGCCACCCAGGGCCTCGCCAAGGGAGCGGTCACGCCGAACCCCTGGCTGGCGAACATGAAGGACGTCACCGACGCCGACTACTTCACCTGGAACAAGCGGATGCACGACGCCGCCGACCAGCGCGCCGGCTCCGCCAAGCTGAGCGCCAACCGCAAGGCCGCCGCCTCGGTGCTCCCGCCCGCGTTCGTCCACGACGAGGAGGAGCCGGCCGGGAGCGCCGGGTCCAACGACTCCACCGGCAACGCCGAGCCGATCACAGGCTTCGGCACGGCCGCCGCGAAGAACCCGCGCGTCCGCATCCTCGGCGAGCTCGCCGACCTCGCGGGCGAGGCGCCGACGGCGATCACGACGGAGGAGGACCAGGGCTCGATCACGCTGGCGACCGACACCGGCATCGACGGCTCGGGCGCCGTCACCACCACCTCCGTCCTCGGCGACGGCCCGCACGGCAGCATCACGGGCGACGGCAGCAACGACTTCGACTTCTACAAGGTCACCGTCGCGGCCGGCCAGTCGATCCTGGCCGACACCGAGGGCACGCCCACCGGCCTGGACACCATCCTCGCGGTCTACGACGCCGAGGGGACGCCGCTCGCGGCCGACGACGACGGCGGCACCGGCACGCTCAGCAACCTGGCCTACACGCCGGAGGCGCCGGGCGACTACTACGTCCTGGTCGCTGGCTTCGACTTCTTCGGCCCCCTCCCCAACGACCCCTTCGACTCCGGCAGCGGCAACGGCCTGGCCGACGAGGGCGACTACGCGCTGGCCATCTCGGTGCAGCAGGTCGACCACGACTTCTACTCCGTGCGCCTGCGCCCGGGCGACACCATCGGCGGCGTCGCCAACGGGGTCGCCAACGGCCTGACCATCACCACGCCCAGCGGTGAGGAGCGGGTCGGCGGCGTCGGCACCGACGCCTCCTCGCTCTACCCGCCCACCTCGCCGCTGCCCGGCGGCGGCAACACCACCGTGGCCTACGTCGCGGAGGAGGCGGGCTGGTATGCCATCGAGGTGTCCGGCGCCGTCGGCTCCTACGACGTCACTGTCGAGGGCTACCGTCCCGGCACCCAGGGTGACCGCGGTCGCCGGCAGACCGTGCTGCTCGACTTCGCCCCCGGACGGGTCAACAGCGCGACCTGGGGCGGCACCGGCGTGGTGAACGTGACGCCGTTCGCCTCCTTCGTCCCCCTGTGGGGCATCGCCCGCACCGACGCCCGCAAGGTCGAGAACCGGATCATCAACCAGGTCCGGGCGAACCTCCAGGCCGAGATCGCCGGCACCAACACCGCGGTCAACGTCGACGTGCTCAACGCCCGTGGCAACGAGGACCTCATCGGCCAGGAGAACGTCTCGCGCATCTACGTCGCGGGCACGGTCGCCGAGACCGGCATCAACACGATCGGGATCGCGCAGTACATCGACCCGGGCAACTTCGGCCACCAGGACGAGGCGATCGTGCTGCTCGACTCGCTCAGCGAGCCGGCGGGATCGGCGTACTCGCTCAACTCCTACATCACCGCGGCGAGCGACAAGATCAAGTTCGTCTCCCAGGCGGTGGCCAACGTGACCGCCCACGAGGTGGGCCACACGATCGGCAACTACCACACCGACAACGCCAACGACGTCCACAACATGATGGACTCCGGCGGCGCGAACTTCGGGCAGAACCTCTACGGGGTGGGCCCGGACGGCGTGGGTGGCACGGCGGACGACGAGAACATCGAGTTCGTCGTCGACACCTACTCCCCGGTGGAGGGCTTCACGCACGAGGAGGACACCGAGAACGTCACCTCGTGGGCCTACGCAGGTCGCTGACCCCGTAGACCCCAGCAGGAGCGGCGCGGTCACCCGCACGGGTGACCGCGCCGTGGCGCACCGGTCCAGACCAGGGCTGGATCGACTGCGCTGCGTCCCCACTTTTGAATACGGTGTCCTCGTATCCAAATGGGGGAGGCCGGAATGGCCGTGCGTGGGGCACGGTGTGCCGTCGCGGGGGCGACGGTCAGGGAATCCCAGCCCGGTCGATGCGTTCGCGTCGACGCTGGCCCACCGGGCCAGCGTCGACGGCGGACCGCGTGACGTGGCCTAGGGTCGGTCGCGTGGAGGACCCGGACGCGCCGACGCGTCGGTCGTACGACGCCAGCGGCCGTCGTGCCGCTGCGGAGACGCGTCGTCAGCGCGTCGTCGACGCCGCCGCGGAGCTCTTCCCCGTCCAGGGGTGGCGCGCGACGACGATCGCGACGGTCGCTGCGCAGGCCGGGGTCTCACCCGAGCTGGTGAGCAAGACCTTCGGCGGCAAGCAGGAGCTGCTGATGGCGGCCATGCGGTCGCGGAGCTTCAACCGGGGGCTCCCGCTCCCGCAGGCGTTCGCCGCGTTGCACCTCGAGGACGAGCCCGACCGCGAGGTGCGGCTGGACCGGGTGGTCGCGTTCGTCGTCGCCTCGCTCGAGCCGATGGCACCGTTCGTGCCGGTGATGATCCAGGGCGCCGACCAGGACCCGCGCATGCGCGTGATCCTCGACGCCGCCCGGGACGGTCACCTGGTCGCGACGCAGGACCTGGTGCGACACGTCGCGACCGGCCCGCTGCACCCCGACGCCGTCGACGTGGTCTACGTGCTGACCCGCGCCGAGACCTACCTGACGCTGGTGCCGCACCGCGGCTGGACCAGCGAGCGCTACGCGACGTGGCTGCGCCGTGCGATCGACGACGCGGTGCGCCCCGTCAGGGCGTGAAGCCCGCGCGCTTCGGCGCGGTCCGGCCGATCACGGCGGCCGCCGGTCGGGTGAGCAGCCGCGACGACGTCCTCGACCCGCGGTCGGCGACGACGTAGACCCCGTCGTTGTGGCGCGTCACCAGCCCGGGCGAGCGGGTCGGGTCACCCGTCGACCGCACCCGGCCGGGCAGCCGCGACGGCATCCCGGGCAGTCCCGGACGGACGCGGAGGGCGCCCGTCACGTCCACGGCCGCGACGTAGAGGCGGCCGGCGACCTCGCCGACGGCGGGGGAGGCGTACGGCGACCAGCTGCCGTCGAGCACCCGCGCGCGGCCCCAGCGCTGGCCGGTGAGGGAGCGCACGACGAGCGTGCCACTCGCGGTGACCTGGTGCAGCCAGGCCGTGCCGTCGCCGGTGCTGGTCAGGGCCGGGGTCGAGGTGATCGAGGCGGCGGCGCCGGGCAGCTTGACGAGCCTGCCGCGCCCGAGCGTGAGCGCGTAGGTCGACCCGGTGCGGCCGACCGCGACGAGCAGCGTGCGACCGGCACGGTCGCGGCCGAGCACGGGGGCGGTGTGGGTGGCCCACGAGCCGGGGCGCCCGACCCGATCCGGCCGGCTCCACCGTCGCTGCCGGGTGAGCCGGCGGGTGGTCAGGGTGCCGGTCGCGGAGACGGTGGCGACGACCGGGCGACCGGTGCGGGACAGCGTGACGGCCGGGCTCGCCGTGGTGGCAGAGGTGCCGACGGGTCGGAGGACGAGCCGGTTGCCGCGGGTGGTGCCGGCCAGCACGCGACCGGTGCGCGTGGTCGCCGCGACCCACGGGAGCCCACGCCGGTCGAGGGTCAGCGCCGGCGCGACGACGGGCGAGAAGGCCCGGCGCGGTCCGACGACCCGGGCCGGCCTGCCGGGGCGGGCGACCCAGAGGGTGCCGCGGCCGTCGACACGGGCCGTCCACGACTCGCCGAGCCGGTCGGCGACGGAGACCACGGGCCGGTCGGAGCCGACGAGCGGCGACGGTGCGACGTCGTCGAGGTGGAGGTAGCGAAAGTCGCCGACCGGGACGGTGCGCGTGCCGTAGCCACCGGGCGTGGCGTGGTTGTACTCCTCGACGGTCACCGTGCCGGGGCCGATCGCGCTCACCCAGGCGACGTGGCCGACGCTGCCGTCGTCGGTCTGCGCGACGGCGCCGATCGCCGGCACGCGGTCGACGCGGTAGCCGAGCCGGCGGGCCACCTCGTCCCAGTTCTCCGCGTTGCCCCAGTGCTGGCCGCCGAGGGAGTTGCTGAAGGAGGTCATCCCGTTGCGCTCGTGCAGGCGCCACGCCACGAAGCTGGTGCAGTTGCGGAGCACGAAGCCCCACGGGTCGCCGATCGAGCCGTCGATCGCCCAGACCCGGCGCGCGCACGTCGGCCTGGGGCCCCGCGGGTCGTAGAGGTGCCCGGAGACCGGGTCGAGCACCGGCTCGGGAGCCGACGCCTCGGTCGCGGCGGGCTTCCCGGCGTCGCCGGGCCTGCCGGGCGTGCCGGGCTTCCCGGGAGTCGGCGTGGGCGTCGGCTCGACCGGCGCGGGCGCCACGATCGGGCACTGGCCCAGACCGGCGTAGGGGTAGTCGTCGTCGGCGTGCGCGGTCGCGACGGAGGCGCCCCACAGCCCGCCCGCGATGCAAGCGGTCGCGAGCAGGCGCACGATCATCCGTCGCGGCCACGCACCACGGAGCCGCTTCCCCGTATTCCCCACGTCCTCGACGGTAGGGACGCCCGTGTCCCGGCGTCGTCGTTTTGCCGAGCCGTGGAGAAGACGTAGACCGGCAGTGCCGGGATGAGCACCGGATAGGGCGTGGCGAGCGCCGCCGATAGGCTTCGGGCGTGACCGAGATCGAGATCGGCCGTGCCAAGCGCGGTCGCCGCGCCTACTCCTTCGACGACATCGCGATCGTGCCCTCGCGGCGCACCCGCGACCCCGAGGAGGTCAGCACCGCCTGGCAGATCGACGCCTACCGCTTCGACGTGCCCGTCGTGGCCGCGCCCATGGACTCGGTCATGTCGCCGTCGACGGCGATCGCGCTCGGGAAGATGGGCGGGCTCGGGGTGCTGAACCTCGAGGGCCTGTGGACCCGGTACGACGACCCCACGGGGCTGCTCGAGGAGGTCGCGGGCCTCCAGGGCTCCGAGGCGACCCGGCGGATGCAGGAGATCTACGCCGAGCCGATCAAGCCCGAGCTGATCACCGCGCGCCTCAAGGAGATGCGCGCCGCCGGCGTGACCGTCGCCGGCTCGCTGTCGCCGCAGCGCACCAAGGAGCACGTGAAGGCCGTCGTCGAGGCCGGCGTCGACATGTTCGTGATCCGCGGCACGACGGTCTCCGCCGAGCACGTGAGCAGCCAGGCCGAGCCGCTGAACCTCAAGGAGTTCATCTACGAGCTCGACGTCCCGGTCATCGTCGGCGGCTGCGCGACCCACCAGGCCGCGCTCCACCTGATGCGCACCGGCGCGGCCGGCGTCCTCGTCGGGTTCGGTGGCGGCGCCGCCCACACCACCCGCACCGTCCTCGGCGTCTCCGTCCCCATGGCCAGCGCCGTCGCCGACGTCGCCGCCGCCCGGCGCGACTACCTCGACGAGTCGGGAGGGCGCTACGTGCACGTCATCGCCGACGGCTCGATCGGCAGCTCGGGTGACATCGCCAAGGCCATCGCCTGCGGTGCCGACGCCGTGATGATCGGCTCCCCGCTCGCTCGCGCGACCGAGGCCCCGGGCCGCGGCTTCCACTGGGGCAGCGAGGCCACCCACTCCGAGCTGCCGCGTGGCGAGCGCGTCGAGTTCGCCCCGGTCGGCACGCTCGAGGAGATCATGTTCGGCCCCTCCCGCGTCGCCGACGGCACGATGAACCTCATCGGCGCGCTGCGGCGGGCGATGGCGACCACGGGCTACACCGAGGTCAAGGAGTTCCAGCGCATCGAGGTCGTCGTCCAGCACTGAGTGGTCGCGTGGTGCCTGCTGCGACACTGGTGCCATGAGTCTCGCCAAGGCCCTCGACGCCGACCAGCGGGCTGACGCCCTCGAGCACCTCGCCGCTGGTGAGCTCGACGTGCTCGTCGTGGGCGGCGGCATCGTCGGCGTGGGCGCGGCCCTCGACGCGGTCACCCGCGGCCTCAAGGTCGGGCTCGTCGAGCAGCGAGACCTCGCCTCGGGCACGTCCTCGCGCTCGTCCAAGCTCGTCCACGGCGGCCTGCGCTACCTCGAGATGTTCGACTTCGCGCTGGTCAAGGAGGCGCTGGAGGAGCGCGGCCTCCTCTACACGCGGCTCGCGCCCCACCTCGTCCGGCCCGTGCCGTTCCTCTACCCGCTCGAGCACGCGTGGGAGCGGCCCTACGTCGGTGCCGGGGTCGCGCTCTACGACGGCATGGCGATGACCGGCAAGTACGACATGGGCGTGCCGAAGCACAAGCACGTCTTCCGCAAGCAGCTCGCCCGCATGGCGCCGGACATCCGGACCGAGAAGCTGCACGGCGCGATCCGCTACTACGACTGCCAGGTCGACGACGCGCGACTGGTGATGACCATCGCGCGCACGGCGGCCAACAACGGCGCGCACGTCGCGACGCGCACCAAGGTCACCGGCTTCCTGCGCGAGGGCGACCGGGTCGTCGGCGTCAGCGCCCGCGACCTCGAGGGCCAGCGCGACCTGGAGATCCGCGCCAAGGTCGTCATCAACGCCGCCGGCGTCTGGACCGACGAGGTGCAGGACCTCATCGGCGGCGAGGCGCAGCTCGACGTCGACGCCAGCAAGGGCATCCACATCGTCGTGCCGAAGGACCGGATCCGCTCGGAGTGCGGCTTCATCACCAAGACCGAGAAGTCCGTGCTCTTCGTGATCCCGTGGGACCAGTTCTGGATCATCGGCACGACCGACACCGCCTGGGACTACGACCTCGCCCACCCGGCGGCCAGCAAGACCGACATCGACTACCTCCTCGGCCACGTGAACCGGCTCCTCAAGGACCCGCTCGACCACCGCGACGTCATCGGCGTCTGGGCGGGGCTGCGCCCGCTGCTCAAGCCGATGCGCAAGGAGGGCGAGATGGGGGAGACCACCAAGCTCTCCCGCGAGCACACGGTGGCCAACCCCGTGCCGGGGCTCGTGCTGGTCGCCGGCGGCAAGCTGACGACGTACCGCGTCATGGCGAGGGATGCCGTCGACCACGCCATCCGCGACTTCGACGCGACGCCCGCCTCGATCACCGACCGGGTGCCGCTGATGGGCGCGTGGGGCTTCGAGGCGCGCACCAACCAGCGGGTCGCGCTGAGCCGGTCGTCGGGCCTGGACATCGGCGTCGTCGACCACCTGCTCGGCCGCTACGGCGGGCTCGTCGACGAGGTGCTCGCGCTGATCGACGCGCGTCCCGACCTCGGCGAGCCGCTCGAGGGCGCGGAGCACTACCTGCGCGCGGAGGTGCTCTACGCGGTCACGCACGAGGGCGCCCGCCACCTCGACGACGTCCTCGCCCGCCGCACGCGGGTCTCGATCGAGACCTTCGACCGCGGGATCACCGCCGCGCGGCCGGCCGCCGAGCTGATGGCCGGCGCCCTGGGCTGGAGCGACGCGCAGCTCGAGGACGAGGTCGACCACTACCTGCGCCGGGTCGAGGCCGAGCGGCAGAGCCAGCTCATGCCGACCGACCAGGAGGCCGACGAGGCCCGGGTCAAGGCTCCTGACATCGTCTGAACCTCGGCTTTACACAATGGCGTGAAGTGTCAAATGCTGGGACGGAAGTGACCAACCGGTAGCAACGGCCGTCCCACCGACCTACGCTGCAAGGATGAGCGAGCAGACCCCCGCTGTGACCGGCCCCGCCGACCCCGAGCACGACGCCACGGCGACCTACGCCCTCGACCGGCAGTACGTCGCCTCCCTCACCCGCCGCGTGGTGAGCACGTCCGGCCAGACCCATGCCGTGTCGTCCCCGATCGGCGGCAGGCCGCTCGCGCACGTGCCCCAGTCGAGCCCGGCCGACGTGGCCGAGGCCTTCGCCCGCGCCCGCAAGGCGCAGGTGTCGTGGGCCGCCACGCCGATCGACCACCGCGCGGCCGTCCTGCTGCGCCTGCACGACCTGCTCCTCGACCGCCAGGACGAGCTCATCGACCTCGTCGTGTGGGAGTCGGGCAAGGCCCGCAAGGACGCCTACCTCGAGGTCGCCCACCTCGCCCTGACCGCGCGCTACTACGCGCGCACCGCCCACGAGCACCTCGACACCCGCCGGGTCGGCGGCATGTTCCCGGTGCTCACCCGCGCCGAGGTGGGCCGGGTGCCCAAGGGCGTCGTCGGGATCATCTCGCCCTGGAACTACCCCCTCACGATGGCGCTCTGCGACGGCCTGCCCGCCCTGCTCGCGGGCAACGCCGTCGTCGCCAAGCCCGACGCGCAGACCATGCTGACCGCGCTGCTCGCGGCCCAGCTGCTCGAGGAGGCCGGCTTCCCGGCCGAGCTCTGGCAGGTCGTCGCGGGGCCCGGGCCCGAGGTCGGCGGCGCCATCGTCGGCCAGGCCGACTACGTCTGCTTCACCGGCTCCACCGCCACCGGCCGCCTGATCGCCCAGGGCTGCGCCGAGCGGCTCATCGGCTGCTCCCTCGAGCTCGGCGGCAAGAACCCGATGCTGGTCCTGCGCGACGCCGACGTGCACCGCGCGGCGGAGGGTGCCACGCGTGCGGTCTTCTCCAACGCCGGCCAGCTCTGCGTCTCGATGGAGCGGCTCTTCGTCGCCGACCAGGTCTACGACCGGTTCGTCGACGCCTTCGTCGCCCGCACCGAGGCGATGACGCTGGGTGCCAGCCAGGACTGGTCGGTCGACATGGGCTCGCTGATCTCCCAGGCCCAGCTCGACACCGTGACCGCCCACGTCGACGACGCCGTCGCCAAGGGCGCGCGCGTCCTCACCGGGGGCAGGGCGCGGCCCGACCTCGGACCCTTCGTCTACGAGCCGACGATCCTCGAGGGCGTCTCGGCCGACATGACCTGCTTCGGCCTCGAGACCTTCGGCCCGGTCGTGTCGCTCTACCGCTTCCACAGCGAGGACGAGGCGGTCGAGCGGGCCAACGACGGGCACTACGGGCTCAACGCCTCGGTCTACACCCGCGACACCACCCGTGGTCGGGCCATCGCGCACCGGATCAAGTGCGGCACGGTCAACGTCAACGAGGCCTACGGCGCGACCTTCGGCTCCCTCGGCGCCCCGATGGGCGGCATGCGGGAGTCCGGCATGGGTCGCCGCCAGGGAGCGGAAGGCATCCACCGCTACACGGAGGTGCAGTCGGTCGCGACGCAGCGGCTGGTGCCGATCGCGCCGATGTTCGGGATGTCTGAGGAGACCAACGCCAAGGTGCTGACCGCCTCGCTGCGCCTGCTCAACAAGCTCGGTCGGGCATGAGCCCCACCCACTACGACGTCCTCGTCATCGGGTCCGGCTTCGGCGGCTCGGTCACCGCGCTGCGGCTGACCGAGAAGGGCTACCGGGTCGGGGTTCTCGAGGCCGGTGCACGGTTCGAGGACGACGACTTCCCGGCGACGTCGTTCGACGCGAAGCGCTTCCTCTTCGCGCCGTCGATGGGGATGTACGGCATCCAGCGCATCGACATGGTCAAGGACTGCCTGATCCTCGCCGGGGCCGGTGTCGGCGGTGGCTCGCTCGTCTACGCCAACACGCTCTACGAGCCGACCGACGCGTTCTTCAAGGACCCGTCGTGGGCGCACATCACCGACTGGAAGTCGGAGCTGTGGCCCTACTACGACCAGGCCAAGCGGATGCTCGGGGTCGTGGAGAACCCGCGCCACACGCCGTCGGACGAGGTGATGAAGCGCGTCGCCGACGACATGGGGGTGGGCCACACCTTCCGGCACACCCCGGTCGGCGTCTTCTTCGGCGGCCCCGACGCGCAGGCGGGGGAGCGGGTCGCGGACCCCTTCTTCGGCGGCGCCGGACCGGCGCGCAACGCCTGCCTCAACTGCGGCGAGTGCATGACCGGGTGCCGCCACAACGCGAAGAACACCCTCGTGAAGAACTACCTGCACCTCGCCGAGCAGGCCGGGGCGGTGGTCCACCCGCTGACCACCGTGACGCGCGTCCGCCCGCGTGCGGCCGGCGGCTACGAGGTCACGACCCGCTGGACGAAGGCCAAGCTGTCGCGCCTGTCGCGGAAGCAGTCGGCGACCAAGGTCTTCACCGCCGACCAGGTCGTCTTCTCCGCGGCCGCGCTCGGCACCCAGAAGCTGCTCCACCAGCTCAAGGGCGAGGGCGACCTGCCGCGGATCAGCGAGCGACTGGGCATGCTGACCCGCACGAACTCCGAGGCGATCCTCGGGGCGCTCGCCCCCTCGACCAGCGAGACCGACTACACCGAGGGCGTCGCGATCACGTCGTCGTGGCACCCCGACGACGTCACCCACATCGAGCCGGTGCGCTACGGCAAGGGCTCCAACGTGATGGCGCTGATGCAGACCGTGCTCGCCGACGAGACGCCCGGCCGGTCGCGGGTCCGCACCTGGTTGCGCGAGCTGTGGGCGCAACGGCGCACGGCCCTCGACCTCTACGACTTCAAGCACTGGTCCGAGCGGACCGTCGTCGCGCTGGTGATGCAGACGCTCGACAATTCGATCACGACCAACGGCGTCAAGGGTCGCTTCGGCTGGCGGATGACCAGCGTGCAGGGCCACGGCCGGCCCAACCCGACCTACATCCCGGTGGCCTATGAGGCCGTGCGCCGGATGGCCGACGTGATGGGTGGTACGCCCGGGGGCAACGTCGGCGAGCCCTTCAACCGACCGCTGACCGCCCACTTCATCGGCGGCTGCACGATCGGCGACTCGCCCGAGACCGGCGTGGTCGACCCCTGGCAGCGGCTCTTCGGGCACGAGGGGCTGCACGTCGTCGACGGCTCGGCCGTCTCGGCCAACCTCGGCGTCAACCCCTCGCTCACGATCACCGCCCAGGCCGAGCGCGCCATGGCCTTCTGGCCCAACAAGGGCGAGGCCGACCCGCGACCCGCGCTGGGATCGGCCTACGTCCAGCTGGAGCCCGTCGAGCCGAAGAACCCGGTCGTCCCCGACGCGGCGCCCGGAGCGCTGCGGCTGCCCATCGTCGGCGTCAGCTGACGGCGAAGAATCATCCGAACGGGCCATAACGGACCTCCGGAGGCTTCGTTGGGCCGGGTGAGGGGTCCGGCAGTCATGCTCCCTCCCAAGGGCCGGGCCCCTGTTCTCGGCACGCTGCTCAGCAGCTCGCTGGGATGTGAAGTCCCAGGGCCCGATCACCCTCCCTCCCCGATCGGGCCCTGGGACGATTTCACGGGATGACCGTCGATAGACTTCGCCCGTGACGCAGCCTGCAGAGCACGACCTGGTCCTCGTCGTCGACTTCGGGGCGCAGTACGCCCAGCTCATCGCGCGGCGCGTCCGCGAGGCGCGTGTCTACTCCGAGATCGTGCCGCACACGATGCCCGTCGAGGACATGCTGGCGCGCAACCCGAAGGCGATCATCCTGTCCGGCGGCCCCTCCAGCGTGTACGCCGACGGTGCCCCCGGCATCGACACGGCCGTCTTCACGGCCGGGGTGCCGGTGTTCGGCATGTGCTACGGGTTCCAGCTGATGGCGGCGGGCCTCGGCGGCGAGGTCGCGCAGACCGGCGCCCGGGAGTACGGCCGGACGCCCGTCACCGTCTCCGAGCCGGGCACGCTCCTCGAGGGCATCCCCGCCGAGCACAAGGTGTGGATGTCGCACGGTGACTCCGTCGCCCAGGCGCCCGCGGGCTTCACCGTCCTCGCCTCCACCGCCGACACCCCGGTCGCGGCGTTCGAGGACGTCGCCCGCGGCCTGGCCGGCGTGCAGTGGCACCCCGAGGTGCTGCACTCCGAGCACGGCCAGAAGGTGCTCGAGCACTTCCTCCACCAGATCGCCGGCTGCCGCCAGACCTGGACGATGCTCAACATCGCCGAGGAGCAGATCGAGCGGGTCCGCGAGCAGATCGGCGACTCCGGCATCGCGATCTGCGGCCTGTCCGGCGGCGTCGACTCCGCGGTCGCGGCGGCCATCGTGCAGCGCGCCATCGGAGACCGGCTCCACTGCGTGTTCGTCGACCACGGCCTGCTCCGCGAGGGTGAGGCCGAGCAGGTCGAGCGCGACTTCGTCGCCGCCACCGGCGTGAACCTCCACGTCTACGACGCCCGCGAGACGTTCCTCGCCGCGCTCGCCGGGGTCACCGACCCGGAGGAGAAGCGCAAGATCATCGGCCGCGAGTTCATCCGCGCCTTCGAGGCCGCCGAGGCCACCGTGCTCGGCGAGGCCGCCGAGCAGGGCGACAAGGTCGGCTTCCTCGTGCAGGGCACGCTCTACCCCGACGTGGTCGAGTCCGGCGGCGGTGCCGGCACCTCCAACATCAAGTCCCACCACAACGTCGGCGGCCTGCCCGAGGACCTCGAGTTCGCGCTGGTCGAGCCGCTCCGCACCCTCTTCAAGGACGAGGTCCGCCTCGTCGGCGAGCAGCTCGGCCTGCCCGCCGAGATGGTGTGGCGCCAGCCCTTCCCGGGCCCCGGACTGGGCATCCGGATCATCGGCGAGGTCACCGCCGACCGCCTCGACATCCTCCGCCGCGCCGACGCGATCGCCCGCCAGGAGCTCACCCGCGCCGGCCTCGACCGCGACATCTGGCAGATGCCCGTCGTGCTCCTCGCCGACGTCCGCTCGGTGGGCGTCCAGGGCGACGGCCGCACCTACGGCCACCCCGTCGTGATCCGCCCGGTCACCTCCGAGGACGCGATGACCGCCGACTGGGCCCGGCTGCCCTACGAGGTCATGGAGCGGATCTCCACCCGGATCACCAACGAGGTCGAGGAGATCAACCGGGTCACCCTCGACATCACCTCCAAGCCCCCGGGCACGATCGAGTGGGAGTGAGCCACACGCTGGACCGGCGCCGGTGAGCTAGCGGGATCCGTCGTGGCAGGCCGCTGCGTCCATCGTGCGCGGGCAGCCGGAGAAGTCGGACCCGATGACCAGCCCGGCGACGAGGGTCGACACGAGCGCGAGCCCGAGGGTCGCAAGACCGAGCACCCCGCTGCGGCGGGAGGCGGCGTACACCCCGAGCGGCAGCGCGGCGACCAGTCCGGCGACGAGGAGCAGGACGCGCGTCGTGCCGGGATCCGTGGAGACGCCGAAGCCGCCACCCGAGCAGCCGGAGACACCGCACATCACGAAGCCCGCAGCGAGGGTCGGGACGATCGCCAGCACGAGCCCGAGGGCCACGAGGAGCGCGACGACGCGGGGTGAGCCCATGTCGCCACCCTGCCACGGCGTCTAGGTTGCTGGCATGGCCCGGGCTCTGCACCACCTCGACCTGTGGGTCGACGACGTCGCGACCGCGGAGGGGGAGTGGGGGAACCTGGAGAACGGCGAGGGCTTCGAGGTCGAGGTCGTCGTGGAGGACTGATCGGCGCGGGACCTCCGGAGGGGTGGTCGCGCGGAAAGCCGGGTGAGGTCTAGGTTGCGGGGTGGCCCCACACAAGTCCCTCGGGAGGTGACATGTCGTCCGACACCCTGATCAACGCGTCCTGGCTGGACTACCTGCTGGTGGCGATCTACTTCGGCTTCGTCCTCGGCATCGGCGTGATGGCGAGACGACAGGTCTCCGACTCGATCGACTTCTTCCTCTCCGGGCGCTCGCTCCCGGCGTGGGTCACCGGCCTGGCGTTCATCTCGGCCAACCTCGGCGCGGTCGAGATCATGGGGATGTCGGCCAACGGCGCCGAGATCGGCATGCCGACGGTCCAATACTTCTGGGTCGGTGCGGTGCCGGCGATGCTGTTCCTCGGCGTCGTGATGATGCCGTTCTACTACGGCTCGAAGGTCCGCTCCGTCCCCGAGTTCATGTTCCGGCGCTTCGGCACCGGCGCCCACCTGGTCAACGCGATCAGCTTCGCCGTGGCCCAGCTGCTCATCGCGGGCGTCAACCTCGCCCTGCTCGCCGGCATCGTCCACGCGCTGCTCGGCTGGCCGATCTGGATCGCCCTCGTCGTCGCCGGGGCCATCGTGCTGTCCTACATCACCTTCGGTGGACTGAGCGCGGCGATCTACAACGAGGTGCTCCAGTTCTTCGTCATCGTCGCCTCGCTGCTGCCGCTGACCCTCATCGGCCTGCACCGCGTCGGCGGCTGGGACGGCCTCACCGACAAGATCACCGCGGCCGCGAGCAGCGCACCCGCGGACGCCGGGGTCGCCCCGGCGAGCCAGCAGCTGGAGTCCTGGCCCGGCCAGGCGCTCTCGGGCTTCGACTCGCCGCTGCTGTCGGTGATCGGCATCGTGTTCGGCCTCGGCTTCGTGCTGTCCTTCGGCTACTGGACGACCAACTTCGTCGAGGTCCAGCGCGCGATGGCCTCCGACTCGATCTCGGCCGCCCGCAAGACGCCGATCATCGGTGCCTTCCCGAAGATGTTCATCCCGTTCATCGTGATCATCCCCGGCATGGTGTCGGCCGTCCTGGTCACCGAGATGATCGACCTGAAGAACGGCGGCTCGCCGGCGGGTGGTGCCTCCGGCGACGGCGTGGCCTACAACGACGCGCTCCTCCTGCTGATGCGCGACGTGCTGCCCAACGGCCTGCTCGGGCTGGCGATCGCCGGGCTGCTCGCCGCCTTCATGGCCGGCATGGCGGCCAACATCTCGGCGTTCAACACGGTCTTCTCCTACGACCTGTGGCAGCGCTACATCCGCAAGAACCACAGCGACGACTACTACCTCCGCATCGGCCGCCTCGCGACGGTCGCGGCGACCGTGATCGCGATCTTCACCGCCCAGATCGCCATGGGCTACGACAACGTCATGAACTACCTGCAGACGTTGTTCGGGTTCTTCAACGCCCCGCTCTTCGCGACGTTCATCCTCGGCATGTTCTGGAAGCGGATGACCCCGACCGCCGGCTGGGTCGGTCTCGTCGCCGGCACCCTGTCGGCCATCGCGGTCGACCGGCTCGCGGCCGCCGGCGTGATCGACCTGCCCGGCCAGGGCGCGGCGTTCCTCGCCGCGTCGACGGCGTTCGTCGTCGACATCGTGCTGAGCATCGTCGTCTCCCTCGTGACCAAGCCGAAGCCTGCCTCCGAGCTCAAGGGCCTCGTCTACTCCGAGACTCCCCGCGAGGACCGCACCGACCCGAACGAGGCGGCGATGCCGTGGTACCGGCGTACGGTCCCACTGGCGGGCATCGCACTCGTGATGGTCATCATCCTCAACGTCGCCTTCTGAGAGAGGGGCAGCAGCCATGTCCGACGACACCACCGGCACCACCGACGCCCCCGTCCCGGGGGAGAGCCACAAGGCGGGCGCGTTCGACGTCCGCAACATCATCGGCGCGCTCATGGGCGTCTACGGCGTGATCCTCGCGCTGGCCGGGCTGTTCGGCGACCAGGAGCTCGACAAGACGGGCGGGGTCAACGCCAACCTGTGGACCGGCCTGGCCCTGATCGTCGTCTCGGTCTTCTTCATCGGCTGGGCGCGCCTCAAGCCCATCGTCGTGCCTGCCGAGGTGCACCGTCCCGACGACGACCCGACGCGCCCCGCCCCGCAGCGCAAGCGGCCGCCGGTCCACTGATCGCCCCGGTGGTCTCGACCACTCGGTAACGAACCGGCAACAGCGCTCCGTGGGGTCTGGACGTGACCGTCATCACTACATATGTTGTGCCGAACAACATATGTACGGCGGTCCGGCGCTGAGCCACGACCGACCGTGCGATCAGAAATCGCTAGGAGGCGGTTCGCGTGAAGCGGAAGCACAGTTTGGTTCTCGTCCCTCTGCTGGGTGCCGCCATGGCGCTGACCGCCTGTGGCAGTGACTCCGACAGCGGATCGGACGGCGGGTCGGACGCCGGCAGCGGTGGCGGCGACGCGACCGGCAAGATCGGCGTCATCCTCCCCGACACCGAGTCCTCGGTGCGCTGGGAGAGCGCGGACCGCCCGGCCCTCGAGGCCGCCTTCAAGGAGGCCGGGGTCGACTACGAGATCCAGAACGCCGAGGGCGACGCCGAGAAGATGACCACCATCGCCGACAGCATGATCGGCAGCGGCGTCACGGTCCTCGCGATCGTCAACCTCGACTCCGAGTCGGGCGCGGCCATCCAAGAGAAGGCCGCGTCGCAGGGCGTGGCGACCATCGACTACGACCGGCTGACGCTGGGTGGGTCGGCGGAGTACTACGTCTCCTTCGACAACACCAAGGTCGGCGAGCTGCAGGGCCAGGGCCTGGCGGACTGCCTCGGCGACAAGGACGCCAACATCGTCTACCTCAACGGTTCGCCCACCGACAACAACGCCACGCTCTTCGCCGAGGGCGCGCACAGCGTGCTCGACGACATGAGCAACTACACGGTCGTCGGTGAGCAGGCCGTGCCGGACTGGGACAACGAGCAGGCCGCCACGATCTTCCAGCAGCTCTACACCGCTGCCGACGGCAAGGTCGACGGCGTGCTCGCGGCCAACGACGGCCTCGGCGGCGCGGCGATCAGCATCCTCGAGGGTGCCGGCCAGGCCGGCAAGGTCCCGGTCACCGGCCAGGACGCCACCGTCGAGGGCCTGCAGAACGTGCTCGCCGGCACCCAGTGCATGACGGTCTACAAGTCCGCCACGCAGGAGGCCGGTGCGCTGGCCGACGTCGCGATCGCGCTCGCCAAGGGCGAGGACGCCGAGACCACCGGCACCACGGTCGACTCCTCCGACGACAGCGAGGTCCCCTCGATCCTGCTCGACCCGCAGTCCATCACCAAGGACAACGTGGGTGACGTGATCGACGACGGTGGCCAGAAGGCTGCCGACGTGTGCACGGGCAAGTTCGCCGACCTCTGCAAGGAAGCCGGCATCTCCTGACCTCCGACCTCGGTCGGCTGGTCGCCTGACACCAGTGCGACGCCCGGGCCGGGTCCCGGCCCGGGCGTCGCCCATGTCCTCCCGCACAACAAATTCTTCGCGATCGGAAGTGGATCCATGGTTCAGCCCCTGCTCGAGCTCCGAGGAGTCAACAAGAGCTTCGGTGTCGTGCACGTCCTGCACGACGTTGACTTCGCCGTCTACCCCGGGCAGGTCACGGCCCTGGTCGGCGACAACGGCGCCGGCAAGTCGACGCTGGTGAAGATCATCGCCGGCATCTACGGCCGCGACAGCGGCGAGTACCACTTCGACGGCAAGCCGGTCGAGGTCCACGGACCGCGCGACGTGGCGGCCCTCGGCGTCGAGGTCGTCTACCAGGACCTCGCGCTCTGCGACAACCTCGACATCGTCGAGAACATGTTCCTCGGCCGCGAGGAGACCACCCGCTTCGGCCTCGACGAGGTCACCATGGAGACGCGCGCCCGCGAGACGCTCGCCTCGCTCTCGGTGCGCACCGTGAAGTCGGTGCGCCAGAGCGTGGCCAGCCTGTCCGGCGGTCAGCGCCAGACCGTCGCCATCGCCAAGGCGGTCCTCTGGAACTCCAAGGTCGTGCTCCTCGACGAGCCGACCGCCGCCCTCGGCGTCGCGCAGACGCGCCAGGTCCTCGACCTCGTGCGCCGCCTCGCCGACCGCGGGCTCGGCGTGGTGCTGATCTCGCACAACATGGGCGACGTGCTCGAGGTCGCCGACCGGATCACCGCCCTCTACCTCGGCCGGGTGGCCGCCGACGTGCCCGCGAAGGACGTCACCCACGGCCAGATCGTCGAGCTCATCACCGCCGGACGCTCAGGGGACCTCGGGATCTCCGAGAGCACCGCGAACGCGACCGTCTGAGAAGGACCGGAGACCCCACCATGACTGCTTCCACCGACACCGCGTCCGCCCCGGCGGCGGGCGGCTTCGACAACGACAACCGCCAGGTCAACGGCCTCGGCGATGCCGCGCGCGACTACGTCAACCGCCTGCGCGGCGGCGACATGGGCTCGCTGCCCGCGATCCTCGGGCTGGTCGTCCTCGTCATCATCTTCGCCTCGCTCAACGACCGCTTCCTCACGACCTACAACCTGGCCAACCTGGTCGTGCAGGCCAGCTCGATCATGGTGCTCGCGATGGGCATCGTGTTCGTGCTGCTGCTGGGCGAGATCGACCTCTCCGCGGGCGTCGCGGGCGGCGCGTGCGCCACGATCACCGCCCTCATGCTCATCGACCACGACTGGAACTGGCTGCTCGCCACGCTCGCGGGCGTCGCGTTCGGTGCGGTGATCGGCCTGGTCATCGGCGCGCTCGTCTCGTTGCTCGGCATCCCGTCGTTCGTGGTGACCCTGGCGTTCCTCCTCGGCCTCCAGGCCGTCCCGCTGAAGCTCATCGGCTCGGGCGGCTCGCTCCGGTTCGACGACCCGGTGCTGCGCGGCCTGTCGATCAAGAACGTGCCGGCGAACGCCGGGTGGATCGCCGCGATCGTCATCGTCCTCGGCTTCGCCGCCCTCTCGCTCTACCGCTACCGGTCGCTGGCGGCGAAGGGCCTCGTGCACCCCCCGATCGCGCTCGTCGTGATCCGCATCGCGGTGCTCGGCGTCATCGTGCTGGGCGTCACCGCCCTGCTCAACGCCAATCGCTCGCCCAACCCGATCTTCGACATCAGCGGCATCCCGTGGGCCGCCCCGGTGGTCATCGCGCTGCTGCTCTTCTGGACCTACGTGCTGACCAAGACCCGCTTCGGTCGCCACCTCTACGCCGTCGGCGGCAACGCCGAGGCGGCCCGCCGCGCCGGCATCAACGTGCGCCGCGTGCGGATCTCCGCCTTCGTCATCTGCTCCTCGATGGCGGCGCTCGCCGGCCTGCTGTCCGCCTCCTACACCGGCAAGGTCTCGCCGGGCTCGGGCGGGAACAACGTCCTGCTCTACGCCGTCGCGGCCGCCGTCATCGGTGGCACCAGCCTCTTCGGTGGCAGGGGCCGGGCGATCGACGCCGTCATCGGCGGCCTGGTGATCGCGACCATCTCCAACGGTCTCGGCCTGCTCAACCAGGCGGCCTACATCAACTTCGTGGTCACCGGTGGCGTCCTGCTGCTGGCCGCGAGCGTCGATGCGATCTCGCGTCGTCGCCGTTCCTCGGCCGGCGTCTAGGTCATCACCATGAGCCCGCAGCAGCGGCGCTCGGGCCTCGGCACCAACCAGGAGGCCATCCGACGTCACAACCTCGGCACGGTGCTGCGGCACGTCCACGGTGCCGGCCAGACGTCACGAGCAGAGCTGACCAGCCTCATGGGGCTCAACAGGAGCACGATCGCGGGGCTGGTCAGCGAGCTGGAGTCGCTGGGCATCACCGAGCACGCCACGCCGCTCGAGGGATCGCGTCAGGGCGCGGGACGGCCGTCGGCCCGGGTGCGGATCGCCCGGGAAGGGCCGTACGTCATCGCGGTCGACCTGGGGGTCGACCGCGCCGTCGTGGCCCGCGTCGGACTCGGCGGACACGTGATCCAGCGCGCGCACGCCCCCGTGCTGCGCGACGGTGAGGCCTGGCAGGTGGGGGCCGCGGTCGCGGCGCTCATCCGCACGGTGGTCGAGGACGCGCCCAGCGCAGCGCCACTGGTGGGCATCGGGATCAGCGTCCCCGGACTGGTGCGCCGCAGCGACGGCCTGATCCGACTCGCCCCCAACCTCGAGTGGCACGACGTCTCCTTCGGCGGCATCGTGCTGGCGGCGCTCGGGCTCGACGTGCCGGTCTCGCTGGCCAACGACGCCGACCTGGGCGCACTGGCCGAGCACACCCGCGGGGCCGGGGTCGCCGTCGACGAGCTCATCTACGTCTCCGGCAACGTCGGCGTCGGCGCGGGCGTCATCTCGGGCGGACACCGCCTCGAGGGCGTCGGCGGCTACGCGGGCGAGGTCGGGCACCTGCGCTTCAACCCGGACGGACGGCCGTGCCACTGCGGCAACCTCGGGTGCTGGGAGACGGAGGTCGGGGCCTACGCGATCGCCGAGGCGATCCAGTGCCCGCCCGACAAGGTCGCTCAGCTCGACGAGGTCCTGGACGAGTTCGACCGGCCGTCGACGGCGCTCCGCGCGACCGGCACGGCGCTGGGCCAGGGGCTGGCGAGCATCGTCAACATGTTCAACCCGCAGGTCGTCGTGCTGGGTGGCTACTTCCGCTCGCTCTACCGCCTGGTGGGTGCTGACGTGGACGCGGGCCTGGCCGACCGGGCGCTGCCCGCGCCGCTGGAGTCGGTGCGCCTCGAGCTCCCTGGCCTCGGCTCCGACTCGCCCCTCCACGGTGCGGCCGAGATCGCGCTGGAGCCGCTCTTCGTGGACCCCGTCGCCGCTCTCGGCACGGCACTCGTCGACGTGCGCGCCCGGCTGGCCGGCTGAGGCTCCACGCGCTGAGCGGGGTCAGGCAGACAGCTCGAGCGCGCCGGTGAACACCGGGTCGAAGGAGCGCTCGGCGGCTCCGAGCGCCGCCGCCTCGATGCCCAGCGTGCTCGGGCGCAGGTCGGGTCGCACCTGCACCAGGGAGGGCAGGCGGTCGTCGAGGGTGCGTCGGGCCGGATCGAGCACGAAGTCGCCGAGCGGGGCGAAGTAGCCGCCCAGCACGACCACCTCCGGATCGAGGACGTTGCTGAGCATCGCCAGTCCGAGGCCCACGTCACGACCGACTCGCGCCAGCCCGGCCCTGACCGTGGCATCCGTGCGGGCACGCGCCGCCACGGCCTCGGCCGTCTGCAGTGGCGTGTCGAGCTCGGACATGCCGACCGCCGCGAGCATCGCGTGCAGCCCGATCGAGGCCTCCCAGCACCCCCGGCGACCACAGCCGCACTCGGCCGTCGAGTCACCCACGGGCATGTGGCCGACCTCGCCGGCGAAGCCGGCAGCCCCCCGCATCACCTCGCCGTCCTGCACGATGCCGGCTCCGATGCCGACCGTGCCCGTGAGGTAGAGGGAGTGGGCTACGCCGACGGCGGCGCCGTGGTGGGACTCGGCGTACGCCGCGCAGTTGGCGTCGTTGCTGACCTCGATGCGGCGACCGGGGACGAGCGTCCCCAGCAGGTCGGACACCTCGGGCCAGGCGACGTGCAGGTTCGGTGCCCATGCCACGGTCGCGTCGTCGTCGCGCACCAGCCCGGGCACCGCGAGCGTGGCACCCACCAGCCGGGTGCCGGCACCGAGGTGGTCGGACAGGGTGGAGCAAGCCAGGTCGTGGAGGTCCGCGACCTGGCCGCCGGGCCGGCTCGAGCTCGAGACGATGTCGCCGGTGAGGTCGAGGGCGACGGCCGAGACGTAGTCGACGTTGAGCTCGAGGCCCAGCGTCAGGAATCGCCGGCCGCGCAGGACGACCGGTCGTCCCGGTCGACCGCGCACCCCCGGTCGTGAGCCCTCCTCGGTCACCGCGCCCGCCTCCTCGAGGTCGGCGACGATGACGCCCACGGTGGCCTTGGCCAGTCCGGTGTGCCGCGCGAGCTCGACGCGAGTGGAGGGACCGAGGCGGCGCAGCGCGCGG
This sequence comes from Nocardioides exalbidus, assembly GCF_900105585.1. Classification (NCBI taxonomy): domain Bacteria; kingdom Bacillati; phylum Actinomycetota; class Actinomycetes; order Propionibacteriales; family Nocardioidaceae; genus Nocardioides; species Nocardioides exalbidus. The sequence goes on from NZ_FNRT01000002.1 coordinate 2,463,565, forward strand.
AGCACGGCTCCGGTGTTGCTGCGCCGCAACCGCTCGGTCCCGGCGGTCGAGCGCTGCTGCACGGTCAGCGCACGCCGTACAGGTGCTCGAGGGCGAGCTGGTCGAGGTGCTCGGTGGCCGCACCGATCGTGGCGAGCGCCTCGGGGTCGGGCAGCTGCCACTCGAGCAGCTGCTTCCAGTCCTCGCCCTCGGCCAGGGTGGTCTGGGCGAGCTCGGGCAGGCGGGCGGCGGCGAGCGCCTCCTGCACCTCGGGGTCGGCGCGGAACGCCCGGACCTTCTCGCGCAGGATGAGGTAGTTGCGCATGTTGGCAGCCGCACTGACCCATACGCCGTCCTCGTCCTCGATGCGCGAGGGCTTGTAGTCGAAGTGCACGGGGCCGTCGTAGCCACCGGCGAGCAGCACGTCGACGATCCAGAAGGCGCCACGCACGTTGCCGGCACCGAAGCGCAGGTCCTGGTCGTACTTCGGGCCGTTCTGGCCGTTGAGGTCGATGTGGTAGAGCTTGCCCTGCCACAGCGCCTGGGCGTAGCCGGCCGCCGCGTTCATGCCGGCCATCTCCTCGTGGCCGATCTCCGGGTTCACGCCGACCATCTCGGGACGCTCGAGCTGGTTGATGAAGGCCAGCGCGTGGCCGATCGTCGGGAGCAGGATGTCGCCGCGGGGCTCGTTGGGCTTCGGCTCGATGGCGAAGCGGATGTCGTAGCCCTGCTCCGTGACGTAGTCGCCGAGCAGGTCGAAGGCCTCCTTCATGCGGTCGAGCGCCACCGCGGTGTCCTGCGAGGCGCCGTACTCGGCTCCCTCGCGACCACCCCAGGCGACGTAGACCTTGGCCCCCAGCTCGGCGGCCAGGTCGACGTTGCGCATCACCTTGCGCAGTGCGAAGCGACGGATGTCGCGATTGTTGTTGGTGAAGCCGCCAGCCTTGAAGACGGGGTGGCTGAAGAGGTTGGTGGTCGCGGTCGTGACGACCAGGCCGGTGTCGTCGAGGCCCTGCTTGAAGCGGGCGATGATCTTGTCGCGCGTGGCGTCGTCGCTGCCGAAGGGGATGACGTCGTCGTCGTGGAAGTTCACGCCGTAGGCGCCGAGCCCGGCCAGCTTCTCCAGCGCGTGGACGGTGTCCATCGGCGGGCGCGTGGCGCCGCCGAAGGGGTCGACCCCCTGCCAGCCGACGGTCCAGAGGCCGAAGGAGAACTTGTCCTCGGGGGTGGGGGTGGGGACGTCGATGCTCATGTGTGGTGCCTTCCGGTGCTCAGGTGGGACGGACTGGTCGGGGTGGGGGAGGAGGTCAGCGGGCCGGGGTCCACGCGACCGTGCGGTCACGCAGCTGTGCGTAGACCTCGCGGACCGCGGGCGTCGGGTCGGCCTCGAGCACGGTGGTCTCGGTGGCCGGCCAGGTCGGTGGTGCCGGGGTACCCGCCAGCGCCCACGCCGCCTGGCGGGCGGCGCCGAGGGCGACGTACTCACCGGGCGGGGGCAGGACGACGGGGCAATCGAGGATGGCGGGTGCCATGGCCTGCAGCGCGGGGCTTCGCGTCGCCCCGCCGACCATCAGGACCCGCTGCGGCTCCTGGCCGGTGGCCGCGACCAGCTGGTCGACGGCGTCGGCGAGCGAGCAGAGGAGTGCCTCGAAGGCAGCGCGAGCGAGCTCGGCCCGCGTGGTGCGGGGCGACAGGCCCGTCCACGTGCCGGCCGCGCCCGGCCGGTTGGGGCTGCGCTCGCCGCCGTAGTAGGGCAGGAGCACGACACCACCCGCTCCGGGTGCGGCCTCCAGCGCGAGGTCGGACAGCTGGTCGTGGTCGACCCCGAGCCACGCCGCCTGGAGGTCGAGGATCCCGGCCGCGTTGATCGTGGTCACCATCGGCAGGAAGCCGCCCGAGGCGTCGGCGAAGCCCGTCACGACGCCCGTGCCGTCGGCGACGGCCGTCGTGCTGATCGCCGAGGCGACCCCCGAGGTGCCGACGGAGACGAGCACGTCGCCCGGCTGGAGGGCCATGCCGAGGGCTGCGCCCATGTTGTCGCCCGTGCCACCGGCCAGGACGGCGCCGCCACGGGTCTTGCCCGCGGCGGTGCCGGGAGCGACGAGGCGCGGGAGGGCGACCTCGTGGCCCAGGGCCAGGGCGGCGAGGTCGGGTCGCCAGGCGTCGTCGCGCGTGGAGAAGTAACCGGTTCCGGACGCGTCGCCGCGGTCGGTGAAGGCCTCGGTGCCCGCAGCGGCGAGGTGGTGCGACACGTGGTCGTGCGGGAGGCGCACGGCGTGCACGCGGTCCGCCCGCTCGGGCTCGTGGTCGCGCAGCCAGCGCAGCTTGGCCGAGGTGAAGGACGCCACGAGCACGCTGCCGACGGCATCGGCACAGGCCTGCGGGCCGCCCATCTCGGCGACGAGGTCGTCGGCGGCGGCGGCGGACCGGGTGTCGTTCCACAGGAGTGCGTCACGCACCGGGACGCCGTCCTCGTCGAGCGCGACCATGCCGTGCTGCTGGCCTGCCACCGCCACGGCCTCGGCGCGCTCGAGCAGCCCGTCGGTCGCCGTGTCGACCGCGGCGAGCCAGGCCGCCGGGTCCACCTCGGTGCCGGCCGGGTGGGGCGCGGTCTGCTGGGCCACGACCCGGCCGTCCTCCGCGTCCACCAGCAGCGCCTTGGTCGACTGGGTGGAGGAGTCGATGCCGAGGATGAGAGTCACGTCACTATTAAGTACGAGACTCAAACTAATGTCAAGCGGTGTCGGCGGGGCAGCGTGACGCGCCCGTCGGCGGGCTGTGAGACTGGGCGGCATGGAACACAGGACCCTGGGCAGGACCGGCCGTCAGGTCTCGGTCGTCGGACTCGGCACGTGGCAGCTCGGAGCCGACTGGGGCGACGTCAGCGAGGCCGACGCACGCGAGGTGCTGGAGGCCTCGGCCGAGGCGGGTGTCACCTTCTACGACACCGCCGACGTCTACGGCGACGGGCGCAGCGAGCGCATCGTGGGGGAGTTCCTCGCGGCGCACGCCGACGACGGCTTCACCGTCGCCACCAAGACGGGACGTCGCGGCGAGCAGGTGCCGGCCACCTACGTCGGGGACAACCTCCGGCCGTGGCTCGACCGCTCGCGACGCAACCTCGGTGTCGAGCGGCTCGACCTGGTGCAGCTGCACTGCCCGCCGAGCGAGGTCGTCGAGGACGACGCGACCTACGACCTGCTCGACCGGCTGGTGGAGGAGGGGGTGATCGCCGCCTACGGGCTCAGCGTGGAGACGGTCGACCAGGCGCTCGCCGCGATCGCCCGGCCCCACGTCGCCAGCGTGCAGATCATCCTCAACGCCTTCCGGATGAAGCCCCTCGAGGCGGTGCTCCCGGCCGCGCACGCCGCCGGCGTGGGCATCATCGCGCGGGTGCCGCTCGCCTCCGGGCTGCTCAGCGGGAAGTACGGCCCCGACACCCGCTTCGCCCCGGACGACCACCGGACCTACAACCGCGACGGCAGCGCGTTCGACGTCGGGGAGACCTTCTCCGGCGTCGACTACGACACCGGTGTCGCGGCCGCCGGTGAGTTCCGTGAGCTGGTCGAGGCGAGCGGACTCGGGAACGTGACGCCGGCCCAGGCCGCGATCGCGTGGGCCTGGCAGCAGCCCGGCGTCTCGACGGTGATCCCGGGGGCGCGCAACACCTCGCAGGCACGGTCCAACGCGGCTGCCGGCGAGGTCGCCGAGCTGCCGGCCGCGTTCCTCGACGGTGTCCGTGACCTCTACGACCGCCGGGTCCGGGCGCAGGTCCATGACCGCTGGTGACCCCGTCGGCCGGTCGTTCGGCCGGCTCCCCGACGGACGCGACGTGCGGGTGGTCACGATCGGCCGGGCGCCGGGGCCGGTGGTCGAGGTCCTCACGCTGGGGGCGACGGTGCACCGGCTCGAGGTCACCGGCCGCGACGGCGTACGACGCAACGTCGTGCTGGGCCTCGCCGACGTGGACCAGAGGCTCGCGAGCAGCTCCTACATCGGTGGCACGATCGGTCGCTACGCCAACCGGATCGCCGCCGGGTCGTTCACGCTGGACGGCCGCGAGGTGCAGGTCCTCACGCACGAGCGCGGCAACAGCCTCCACGGCGGTCCGGACGGCTTCGACGTCCGGCTCTGGGAGGTGGTCGAGCAGGGTCCGGACGAGGTGGTGCTGACCCTGACCAGCCCCGACGGCGACCAGGGGTTCCCCGGCGCGGTGACCGCGCGCGTCGACTACCGCGTCGTCGGCGACACGGTCGCCGTCACCATGGAGGCGACCACCGACGCGACCACGGTCGTCAACCTGACCAACCACGCCTACTTCAACCTCGCCGGTGAGGGCGCCGGCACGATCGAGGACCACCTGCTCAGGGTCGAGGCCGACGAGTTCACGCCGATCGGTGCGACGGGCATCCCGCTGGGCGCCCACGCCCCGGTGGCGGGGACCGCCCTCGACCTCCGGGAGGCCGGCGAGATCGGCACGGCCCTCTCCTCCCGGCACCCGCAGGTGCTCCTCGTCGGAGGGATCGACCACAACTTCGTGGTGCGCGGGTCCGGTCTCCGACGCGCCGCCGTGCTGACCTCACCCGACGCCGCCACCGTCCTCGACCTGTGGAGCGACCAGCCCGGCCTGCAGGTCTACACGGGCAACGCCCTCGACGGGACCCACCACTCCGCCGCCGGAGCCCGGCACCACAGCCGCGGGGGAGTGGCGCTCGAGCCCCAGCTGTTCCCGGACTCGCCGAACCGACCGGAGTGGCCCTCGGCGACGCTGCGGCCCGGCGAGACCTATCGCTCGAGCATCGAGTGGCGCTTCCGCACGTCCGACGGCGCCACCGGGTAGCCCGGCACCGCGGCGGGCGAAGGTCCCTCCGATAGCCTCGTCGCGATGTTGCGCGCCCGACTCCTGACCCTCGTGCTCGTCGCCCTCGCACCCCTGCTGTCAGGGTGCACCGGCGGCGAGCCCACGGTGGCCCTCCTCGTCGCCGACGGCTCCGACCCCTCGTCCCGTGCGGTCGACGTCGAGCTCTTCACCCAGCGCGTCGAGGCGACGTGCGACCAGTGCCGCGTGGTGACCTACGACGCCGAGGGCGACGCCGCGACGCAGAAGAGCCAGGCCCGCCAGGCCGAGGCCACCTCGGCCGACGTCATCGTCGTGGTGCCGGTCGACCCCGACGACCTCGCGACCCTCACCGGTCGCGACGTCCCGGTGGTCGCGCTCGGGACCATGGTGCCCGGCTCCGACCGGTTCGTCGGCCTCGCCGGAGGCACCCTCCCGGACGTGTCCGGCTCCGACCTCGACACGGCCCGCGACCTCGTCCTCGGTGAGGAGGACACGATGACCTACGTCCCGACCGGCCCGATGAGCGAGCAGTCGGCCGACGTCGCGGTCGGGCTGCTCGCGGACACCCCGGTCGACGGTGGCGAGGAGGTCGACGGCGTCACCTCGTGGCTGTTCGAGGACCAGGAGCTCACCGTCGACTCGCTGACCTCCGTCCTCGTCGCGCAGGGCGTGCTCACCCTCGACGACCTGTGCAGCGGCGACACCGCGAAGGCGTGTGCGAGGCTGGGGCTGAAATGATCGAGATCCTCACTCCCGCCCAGGTGGACAAGGCCCGCCGCACCGGCGCCCTGGTCGGCACCATCCTCCAGACGCTCAAGGACCGCAGCACGGTCGGCACCAACCTGCTCGAGCTCGACCAGTGGACCGCGGACATGATCCGCGACGCCGGCGCCGAGTCATGCTACGTCGACTACGCGCCGTCCTTCGGCCGCGGTCCCTTCGGCCACTACGTCTGCACCGCGGTCAACGACGCGGTCCTCCACGGCCGCCCCCGGGACCAGGTGCTCAGGGACGGCGACCTGCTCACCCTCGACCTCGCGGTCCGGCTCGACGGCATCGCCGCCGACTCCGCGATCAGCTTCGTGGTGGGGGAGAGCCGGCCTGCGGGCAGCGTCGAGCTGATCGAGGTCACCCAGACCGCCCTGGCCGCGGCCATCGACGCGGCCGGGCCGGGCCGGCGCATCGGCGACATCTCCCACGCCATCGGCTCGGTGATGAGCGGTGCCGGCTACCCGATCAACATGCAGTTCGGCGGGCACGGCATCGGCTCGACGATGCACCAGGACCCGCACGTCTCCAACGACGGCCGCGCCGGCCGGGGCTACCAGCTCCGCCCCGGCCTGCTGCTCGCGCTCGAGCCGTGGGTCATGGCCGACACCGACGAGCTCGTCACCGACGAGGACGGGTGGACCCTGCGCAGCGCCACGGGGTGCCTGACCGCCCACAGCGAGCACACCGTCGCGATCACCGAGGACGGCGTGGAGGTCCTGACCCTGCCCGCCTGAGGCAGGTCAGTGCACGGTCTCCATCGGAGCCTCGACCTCCGCCTCGGTCAGCGGCACGTCGGCGCTGTCGAGCTTGCTCGGCCACCAGATCTTGCCGCCCAGGTCGAGGTTCAGCGCGGTCACCAGCACCGAGCGCACGACGATCGTGTCGAGCATGACGCCCAGGGCGACGGCGACGCCGAGCTCGGCGAGGAACACCAGCGGCAGCGACCCGAGGACCAGGAACGTCGCCGCCAGCACGATGCCGGCCGAGGTGATCACGCCGCCGGTCGAGGCCAGCGCGATCAGCGAGCCCCGGCGGGTGCCGTAGGTCGCGGTCTCCTCGCGGACCCGGGTCATCAGGAAGATGTTGTAGTCGATGCCGAGGGCCACCAGGAACACGAAGGCGAACAGCGGGAAGCCCGGGTCGGACCCGGCGAAACCGAAGACGTACTCGAAGAGCAGGGCCGAGATGCCCAGGGCGGCGCCGAACGACAGCACCACGGTGGCCATCAGGATCAGTGGCGCGACCACGGCCCGCAGCAGGCCGATGAGGATGAGCAGCACCACCGCGAGCACCAGCGGCATGATCACCCGGCTGTCGCGGTCGGAGGCGATCTTGGTGTCGACGTAGAACGCCGACCCGCCGCCCACGAGCGCATCGGCACCGTCGACCGCGTGTGCCGCGTCGCGCGAGGCCTCCACGATGCCGGTCGCGGCGGGGGAGGACACGTCGGCGTCGATGGTCGCCTCGAACCAGGACCGGCCGTCGGCGAGCGGCTGCACCTCGCCCGGGGAGCTCAGGCCCTCGATGCCCTCCAGCGCCGAGACCACGTCGGCCGCGGCGTCGGTGTCGGTGACGACCTGCAGGGTGTTGGAGTTGTCGGAGAGGTCGTGCTCGGTGAGCAGCTTCTGCCCCTTGATGGAGTCGAACTCCTTCGTGTAGCTCTCCTCGGTCGAGAGGCCCGACGTGTCGAGCCGGAACAGGCCCAGGCAGGCGAGCAGGAGCAGGCCGGTCGTCGCCAGCCACACCCGGCGCGGGCGGTGGCTGATCGACCGGCCGACCTTCGCCCAGAGCCCGGTGGAGGTCGGCTCGACGCTCCGGAAGGTGGGGCGCTTGGGCCAGAAGACCCAGCGACCGCAGATCACGAGCAGGGCGGGGAGCAGCGTGATCATCACGAGCATCGTGACGGTGACGCCGATCGCGGCCACCGGGCCGAGGCCGGCGGTCGAGTTGAGCTCGGCGAACGACAGGCACAGCATGCCGACGGCGACGGTCGCGGCGCTGGCGAAGATCGCGGGCGCGGCGCGGTGGAGCGCGAAGGCCATCGCCTCGTGGCGGTCCTCGTGGCGGCGCAGCTCCTCGCGATACCTGGCGACGAGCAGCAGGGCGTAGTCGGTGCCGGCGCCGATGACCAGGATGCTGAGGATCGCCTGGCTCTGGCCGTTGACGGTGAGGTCGGCGTACTTCGCGAGCAGGTAGACCAGCCCGGTCGCGATCAGGTTGGCGACCACGGCGCACAGGATCGGGAGCAACCACAGGATCGGGCTGCGGTAGGTGAACAGCAGGATCACGATCACGACGCCGAGCGTCGCGAAGATCAGGTTGGTGTCGATGCCCTCGAAGGCCTCGGCGGAGTCAGCAGCCTGCCCCCCGTAGCCCGCGAGGTGCACCTCGCCGCCGTCGATCTTCGCGATGTCGCGGATCTCGTCGGCCGCCGCGGGGATGGCGTTCCAGCCGTCGGCGCCGAAGTTGAGCACGAAGTAGAGGTAGGCGACCTGGCCGTCGTCGGAGACGAGCGTCGGGACGGGTGCTCCCTGGGCGGCGGCCGCCTCGGCCGCTGCCGGCGTGAGCACGCCCTGGTCGGTGACGCCCTCCAGGTCGGCGATCTCGGCACCGTCGTCCTCCATCGCCGCGAGGTCGGCGTCGGTGAGGCCGCCGTCGCGGTGGTAGACCACCAGTGTCGGGATGTCGTTGGGGTCGACCGAGGCGGAGAGCTCCTCGAGCACCTTCGTCGACTCGGCCGACCCGGGCAGCCACGACGACGCCTCGTTGTTCTGGACGTCGGCCAGCTTGGCCGAGAAGACGCCCATGAACCCGGTGATGACGACGACCGCCACCAGCACGAGCCACTTGGTGACGCGCCCGGTCAGGGATCCCGCGATCTGTCGGTGCATGTCGTCCAGTGGAGCAGCCGGCACGGACACCGTGCATCGGTGATTCCCCCGAGGTCTAGACCGGGGCCGCCCCGGCTACCGCGTCTGGAGCTGGAACGGCGACCGCACGTCGGTCCCGGTGCGCGGGGCGACGGCGTACTCCATCGAACCGTCGACGCCGAGCCGCACGACCGCCCACTGGCCCTGCCCGCCACGGCCCCTCTGGAAGGTCACCACGAGCACGTGCGCGGCGTCCTCCCAGACCTGCTCGAAGTACGTCGCCGAGCGGGCGTTGCCGGTGAACGAGTGCACCACGGCGCCGTCCTTCGTCGCCAGGACGTCGAGCTCCAGCGGGCCGAAGCCGTCCGCGTAGGCCGGGGTCCCGATGACGTGTCGGTTGTCGGTGGAGATGCCGGAGAGCTGGTTGTCGCAGGTGCGCCAGCGCACCTTCCAGCTGCGCAGCATCACGCTGCACGAGCCCATGTCGGAGAGCGAGGTGATGCCGCCGAGCCAGCGGTCGCGGCCCGTCGTGGTCGTCTGCACCTTCGGCGCCGTGTCGACGATGCCGTGCGAGGAGGTGAACCAGCTGCCGGAGCGGCCCGCGGCGGTGCCGTTGACGTAGATCGTGCAGCCGTTGCCCTCGTCGCCCTCCTTGCAGCTCTCGCCGACGAGCGCGACGGCCCGCCCCTTCCCCGGGACCGGGACCGGGACCGGGTTGAAGCGCAGGACCCGGTCGCCCTCGTCGTCGATCGACCAGACCTTGCCGCCGCGGCCGGAGAACGCCACCGCACGGCCCTCGGCGGAGACGGCGAGGCCGTAGCCGGTCTTCCACGTGCGGCGTCCCGGGGTGCCGTCGGAGCCGACGAAGTAGGTCGTCGGTGGCCGGCTGCCGGCGGTCTGGATCACGTAGCCCGAGCCCATAGGCGCGAGCTCGCTGATGCTGTTGGGGACCGGTGTGGTGGTGCCACCCACTCCGTGGACCACGGTCCGCCCGGATCGACGCTCGGCCCACGCGATGGCCGGCGGTGCGCCCTGCTCGAGGTGGCGCACGTCGAGCACCGTGCTGGACGCCCGGTCGTCCGAGGCAGCGGTCGCGGCGCCCGAGGCCGCCGGGACCAGGCCCGCCGCGAGGGCGAGCATCGTGGCGCAGATCAGGGAGGTCTTCATGACAGGGAGACGCCTCTCGCAGGGTGATTGTTGCCGGGGAACGCCGGCGGGACGTCGCTGCCCTCGTCGGCGAGCACGTCGCGCAGCCGCTCGGGACGGTTCGTGATGAGCCCGTCGACCCCGATCCGCACGAAGTGGCGCATGGTGGGCTCGTCGTCGACGACGTAGGGGATCACGCGCATGCCCGCCGCGTGCGCCTCGTCGACGAGCGCCTGCGTCGTGAAGGGGGTGTACGCCGGGTCGTCGACGCCGCTGGCGTAGGGCGAGCCGTGGACGGGCGAGATCGCCGTGAACCCCTGCGCCGCGGCCGTGCGGACGAAGTCGGGGTCGACGACGAGCCCGTCGAACCACGGTGACGGCCCCTCGGCGGCGGGCCGGAGGTAGCGGGGCGAGACGAGCAGGTTGCGCTCCAGCGCCGGCTCCGCGGCGTGGACGAGCCCCAGCACGCCCCAGTCGAAGCACTGGATGCTGGTGCGCCCGACCATGCGGTCGATCCGCAGCGCGGCGACGACCTTCTCGACGAACTCCTCGCGCGTCGTGAGCTGCGCGGCGTCGAGGGCGTCGTACTTGATCTCGAGGTTGACCCGCACCGGGTCGGCGCCGCGCTCGCGGAGGAGTGCGGCGACCTGGCGCAGGAGCGGCATCGTCGGCGGCAGGTCGCCGCGGGTGAGCTCGCGGATCCGGTGCGCGTCGGCCAGACCGCCGCGGACGGTCGGGTCGTGCGAGACGACGACGTCGTCCTGCGCGGTGAGGTGGACGTCGAGCTCGAGGGTGCTGACGCCCAGCGCGAGGGCGCGACCGAACGCCTCGAGCGTGTTCTCGGGCCAGAGGCCCGCTCCGCCGCGGTGCGCCTGGAGGTCGAAGGGTCGGTCGGGGCTCACCCGTACAGTCTGTCGACCACGTCGGCGTACTTCGTGCGCACGACGCGCCGCTTCAGCTTGAGCGTCGGGGTGAGCTCCTCGGACTCGGCGGTCCACTCGTCGGCCAGCAGCTCCCACGCCTTGACCTGCTCGGGTCGCGAGAGCCGCTCGTTGGCAGCGTCGACGGCCGCCTGCACCATCGCGCGGATCGGCTCCTTCGTGGAGAGGTCGGCGAGGTCGAGGTAGTCCACCCCGCGCTCCAGGCCCATCCGGGCTGCCACCAGCGGGGCGATCTCGCCGTCGAGGGTGAGGATCGCGACGACGTAGGCGCGGTCGTCGCCGAGTGCCATCGCGTGGCCGATGAGCGGCGACTCCTTGAGGTAGTTCTCGATGTTGGAGGGCGCGATGTTCTTGCCCGCCGAGGTGATGATCAGCTCCTTCTTGCGGTCGACCACGGAGTAGAAGCCGTCGTCGTCGACGGTGCCGATGTCACCGGTGTGGATCCACCCGTCGGCGTCGATGAGGTTGCGGGTGGCCGACTCCTGCCGGTGGTAGCCGGGCGTGTTGACCGGGCCGCGGGTGACGATCTCGCCGTCCTCGGCGAGGCGGACCTCGATGCCGGGGTTGGGCACGCCGACGGTGCCGAGCTTGAAGTGGTCGGGGCCGTTGGAGGTGAAGGCTCCGGTCGTCTCGGTCATGCCGTAGACGTCGTAGACCCTCAGGCCGAGGCCGCCCATGAACTTCGCGACCTCCAGCGGCATCGGTGCCGCGGCGCTCGCCGCCCACGTCACCTGGTCGAGGCCGAGCAGCAGCCGCAGGAAGCCGAGGATCGCCTCGTCGGCCTTCGCGTAGGCCTCCTCGACCTCGGGCGTCATCGTGGCGCCGTACTGCTGCGCCTCCGTCCAGGCCAGGCCCGCCGCCATGGCGTTGCGGACCATCTCCTGGTTGGCCGGGTCGGGGTCCTCGGCGAGCTTGGCGGAGATGCCGGTCTTGATCTTCTCCCAGACGCGCGGGACGCCGAAGAACGCGGTCGGGTGGACCTCGCCGAGCGCGCCCAGGAGTCCGGCCGGGTCGGGGATCGCGTGGACGTGGCTGCCGAGGAAGGGAGGGGAGTACGTCGCCAGGACGCGCTCGGCGATGTGCGCGAGGGGGAGGTAGCTGATCGAGCGCTGCGGGCCGACCAGGCCGGCGTTGTCGAGGGTGGAGACGGCCTCGAACATCACGTTGTGGTGGGTGAGCACGACGCCCTTGGGGTTGCCGGTCGTGCCGGAGGTGTAGAGGTAGGTCGCCGGGAGGTCGGGGGTGATCCGCTCCATCCGTGCCTCGACGCCGCTGGTGTCGCCACCGCGGGCCAGGAGGCCGTCCCACGTCATCGCGCGGGGGTCGTCGACCCGGTCCACGTCGGCCAGCATCACGACGTGGCGGATCGAGTCGACCTCCGCGAGCGCGCGCTCCCAGCGCTGGTAGCGGTCGTGGTCCTCGAGCACGACGACGACGGGACGTGACTCGGAGGCGATGAAGGCGACCTGCTCCTGGGCCAGGGTGTTGTAGATGGACATCGGGATCGCGGCCGCGGCCATCGCGCCGTAGTCGGCCAGCGTGTGCGCCGTCCGGTTGGCGGCCATGATCGCGACCGGGTCACCCCGCTCGACGCCGAGGTCGATCAGCGCGGCCGCCACCCGCTGGGTCAGCTCCCACGTCTCGGCCCACGTGATCGTCGACCACGTCTCGCCCTCGGGCACGTCGAAGCGGTCGGAGAAGGCCGGGCTGTCGCCGTGCTTGTCGGCCGCCGCGCGCACCTGCGCCGGCATGTGCAGCCCGAGGATGCGCGCCTCGTACTGCTCGCGGACGGCCGCGACATCCGGGTGGATCTCCGTCGAGCTCTCAGTGGTCATGGCCGACTCCTCGATGTGGCGGGGGTCACATCATGGCGCCACATCGCACGGACGGCTAGCCATGGCTGGGGTTGAATGGACCGGCTGCCGGATCGTCCCGGCCGCTGACCAGGAGGCGACATGGTGGCGAGCCGCTCGGCCCGCGAGAGGAAGGCCGCCGTCCAGGCAGGACCACTCGCGCGGGTGAAGATCGACCTCGACGGCGAGCAGCAGTTCCTCTACCGCATCAGCTGCACGACGTGCACCGCCCGCGGCCACCGCGCCTGGTCGACCCACCGGGCCGGCGCCGACAACGGGTTCATGGCCGCGATGGACCGCTGGATCTTCCACCTCGTCGAGAAGCACCCGGGCGAGGACGCGCCGTGCCTGGCGTTCCTGCCCGAGGCGCAGCAGCGCCTGCACGATCGGCGCGAGGGAGCCCCGGCCGACGGCCCACGTCAGCCCGGGAGCTCGTAGTCGAACCAGATGCGGTGCGTGCCGTCGTCGTCGACGGACATCCCGCCGGACCCCGTCAGCCCGGTGAGATCACCGGTGCCGCTCGCCGGCACGATGGTGAAGAAGGGCGCGAGCCGGTCGTTTCCGGTCGTGGTCGCGGAGTGCGCGAAGTTGAAGCTGCCTGCCCGGCCGTCGAGCACGCCCTCGAACGACTCCATCGCGACGTAGGTGCCCACGCCGGTGGCCTGGTCGAAGGCAGCGGTGAAGAGGGTGGCAGCACGTCCGGTCACCCCGCCGGCGAAGTCCTTCTCCATCCGGGCCACGCCGACAGGCGTGCCGGTCGCGATCGCGGGCTCGGGCGCCAGCTCCGTGGGGACGAACGACGTGACCGTGAAGGTGCCCTCGGCATGCATGGGACCCGAGTCTAGGCCCGCGAAGCCGCGTTCGAGGTGTGCAGGGAGTCCTCGCCGCGACTGCCGTCCGCGGGGCCCAACCGGAAGCCGACCCCCCGGACGTTCTCGATGGCGTCGGAGGCTCCGGCGGCGGCCAGCCGGACGCGGAGCCGGTTGACGGCGGCGTTCAGCACCATCGGGCTGCCCGACCACTCCGGGCCCCAGATGGCGTCCATCAGCCACTCGCGGGTCACGACGCGCCCGCGGTGCGCGAGGAGGGCCGCGAGCAGCTCGTGCTCACGACCCGAGGTCGTGATGACGACGTCGCCCCAGCGGATGGCATGGCCGTCGAGGTCGACGTGCAGCGCGGCCGGCCCGTTCGCCGCCCCGCTGCGGGCCACCCGGTCCAGGCGGCGCAGGACCGCACGCACGCGCGACAGCAGCTCGGCCACCGAGCAGGGGCGCGAGACGTAGTCGTCGGCACCGAGGTCGAGTCCCGTCACGACCGCCATCTCGTCGACGTGGTCCGACAGGATCACGATCCCTCCGGCGAAGCCGTGGTCCCGCAGCCCGGAGCAGACGTCGTGCCCGACGAGGTCCGGCGGGTCCGAGTCGACCAGGACGAGGTCCACGGGGTGCCGGAGCGCCCGCGCGAGCGCCTCGTCGCCGCTCGTGACGTGCACGGCGTCGAGGCCGCCGCTGGAGAGCACGAGCGCCAGGAGGTGCCCCACGCCGTGAGGCGGGGCCACGACCACGGCGTGCTGGGTGCGACTGGTCGTGGACCGGAGTGGGAACCCACTCACGGCACGAGTGAGGGCAGGGGACCTCTCGTGCACAGGTGTTGGTCGGGGCGGTGCTGGCCGGTCATCGGCGTCTCACTCCTTCGCTCGGGAGCCGGTCCCGCAGCGGGACCGACACCTGTGAGTCGTGTCGAAGGCCCGGTTCGTCACGCACCATGCATTTTTGGCATCGCAACGCCATACTGGTGCGCATGGCCGAGCGCACCCGCACCCCGGAGCAGGCGGCGGCGTGGGCGAAGGTCGAGGAGGAGCGGCGCACCGTCGTCCCGACGAGGACCGCCGCCAGCCCGGCGGCGATCGCGCGCGTGGTGATCGGCGTCCTGGTCGTGGCCGCCGCGCTGACGGCGTACTTCGCGATCTCGCCCGTCGACGCCGACAACAGGCGCGACGTCCTGCTCCTGATCGGCCTCGTCGGCGGCGGAGCCGCGCTGGCCGCGAGCGCGTTGCCCCGCGACTGAGGCCAGGCTCAGCCCCGGCCACCCCGCGCGGCTGACGGGTGGGCGAGCGCGTCGCGCACGGCCGGTACGACGTCGTCGACCGTCGCCACGCAGCGCGCGATCGCCACGTCGGCAGGATCGGCGATGAGGTTCTCACCCACGACGTCACGGACGGCCTCCCACGACCGACCGACCATCACGAGCTGCGCGGCGCCGGGTTCGGTCTGCGCGGCGCCCCACACCATCGACGCCTCGGCGAGGGTCCCGATCCCACCGGGCAGTGCCACCACGACGTCGGCGGCCATCAGCAGCCGGAGCCGCTCGGCGTAGTCGGCCGCCCAGCGGACCTCCGCGTTGCTCTCGTGCGGTGCGAGGTGGGTCCACGCCGTCATCGGCAGCCCGACCGTGTGACCGCCGGCCGCGGCCGCTCCGGAGGAGGTCGCACCCATCAGCCCGCCGTAGCCGCCGGTCACGACGGTCCAGCCCTCGGCGGCCAGCGCGCCCCCGAGTCGCACGGCGTCCCGGTAGGCCTCGTCCTCCGGCCGGAGGCGCGCGGACCCGATGACGGCGACCTCGATGCTCTCCATGCGACGAAGCCTCGCACGGGCCTCGCACGGGTAGGTTCGAGAGGTGTACGACGACTACGAGAAGTGCTCGGTCTGCGGCTCCGAGGTCCGGCTGGAGCCCCACCCGGGCTCGGACGGCGCCGCCGCGGACGTCCCCGCCGGTCCACGGGAGGGCTACGTGGGAGCGGGTGACGACCCCGTCGACGTGCGTCGCTGCACCAACGACGACTGCCCGACCCGGAAGGCCGGCGGCCCCGACGCCTAGGGTCGCGCCACCCGGTGCAGGGTGACGTCGCGCAGCTCGCCGCGGGCGGCGGTCGCGGTCAGGTAGGTGCAGTGCGGCTGGCGTCGCCGGTCGGTCGGCGAGCCCGGGTTGAGCAGCCTCAGGCCGGTGGCCGTCGTGCTGTCCCACGGGATGTGGCTGTGCCCGAAGACCAGGACGTCGAGGTCCGGGTAGAGGCCGCTCATCCGATCCTCGCGGCCCTTCGCCTGACCGGTCTCGTGCACGACACCGATCCGGACGCCCTCGACCTCCGCACGCGCGACCTCCGGGAGACGGGTGCGCAGCTCACCGTGGTCGTTGTTGCCGAAGACCCCGACGAGTCGGCGGGCACGTGACTCGAGCGCGTCGAGGAGCCGTACGTCGACCCAGTCGCCGGCGTGCACGACGACGTCCGCCTCCTCGACGGCCGTCCACACCTCCGCGGGCAGGTCCTTCGCCCGCACCGGCAGGTGGGTGTCCGCCAGGAGCAGCAGCGAGGTGGCCATGCGACCAGTCCATCACCCTCGGCCTAGGGTCGTGGCATGGCTGACGTCGTGGTGGTGGGTGCGGGCATCGCGGGGGTCGCCTGCGCGCAGGAGCTGCGCGCGGCCGGCGTCGACGTACGCCTCGTGGAGCGCGGGCACGCCGCCGGTGGCCGGATGGCCACGCGAGGGCTGTGGGACCGGCGCGTCGACCTCGGGGCGTCCTACTTCACGGTGACCGAGCCCGGGTTCGCCGCGGTCGTGGACGACTGGTCCGCGCGCGGGCTGGCCCACGAGTGGACCGACACCTTCTGCCTGCTCGACGGCGACGACGTCTCGGTCAAGACCGGACCGGTGCGGTGGGGCGCGGCGCACGGCATCCGGTCGCTGGTCGAGGACCTGGCGACGGGGCTGGAGCGTGAACGCCGGGAGGTCGACTCGGTCGCGGAACTCGCCGAGCCGACCGTCGTGCTCGCGATGCCAGACTCCCAGGCGCGACGACTCGTGGGCGAGCACCCCGTCGCCGAGCTGCTCGACCGCGAGTGGGAGCCGGTCATCGCCCTGGCTGCCCGGTGGGACGACCGCACCTGGGACCGGGTAAGCCCGATCGGACGCTTCGACGGTGCCTTCGTGCACGGCGACCCGATCCTCGAGTGGATCGCCGACGACGGCCGTCGTCGTGGCGACGACGCACCGGTGCTGGTGGCCCACTCCTCCTCCGCGCACGCGCAGGCGCACCTCGCCGACCCGGCGGCCGCGGGACCTGCACTGGTGGCGTCCCTGCGCGACCACCTCGGCGTGCCCGATCCGGTGGCGACCCACGTGCACCGCTGGACCTACGCACGCCCCGCGGGGGAGCGCGACCTGCCCTACGCCCTCGCCGGCGACGACCGGCTCGTCGGGGTGTGCGGTGACGGCTGGGGCGCGACCCCCAAGGTGGAGACGGCCTGGCTCTCGGGCGTGCTGCTGGGACGCGAGCTCGCCGGTCGGCTCAGCGGGGCCTGAAGCCCGAGCACAGCACCCGCAGGTGCTCGATCCGGTCGGTGCCGCGGTAGTAGGCCTGCTGCTCGGCGACGTAGGGCCCGTCGGGGCAGGTGAGGTCGAAGCGATAGCTGACCCGCGCCGTGTCGACGACATCGGCTCCGTCGTCGACGTCGACGACGCGCTCGATCGTGTCGGAGTCCTCGAACCACGACCCGAGGATCGTCTCGACCACGTCGTCGGGCGAGCTGCCCTCCCAGACCCGGCCGGGCGTGAGCCCCTTGAAGTCGACGTCGTCGGCCAGCAGGTCGCGCAGCGCGGCGCGGTCCTTCGCGGCGATGGCGTGCGCGAGCCGGCTCCCCAGGGTCTCGGTCATCGCGCCA
Organism: Nocardioides exalbidus; assembly: GCF_900105585.1. NCBI lineage: Bacteria > Bacillati > Actinomycetota > Actinomycetes > Propionibacteriales > Nocardioidaceae > Nocardioides > Nocardioides exalbidus. The sequence goes on from NZ_FNRT01000002.1 coordinate 2,480,685, forward strand.
GTCTGCGGCCGGCGGACCCGGCGGGGGAAGGGGGTCCGGCCCGTCAGGTCGACGAGCCGGGCTCCTGACCGGCCCGGTCGACGACGGCCGTCTCGAGCACGGCGGTCGCGCCGAAGAGCGTGTCGGGCGAGCCGTCGGCGTGGGTGAAGAACCACTTCGTGCCGCGCAGCTCGAAGGTCTCGGAGTCGAAGATCCACGTCGTGCGGGTGTGGAACCGCTCGTCGGCGCGGCTGATCCCGACACCGCGCCGGCCGAGGGCGTCCGTCGCGCCGCGGTCGACCTCGACCCCGTCGACCAGCGTCACCGCCCGGTAGAGCGCGGCGGCGGTCGGGGGCGGCAGCAGCTGCTCGGAGAGCAGGTTGCCGACCACGTCGAAGACCGCCTGGTCCTGCGACTGCCCGTCGACGGGGACGGCGACGTGCTCGAGCTCGTCGAGCAGCGCGCCCGGGTCGGTGGGCAGGGCGGCCAGCCAGGCGTACGTCGGACGGCGCGCGCCTGCCGGTGAGGGACCTCCCGACTCGAGCGGCCAGTCCTGGCCGAGCTCACGGATCACGTCGTCGCGCCAGCCGAAGGGACCCGGGTCCTGCCCGAGCCAGATCTCCCGGGTGTGCAGGTCGCCGAGCGACACGGCGCCGCCGAAGGTGCCCTCGTTGGTGAGCGTGGCGCTGCGCGTGTAGACGAACTGGTCCTCGCGCACGACGGGTGCCGTGGTCGCCAGCGCACGGTCGGCGGCCCGGTCGAGCACCCGGACGGCGGCCGCCGAGGCGAGGACGGGCCGGTCGACGGTGGCCGTCGTCGCAGGCGAGGGTCCGGTGAGGGCGAGGACCGCGACGGCCGCCACCGCCGAGGCGCACGCCAGCACCGTGGCGGGCGCCGCGACGGCGAGCGCGAGGCGCCGACGGGTCTCGTGGCGGCCGATCGCGGTGTCGACCCGGGACCGGAGCCGGTCGCGGTGCTCGGAGGACAGGGCGATGTCGTGCGGAGCGGGGTGCGAGCCACGGAGCTCGACCAGGTCGGGGGAGAGGTCGTTCACGGTCGTCCTCCTCGGACGGAGGTGTCGGGATGCTCGGGGGAGGGGACGGGATCGTCGACGAGCGAGCGCAGTCGGGCGCGAGCACGCGACAGCCGCGACCGGACCGTGCCGACCGGCACGTCGAGCGCCTCGGCCGCCTCGGCGTACGACAACCCGGACCACACGCACAGCGCGAGGACCTCGGCCTCGGCCCGGCGCAGCGACCCGATCACCCGGGCCGCCCGGGCCAGCACCTCGGCGTCGTCGAGGCGCTGCACGGCCTCGTCGGCGAAGTCGGGCACGACCTCCTCGCGAGGTCGCCGGGCGAGGAACGTGACGAGCCGGCGCCGACTGCGACGGGCGTTCAGCGCCTGGTGGGTCGCGATGCCCCACAGCCACGGCTTGAGCGGGCGGTCGTCGTCGGCGACCAGCTCGCGGGTGCGCCACGCGGCGAGGAACGTCTCGGAGGTGACGTCCTCGGCGGTCGCCCAGCTGCCCGTCAGGCGGTGCGCCAGGGTGAAGACGCCGTCGACGTGCTCGACGTACACCGCGTCGAACGCGGCCCTGTCCCCCTGGCGCAGCCTCCGGCGGAGGTCACGGTGTCCTGTGCTCACGACCCTCTACTGTCCGCCGGGCTCGGGGGGTTCCCGGACCATCGGGAGAATTCTGCGCCACCGTCGCTAGGGTGCGGGCGTGACCGGGGGAGACATGCGGGCGCGGGACGCCGACCGCGAGGAGGCCATCGACTTCATCGAGGCGGCCTACTCCGACGGCCAGCTCACCCGCGACGAGTACGACGTCCGCACGGGCAAGGCGCTCCGGGCCCAGCGGCTCACGGACCTCGACCGGCTCGTGCGCGACCTGCAGAAGCCCGGCACGACCCGCGTGGCGGCCCGGCTCACCCGGCTGGCGGAGGCCACCGCCAAGCCCGCACCGACGCAGACCCAGGTGGCGATGGCCACCGCGCTGACCGCGTCTGCCCGGCGGTTCCTCGTCGGGGTCGGGGTCGTCGCGCTGACCGCGTTCGTCCTGTTCTTCCTGCTGCCGTGGGCGCTGCGCGACTCCGGCGGAGCCGACCTCCCCGGCGAGACCGCCCCCGTCGAGCTGCTCACCGCGGACGGGTTCCGGACCTTCGTCAGCGCGGTCGAGGACAGGACGGGGGACACCGTCGTCTTCGACGCGTTCGTCACCACCGAGCACTACGGAGGCGTCACCGCGCCCGCCGACGCGACCAGCGGTCGCTACGTCGAGTGGACCTGGCGGGACACGGAGTTCGTCGGCGACGAGTCGACGGGTGGGGACGACGACGCGGTCCGCTTCGACCTCGGCCGCATCGACGCCGACGCCGTCCCCGGGCTGGTCGAGGAGGCGGGCGAGCTCATCGAGGAGCCGGACTGGTTCTCGCTCAACGTCGGACGCGACCCCTTCGGCGTGAAGGGGCAGTGCTACCGGATCGCCGCCAGCAACCGCTTCGACGAGACCGCGCACCTCGTCGCCTCGTGCTCCGGCCGGGTGCTGCAGACGAGCGGACCCTAGGTCGCGTCGCGGAGCCGGGCGAGGTCGCGCTCGGCGTAGAGCCGGTGCTCCCACTCCTCGTTGAGCACGACCGTGAGGCACTGCGCGACGTCGAGCCCCGTGGCCTCGGTCATGAACGGCGTCGCCGAGACGACGTGGCGCGACAGCCCGTCGTCGGCCAGGTCGTCGAGCACCGCCTGCACGGTGGCCCGCCGCTGTGCGCGGAGGTCGAGCACCTCGTCGAGCGAGGGGCTTACGTCGCGGTCCCACGGCACGCCGTCGACGACCGGCGCCTCGTCCCAGGGCAGGTCGAGCGGGTGCCACGGCGACGGGTCGGTGAGCACGATCCCGCCCACCCAGCAGGCGTGGGCGAAGCCGAGGTGGCGCAGCGTCTCGATGAACGACCACTCCTCGTCCACCTGCTCGTGCAGCTGTTCCGGCGGCAGGGCGCGGGCCTGGTCGACCGTCCCGGCCCAGAGCCGGTCGAGGGTCTCGAAGGCGAGCCGGAAGCCGGCGACGTCGGTCGGCGACATCAGCGCGCGCTCCGGCATCCGCCGGTTGAGCTCGGCCTCGACGAGCGGCGCGACGTCGACGCCGTTCACCACGAGCCGCCCGATCTCGCCGTGGATCTCCATGTCGGGCACCTCGACGCCGGTCATCCGGACGCCGTTGAGCCAGGCCGACCGGACCCGGAGGTCGCTGAGGTCGGCGTCGCGGACGTCGGCGCCCGCCAGCCGCACCTCGCGGAACGACGAGCGACTGAGGTCGACGCGCTGGAAGGTCGACCCGCTGAGGTCCTGCTCCGTGAAGTCCTGCCCGGTGTCGGTCATGGGACCAACCTAGGGACGGTTGCGGACGTTCGGCGACCGGATCGATCATGAGGTCATGACCAGCCACACGATCGACGTCCCCGGCGCGACCCTCCACTACGAGGTCCTCGGCGACCTGGCGTCCGCCGACGAGCCGCCGCTGCTGCTGGCCGGCTCGCCGATGGACAGCACCGGCTTCACCAGCCTCGCCGCCGGGCTCGCCGACACCGGCCGGGTCATCGCGCTCACCGACCCGCGCAACGTCGGCCGGAGCACCCGCGAGGACGACACCGCCGCTGTCACGCCCGAGGAGCACGCCGAGGACCTGCACGCCGTCATCGGCGCGCTCGGCGGCACGGTCGACCTCTTCTCGTCGTCGGGAGCCTCGGTCAACGCGCTCTTCCTCGTCGCCGCACACCCGGACGACGTACGCCTGCTGGTGGCGCACGAGCCGCCGATGGCCGCGCTGCTCCCGGACGGCGAGGCGATCGCGCGGTCGTGCGACGAGATGGTCGCGCTCTACGACTCCTCGGGCATCGGCCCGGGCATGGCGCTGTTCATCAGCCTGGTGATGCACCGCGGCCCGTGGACCGGCGAGCAGCCGATCCCGGACCCGGCGATGTTCGGGCTTCCGGGTGCCGACGACGGCTCGCGCAACGACGGCCTGATGGCCAACATGCGCGGCGAGGGCTGCACCCGCGTCCCCGACCTCGACGCCGTCCGCGCCGCGTCGACCACGGTCGTGATGGGCGTCGGCGAGGAGTCGGGAGGCCCCGAGGACGGCGAGATCGCCGGTCGAGCCGCGTACGCCGTCGCGCGCGAGCTCGGCGTCGACCCGGTCGTCTTCCCGGGCGGCCACAACGGCTTCCTCGGCGGGGAGTACGGCCAGATGGGCAAGCCGCAGGAGTTCGCCGCCACGCTGCGCGAGGTGCTCGCCGGCTGACCTACCAGGTCAGCTCGATCTCGACCTCGTTGTCGTCGCCGAGCTCGACCTCGACCTTGAGGTTCACCTGCTCGGGGACGGACACCGTGATCCGTCCGCCGTCACGGGCGAACTCCACCGAGTTGTGCTTGGCCAGCGAGTCGGCGAGGGCGCGCAGCCTGGCGGCGGCCTCCTCGCGGCTCATCGTGCGGGTCTCGTCCATCTCGAAGAGGTCCATGCCCCGACGGTAACCAGAGGGTGGGAACGGCGGCGCGTGCAACCTCGCGGGCCGTCGCGCCCGTCATGGTGGGTGAGAGGCAGTCGCCAGGAGGGAGCACGTGTGCTGACGGACACAGACAGGGACGCCGAGTTCGCGGCGTTCGTCGCCGAGCACCGGGGCACCCTGCTCCGCATCGCGAGGCTGCTCGCGGCGGGTGACGACGCCGCGGCCGAGGACGTCCTCCAGACGACCCTGACCCGGCTCTACGTCGGGTGGCGCCGGGTGCGTCGGGCCGACAACCGGCTCGCCTACGCCCGCACGAGCCTGACCCACGCGTTCGTCGACGAGTCGCGCCGTGCGCACCGCCGCCGCGAGCTCACCACCGGCCGGCCGGCGGAGACGTACGACGGCCCCGCCCCGGCCGCAGCCGACCCCGACCTGCGTCCGCTCGTGGTCGCGGCGCTCGCCGACCTGGGGCCGCGCCAGCGGGCGGTCGTGGTCCTGCGCCACTGGCTCGACCTCGACGTCGCCGAGACCGCACGCGTCCTCGGCTGCAGCACCGGCACGGTCAAGTCCCAGAACGCGCGGGCCCTCGAGCACCTCCGCACCGCGCTCGGCCCCAGCATCCACCCCGTACCCGAGGAGTCCGCATGAACGACATCGACCAGGCCCACGGGCCGGACCGGATCAACGACCGGGGAGGTCTCCGCGACCTCCTCGGCACCGTGGCCGGGAGCGACACCGGCGGTGACACCGAGGTGCCGCACGACCTCGCCCGCGCCCGTATGGCGCTGCGCCACCGCCGTCGCCGGATCTACTCCCTCAGCGCCAGCGGCGTGGCGGCCGCGGCCGTGCTGTCGATCGGGACCGCCGCCATCGTCACCGGCGCGCAGGACCCGGCCCCGACCACCGCGCCCTCGCCGTCGGTGACCGTCGAGCCACCGGACTCGGCCTCGCCCACGCCCACTCCCTCGTCCAGTCCCTCGTCCACGGCGTCCGCCTCCGAGCAGCCCGCGATCGTCGAGCAGGTGCGCCTGGTGAACCAGACGCTCACCGCGGGCCCCTACACGTTCGGCACCACGCCGCAGGGCTGGGAGGTGCAGAACAACGACCCGCTCGCCGTCACCATCGGTCGCATCGGCGACCCGGACACCGATCCCGGGTCCTTCGTCGGCAAGCTCGTGATCATGCTCGACGACCTGCCCCTCGGCGGTGGCGAGCACGTGAGCCGGGACGGCCGTGACCTGGTGGTGCGCGACAACGGTGACGGCTACACCACCATCTCGGTGGCCACGCGGCCCGGGGAGCCGGGCACGACCGTGCGGATCCAGTTCCCCGCCGAGCTGGGCTGGACGCGCGACGCCGCACTGACCTTCCTCTCCAGCGTCGAGGTCGGACCCGACGCGCTGCCGGTGAGCGGCTGACCCCAGGCGGCCGAGGGTGGGAACGACAGGCCCACCCTGGTGACGTACGACGCTGCGCCCCGGCTGGGACACTCGGAGGATGGACCTCAACGGGCTCGGCTCGCAGCTGAAGCTGTGGCGCGACCGCACCACGCCGGCCTCGGTCGGCCTGCCCACGCAGAAGCGGCGACGCGCACCCGGGCTGCGGCGCGAGGAGGTCGCCCAGCTCGCCGGCGTCTCGGCCGACTACCTGGTGCGCCTCGAGCAGGGCCGCGCGCGGCACCCGTCCGTGCAGGTCGTGCAGTCGCTCGCCCGGGCGCTCCGCCTCGACGCGGGGGAGCGCGACGTGCTCTACCGGCTCGCCGGGCACCTGCCCCCGTCGCCGTCGCGGATGGAGCGGCACGTGCCGCCGAGCGTGATGCGGCTCGTCGACCGCCTCGGCGACACCCCGGTCAGCGTGATCGACGCGTCGTGGCAGACGATCCTGCAGAACCGTGCCGCCACCGCCCTGTTCGGCGACCTGTCGGGGGAGTCCGAGCGCGGTCAGAACCGCGCGTGGCGCACCTTCATGGACCTGCCCGGGATGGGCCGCTTCGAGCCGCAGACCCGGTCGATGGTCGAGCGCGACGTGGTCGCCGACCTGCGGGCCGCGCTGCTCCGGCTGCCGCACGACCCCGACCTCTCCTCGCTCGTCGAGGACCTCCTCCGGGAGAGCCCGCACTTCGCCGAGCTCTGGGAGACCACCCCGGCGAAGCCGCGGGGCGCGCAGCGCAAGACGCTCCACCACCCGGTCGTCGGCTGGATGACCCTCGACTGCGACAAGCTGACCGTGAACGACGGCGAGCTGCAGATCGTGGTCTTCACCGCCGAGCCCGGCTCGCCCGACGCCGAGGCCCTCGCCCTGGCCGTCGTCGTCGGGCTCCAGGAGATGGTCGGCGCCTGACGGGCAGGGCTCAGTGGCCGACGGGCTTCGGCTCCACCTGGTCGAGCCGGGCCAGGTCGTCCGCGTCGAGGACGATGTCGAGCACGGCCATGTTCTCCTCGAGGTGCGCGACCGAGCTGGTACCGGGGATCAGCAGCATCCGGTCGTACTGCGCGAGCAGCCACGCCAGCGCGACCTGGCTGGCCGTGACGCCGTGCCGGGCGGCGACGGTCGACACGTGCTCGTCGGCGGCCAGGGCAGCCGGGCCGCCGGTGAAGGCCGAGCCGAGCGGGAAGTACGGCACGTAGGCGATCCCGCGCTCACGGCACACCTCGAGCACCGGCTCGTCGGTCCGGTCGAGGATGCTGAACGCGTTCTGCACCTCGCCGAGCCCGACCAGCTCGTGCGCACGTCGTACGGTCTCCGCGGTGACGCTCGAGACGCCGATCAGGTCGATCTTGCCCTCCTCGCGCAGCTCCGCGAGCGCGCCGAGCTGGTCCTCGAGCGCGGGCTCGACACGGTCCGGGTCGTCGCGCTCGAAGCGGCGCAGGTTGACCAGGTCCATCCGCTCGACGCCGAGGGAGCGGAGGTTCTGCTCGACCTGGTGCTTGAGGTCGGCCGGCTCGGCGCCCGGCACCCACGCGCCCTGGTCGTCGCGGGTGGCGCCGACCTTGGTGACGAGGCGGAGGTTCTCCGGGTAGGGGTGCAGCGCCTCACGGATCAGGTCGTTGACGACGTCGGGGCCGTAGAACTGCGCGGTGTCGATGTGGTCGACGCCGAGCTCGACGGCGCGGCGCAGCACGGCGCGGGCGCCGTCGGGATCGGCCGGCGGGCCGAAGACCCCCGGGCCGGCGAGCTGCATGGCGCCGAAGCCGATGCGGTGGACGGGCTTGTCGCCCAGGAAGGAGGTGACGGACGAGGTGGTGCTCTGGGTGGTCATGGCTCCACCGTGCGTCGGCGCGCGACGGGGGACCAGTGGACCCGTTGTCATGGGAACGGGAGTACCAGCCTCACCAGGCTCACAGACCGAGCATGCGCCCGATGATCTCCTTCTGGATCTCGGTCGTGCCGCCGTAGATCGTCTGGATCCGCGAGTCGGTGTAGGCCTTGGAGATGGGGTACTCGTCCATGTAGCCGTAGCCGCCGTGCAGCTGGACGCCCGCGTCGACGACGCGCTTCTGGAGCTCGGTGGTCCACCACTTCGCCATCGACGCGAGCGCGGTGTCGGCCGTGCCGGCGTTGAGCCGCAGCACGCAGTCGTTGATGAAGACGCGGGCGATGTGCGCCTCGGTCGCCATCTCCGCCAGCACGAAGCGGTTGTGCTGGAACTTCCCGATCGGCTTGCCGAAGGCCTCGCGCTCCTTGGCGTAGGCCAGGCAGAGGTCGAGGACGTGCTCGATCGCCGCGACCGCGATGCACCCGATCGAGATGCGCTCCTGCGGGAGGTTCTCCATCAGCGAGATGAAGCCCGACCCCTCGGCGCCGAGGAGGTTCTCCTTCGGGACGCGGACGTCGGTGAAGCTGAGCTCGGCGGTGTCCTGCGCGTGCAGGCCCATCTTCGCCAGGTTGCGGCCCCGCTCGAAGCCCTCCATCCCCCGCTCGACGACGAGCAGCGAGATGCCCTGGTGGCCGGCGTCGGGGTCGGTGCGGCAGACCACGACGACGAGGTCGGACAGGATGCCGTTGGAGATGAAGGTCTTGGACCCGTTGAGGACGTAGTGGTCGCCGGCGTCGACCGCGGTCGTCCGGATGCCCTGGAGGTCGGAGCCCGCGCCCGGCTCGGTCATCGCGATCGCGGTGACGATGTCGCCGGAGACGCAGCCCGGCAGCCACCGCTGCTTCTGCTCCTCGGTCCCGAGCGAGGAGAGGTAGGGGACGATGATGTCGGTGTGCACGGCGAAGCCGGGACCGCTCGCACCCGCGCGGCCGGCCTCCTCGGCGAGCACCATGTTGTAGCGGAAGTCCGTGATGCCGGGCCCGCCGTAGGCCTCGTCGACGTCGAAGCACAGCAGCCCGCGCTCGCCGGCCTTGCGCCACACCTCGCGGTCGACGATGCCGACCTCCTCCCACGCAGCGTGGTGCGGCACGACCTCCTTGTCGAAGAAGGACCGCGCGACGGCGCGGAAGTCCTCGTGCTCCTGCTCGAGGATGCTGGGGCGGTCAGGCATGGGCGGCCTTCCTGTGGGGGTCGTTGAGCTCGTCGAGCATCGCGACCGGCCCGAGGTCCTCGAGCCGGTAGCCGTGGGGATAGGTGGTGGGCCGGTGGCGGTACGCCGTCCGCCGCGGGGTGGCGAGCCGCAGCAGCCGGCCACGTGCCCGGAGGCCGGCACGCACCGCGCGGACGAACCACTCCGGCTGTCGCGGGAGCCCGAGGACCTCGCGCAGCGGCTCGTCCATCAGGGCGATCGTGACGCGCCGCAGCAGCGGTCGCAGGTGGGGAGGCGCGACCTCGCGGGCGATCCGGATGGAGGCCTCGGCGAGCCGGGTGGCCTCCGGCGTGGCGGCGAAGTGCTGCCGCTCGTGATCGACCAGCAGCGTGAGGTAGCCATCGTACGTCTCCGGGAGGCCCTTGATGCCCATCAGCTCGCCGAAGCGCGTGGTGACCCTCGTCAGCGCGACGAGCTCGTGCGGGTCGAGCGGGCGCCAGCCGTAGGCCTCGATCCAGCGGACCGGTCCGACGATCGTGGTGGCGAGGACGTAGGCGAGCTCGTCGTTCGGGATGTCGTAGTGGCCGTGGATCCGGTTGAGCCGGCGCAGCGCGGCGTGCGAGCGGGGCGAGTCGATGCCGTCGAGGGTCGCCTCGTCGCCGACCAGGATCGTGTCGTCGTACCTCTTGACCCCGTGGTCCTCGAACTCGCGGGTCCGGTCGAGCAGGCCGGCGATGGAGGGGATGCCGTAGTCGCGCATGAAGGCGATGCCGGTGCCCTGGACGTAGTCCCAGGGGAACTCGAAGCGCGCGGTCAGCCGGACGATCTCGTCGAAGTCGACCTCCGGGTCCAGTGACTGGATCCGGCGGAGGTTCGCGAGGCGACCGGGGGCGCGCACGGGCTCAGGACATCCATTCCTTGAGCTGCGCGACCGTCGCCGCCGGGTCCTCGGTGGCGGGCACGACGGTGAGGTCGGTGACGCCGGCCTCCTCGAAGGCGGCGATCCGCTCCTTGACGTAGGACGCCGGGCCGACGAGGTTGGCCGCCTCGAGCCACTCGGTGGGGACGAGCGCCTCGGCCTCCTTCTTCTTGCCGGAGAGGTACAGGTCCTGGATCTCCTCGGCCTCCTTCTCGTAGCCGTAGGCCCGCGCCACGTCGTTGTAGAAGTTCTTGCCCTTCGCGCCCATGCCGCCGACGTAGAGGGCGAAGAGCGGCCGCGCGAAGTCGAGCAGCGCCTTGGTCTCCGGGCCCTCGCCGATCGCGACCATGCCGCCGGCCATCACCTGCAGCGGGCCGAGGCCCTCCTGGCGCTTGGCGTTGCCGGCGGCGAGCGCCTCGCCCCAGACGAGGTGCGCCTTCTCGGGGTGGAAGAGGTGGGGGATCCAGCCGTCGGCGATCTCGGCGGTCTGCTCGACGTTCTTCGGCCCGAGGGAGGCGATCCAGATCGGGATCGTGTCGCGCTCGACCTTGGTGAGGATCTTGAGCGGCTTGCCGAGCCCGGTGACCGCGCCGTGCTCCTTGGTGAGCGGAAGGTGGAAGACGCCGTCGGAGGTCAGCGGCTCACGCTTCAGGCCGCGGCGGATCACGTCGATGACCTCGGCGGTGCGGGCCATGGGCTTGGCGTAGGGCACGCCGTGGAAGCCCTCGATCACCTGCGGCCCGCTGACGCCGAGGCCGAGGATCGCGCGAGCGCCGCTGACGTTGTCGAGACCGGCCGCGGTCTGCAGCAGCGCGCCGGGCGTGCGGGAGTAGATGTTGAGGATCGCCGAGCCGATCTTCACCGTCTCGGTCTTCGCCGCGAGGTAGCCCATCAGCGTCGGCGAGTCGAAGCCGTAGGCCTCCGCCACCCACACGCTGTCGAGGCCGGCCTTCTCCAGCGCGACCACCTGGTCGGCCGCGGTGCGGGGGTTGCCGTCGTACATCAGGGAGGTGGCGAGGCGCATGCCTCAACTGTGACAGTTTTACTGTCACGATGGCAAGGCCCGGTCCCTCCGACACACGTGTCCGAGAAGTGGCCCTCGACCGGCTGTCAGGAGGGCGACATCCCGGACACGTGTACGCCGTCAGCTGCGCAGGCGGTCGAGGATCTGCTGCGCGTGGGGTGAGGGCACCCAGCGCATCGGGTCGCCGCGCTCGGGGCGCTGCCACTGGGGAACGATCGCGAACTCGTGGCAGGAGCCGTGCAGCGGGATCAGGTCTCCCCATGCTGTCCGACCCAGCAGCCACTGGCTGTAGTAGCCCTTGCGACCACCGGGACAGACGAGGTCCTCGCCGAAGACCTTGACCGGCTCGCTGTTGGCGGCGAGGTCGCGCACCAGTGTCCGGACGTCTCGAGGGTCGACCTCGACGGGACCGTTCACCTGCGGGTTGGGCCTGGTCCCCTCGGTCCAGCAGGACGTCGCGACGACGAGCTCGCGGACGTCGCCCGTGAGCGAGTACGCCGGCAGCTCGCCGTCGGCGAGCGTGCAGGGAGGCGCCTTCGGGAGGTCCGTGGGCGGCGTCCGGGTCGCGCGCTGATCGTGCACGAGGTCGACCACGGTCGACATCACCTCGTCGCCGCCGAACCAGCCCGCACCCGATGCGGACACAAGACGGCAACCGGCCGTCGATCCGTCGAGTCGCATCGCCTTGCCGCCCGGGAGCCGGAACAGCATCACGTAGTCCGGGCCGGCGTCGAACGTGCAGTCGAACGGCTCGTCGGGCGCCGGCTCGAGCTCGGCCAGCTGCCGGGTCAGCCGGTCGAGTCCTTGCTCCAGCACGTCCGTGGGCGCGGTCCACGGCACCGAGGTGTCCGGGGCGACGCACACCAGCAGCGCGACCGGTTGCTCCTCGAGCGGAAGCGTGGGCGCGTCTGGGACGTCGCTGTCGCACGTGAGGTCGCCGTCGATCCGGTAGTCGTCGTCGACGGAGGCAGGCGGCTCGGCGTCGCGCTCGTGGGCCAGCACGAACGGCACCAGCCCGAGCGGCACGACGAGCAGCACGACCACGGCCAGCGCCAGGGCGACGTACCCCCGTCTCGTCATGCGCGGAGCATGCCCGGACCCCACCGCCTGGCGGAAGGCTCGTCACCGAACCGTGATTCAGCCCTTCCCGTGCCAGGACTCCCACAGGGCTGCGTAGGACCCGCCGGCGGCGACGAGGTCGTCGTGCGAGCCGAACTCGGAGATCACGCCGTCCTCGACCACGGCGACGCGGTCGGCGTCGTGGGCGGAGAAGAGGCGGTGGGCGATGGCGATGACGGTACGGCCCTCGAGCACCGCCGCGAGCGAGCGCTCGAGGTGCCGTGCGGCGCGCGGGTCGATGAGGGAGGTGGCCTCGTCGAGCACGAGCGTGTGGGGGTCGGCGAGCACCAGCCGGGCGAGCGCGACCTGCTGGGCCTGCGCGGGCGTGAGGGCCCGCCCGCCGGAGCCGACGACGGTGTCGAGCCCGTCGGGCAGCGCGTCGACCCACTCCAGCGCGTCGACGGCGGCGAGCGCGTCGCGGATCTCGGACAGCGACGAGCCCGGCCGCGCGAGGACGACGTTCTCCCAGAGCGTGCCGACGAAGACGTGGTGCTCCTGGGTCACGAGCGCGACGTGGCCGCGCAGGTCGTCGAGCGGCAGCTCCACCAGTCCGACGTCGCCGACGGTCACCCGACCGGTGCGGGGCGGGTGGATGCCGGCGAGCAGCCGGCCGAGCGTCGACTTGCCGGCGCCGGACGGGCCGACCATCGCGATCCGCTCGCCGACCCCGACGTCGAGGTCGACGCCGTGCAGCACGTCGCGGCCCTCGATGTAGGAGAAGCGGACGTCCTCCGCGTCGAGCTTCTCGTCGACGGGCACGGCGCCGGTGACCTCGCGGTCGTCGGGCACCTGGCCGACACCGAGGAGCCGCGCCAGCGAGGCCGCGCCGACCTGCAGCTCGTCGAGGATCGACACCAGCCGGTCGACCGGGTCGATGAGCATCTGGACGTAGAGCGTCGCCGCGGTCACCTCGGCCAGCGACACCTGGCCGCGCGTGTAGAGCCAGCCGCCGAAGAGCAGCGTCCCGACCACCGGCAGCAGGTAGGCGATCTCCATCGACGGGAAGAACACCGTGCGCAGCCGCAGCGTGTAGCGCTCGGCGGCGTAGGACTCCGCGCAGTCCGCGTCGGCGGCCGCGACCCGCTCCCGGCCGAGGCCGAGCGCCTCGACCGTCCGTGCGCCCTCGACCGTCTCGGCGAGGGTCGTCGTGATCTGGCTGTAGGACGCCGACTCCCGCTCGTAGCCCGGCCGGGCGCGGCCGAGGTACCACCGCAGACCCGTCACGAGCGGCGGCAGCGCGAGCAGGCAGGGCAGGAAGACCCACCACCCGACCGAGAGCGCGGCCGCGAAGGTGAGGACCGCGGTGACGACCGCGATGGTCCACTCGGGCAGCGCCCACCGCACCGACCAGCCGAGCTGGTCCACGTCGCGGCTCGTGCGGGTCAGCAGGTCGCCCGAGCCGGCCGACTCGACGGTGCCGACGGGCAGGGCGAGGGCGTTCTCGACGAAGTCCTCGCGCAGCTCCGCCAGCACCTGCTCGCCGAGCACCTGCGAGAGGTAGCGGGCGTAGCGGGTGAGCACGGTCTGCAGCACGAGGAAGCCGCCGAGCAGCAGCGCGATGCGGTCGACGTGCGCGACCGTCGTGCCGTCCTCGACGGCCTGCACGAGCCCGCCCAGCAGCCGGGGTGCGGCCAGCCCGGCCGCGGCGGCCAGCACGTGGAGGCCGAGCGCGGACCACAGCATCCGCGGGTGGCGGCGCGCGAGGTCGCGCGCGTAGCGGCGTACGTCGGCGGGGCCGGCGACGGGGAGCCGGGTGCTCACGACGCGACCTCCGGCTCGACCTCGCGCGTCACGATCGCGCGGTAGCCGGGGTGGGTCGCGAGCAGGTCGGCGTGCGTGCCGGTGGCCACGACCCGGCCGTCGACGAGCAGCGCGACCTCGTCGACCTGGTCGAGCAGGAGCGGGCTGACGGTGGTGACGACGGTGGTGCGCCCGGCGCGGTGGGCGCGCAGCCGGGACGCGATCCGCGCCTCGGTGTGGGCGTCGACGGCCGACGTCGGCTCGACCAGGACCAGGACCTCCGGGTCGCTCGTCAGCACGCGCGCGAGCACCAGCCGCTGCCGCTGCCCGCCGGAGAACGACCGGCCGCGCTCGGCCACGACGGTGTCCAACCCGTCGGCGAGCCCGTCGAGGACGTCCTCGGCCGACGCGGTGCGCATCGCGGCGTCGACGCCGCCCGTCCCGCGCACGTCGAGGCCGGCGCGGAGCGTGCCGCTGAAGAGGGCGCTGCCGGTGTCGGACACCACGATCCGGCGGCGCACCTCGTCGTGCGCCAGCGCCGTGAGCGGTACGCCGCCCAGTGTCACGTCGTCGTCGACCGGTGCCGCGCAGAGCCCGAGGCGGTCGGCGAGCGCGGCGGAGTCGTCCGGCTGGTCGCTCACCAGGGCGAGCATCGTGCCCGGTCGGACCGACAGGCCCGAGCGGGCGTCGGCGAGCACGCTGCCCGGCGGGGGCGAGGACTGTGGGGAGTCGGGGTCGGTCACGTCGGGCTCGACGGCCAGGACGTTGCAGACCCGGCGGGCGGCGACGTGCGCGCGGATGAACCGGTTCGCGAACTCGGTGGCCGTGCGCAGCGGGAGCATGAGGAAGGCGGCGTAGCCGTAGAAGGCGACCAGCTCGCCGGCGGTGATCTGGCCGGAGACGGCCGTGCGGGCGCCGAGCCAGACGACGACCACCACGAAGATCCCGGGGAGCAGCACCTGCAGCGCGTCGAGCATCGACTGCACCCAGGCGACCTGGACGCCGGCGTTGCGGGCACCCTGCGACTCGCGGCGGTAGCGGTCGAGGAAGACCTGCTCGCCACCGATCCCGCGCAGCACCCGGAGCCCGCCGACGATGTCGCTGGCGGTGTTCGCGAGCGCGCCGGTGAGGTGGCGCTGGTGCGCGCTGCGGGACTGCAGCGGCTTGAGCAGCGGCCCGACGGCGACCATCAGCAGCGGCACCCCGAGGAGCACGACCAGCCCCAGCGTGACCGACGTGCGGAGCAGCAGGAAGCCGACCAGGAAGAAGGAGACGAGCGAGCCGACGAAGCGTGCGCTGGTGTCCATCACGGCGCCGAGGTGGGACAGGTCGCTCGTCCCGATGGCGACGACCTCGCCGGTCGACACCTTGCGCGGCAGCGTGCCGCCGAGGCGGACCGTCTGGCGGGTGATCAGCTGCACGGTGCGGTAGGCCGCCGTGAGCCAGTTGGTGACCGCGAAGCGGTGCCGCATGATCCCGCTGACCGCCTGGACCAGGCCGATCGCGAGCATCACGCCGGTCCAGTGGACGAGCTGCGAGGTGTCCTTCGCGGCCACGCCGAGGTCGATCGCGCGCCCGAGGACAGCCGGCATCACGGCCTGCGCGGCGCCCCAGAGGATCCCGAAGAACATGCCCCCGAGCAGGGTCTGCCACTGGCGCCGGGCCAGCCACCACAGGAACCGGTTCGGCGTGCGGTGGTCCGCCACTCCTGGATCGGGGACGGGGAGGGTGCGCACCGCACGATGCTAGGGAGGGACCCTCCGGCGCGACGAATCCTTTTCGGCCGGGCCCGGGGCTCAGACCTCGACCCAGGGGGCGCCGTCCAGCACCTCGCGGACGGCGCTGGACCGGGCGGGGTCGCCGAGCAGCGTGCACGTCACGAACTCGGCGGCGAGGCGCTCGAACGTGCGCCCGCGCCGGAGCATGGCGTGCTTGCCGCCCGCGACCGCGATGTAGCCGACCCGCCCCGACTCCGACAGCCGCCGGGCCAGCTGGAGCGCGCGTTCCGGGCTGGCGATGCGGTCGTCGGTGCCGTGCACGACCAGCGTCCGGGTGTCCCCGAGCCGCACGCGGTCGGTGGTCTGGACCCACGGGTTGAGCGCCACGACGCTGCGCACCCCCGGCTCGACGCCACCGAGCAGGGCCGCGCGTCCGCCGAGCGAGTGGCCGACGAGCGCGACGGGGAGGTCGCCGTGCTGCTCGGCGACCTGCCCGAGCGCCCATGCCACGTCCATCACGGGGGTGGTGCCCGCGTCCCAGCCGCGGTGGGTGTTGAGCAGGCGGAGGACCGCCAGCCGCGACCGGCCGGCACGGGCGATCCGGCGAGCGACCGGGACCATCCGCAGGACCGAGAGCTGGGTCGGGCTGACCCTCACGCCCGCGCCGCGGCTGGCGCCGCCGTGCAGCACGAGGACGACGCCCTGCGGCTCGCGCGGCGTGTGGACCGGGATCAGCCGGGGCGTGCTCACCGCCCGAGGCCCGCGACGACCTCGGCGCCCGGCAGGTCGGCGAGGAGCCGGCCGGGGACGAGCAGCTTGGAGCGTCGTACGCCGCTGCCCAGCACGACCACCGGCTCCTCGAGCAGCGCCTCGTGGACCAGCACCCGCCAGCCCTCGGGCAGGCCGACCGGGGTGATCCCGCCGTACTCCATCCCGGTCTCGGCGACCGCACGGTCCATCGGCAGGAAGGAGCACTTGCGCACGTCGAGCATCTTGCGGACCAGCGTGTTGACGTCGGCGCGGGTGTCGGCGCGCACCACGCACGCGGCGATCCGCTCCTCGCCCGCCCGGGCGCCCGACACCACGACGCAGTTGCCGCTCGCCGTCATCGGGATGTCGAAGGCCTCGCTCATCGCTGCGGTGTCGGCGAGGTCGGGGTCGATCTCCACCACGGCGACCTCGGAGGCGCCCGCCCACCCGGCGAGGACGGCCGCGACGGGCGGCGCCACGAGCGTCGGGTGGTCGGCCGCGGGGAGGGAGGTCAGGGTCGGGAAGGAGGGGAGCGTCACGCGGTCATCATGCGTCATTCACCATGAGGTCACCCGCCGGTCCCCGGTCCGACGGCGAGGGCGCGCACGCTCGTTCCATGACGGTGACCCGCGAGGCTGCCCCGGGTTGGCACACGAGGACCTCGTCGTTGGTCCTCACGCCCGCCGTGGTCGCGCACCGCGGCGCCAGCGGTCACCGTCCCGAGCACACCCTCGACGCCTACCGGACCGCGATCCGGATGGGCGTCGACGACATCGAGCTCGACCTCGTCTCCACCAGGGACGGGGTGCTGGTCGCCCGCCACGACCTCGAGCTCAGCACGACCACCGACGTCGCGAGCCGCCCCGAGCTCGCCCACCTGCGGCGCACGCTCACGGTGGACGGCGTCGCGCAGCGCGGCTGGTTCGTCCAGGACTTCACGCTGCCCGAGCTCAAGACGCTCGCCACGCGCGAGCGGATGCCGCGCACCCGTCCCGCCAACACGGCGTACGACGGTGCCGAGGGCGTGCCGACGCTCACCGAGGTGCTGGCGATGGTCGGGGCCGAGTCGGCCCGCCGCGGTCGTGCGGTCGGGGTGCTGCTCGAGCTCAAGCACGCCACCCACCACGACCTGGCGGGGCTGCCCCTCGACGAGCCGCTCCTGCGCGACCTGGCACGCCACGGCCTCGACCACCCGTGGGCGCGGGTGAGCCTCATGTCGTTCGAGGCCCCGATCCTGCGTCGCCTCGCCGGCCGCACCCGGCTGCCGCTCGTCCAGCTCCTCGAGGACCACGACCCGGTGACGGCCGAGGCGCTGGACGCGATCGACGAGTACGCCGACGGCATCGGCCCCGACAAGGCGATGGTCCTGCCGCGCGACCGCACCGGCGCGATCGGCGGTCCCTCGAGCCTGGTCCGCGACGCCCACCGCCGCGGCCTGACCGTGCACGCGTGGACGGTGCGCGGGGAGAACCGGTTCCTGCCCAGCAACCTCCGCCACGGCGAGGCCCCCGACGCGCTCGGGGACATGTCCGCCGAGGTGCGCGCGCTGCTCGACGCCGGCGTCGACGGGGTCATCACCGACCACCCCGAGGGTGCCCTCGCGGCGGTGCGGGAGGTGCAAGGCCCAGCCTTGCACCGGCGTACGCTCACCTGGTGACGCACGCCTGCACCGACGCCTCGAAAGCCCTCCTCGAGCGGATCCGCGCATCCGTGATCGGCGACGACCAGGTGATGCAGGGCCCCTACGGCCCGCGCCGGGTGACCTACGCCGACTACACCGCGTCGGGCCGCAGCCTGACCTTCGTCGAGGACTTCATCCGCGCGCAGGTGCTGCCGGCCTACGCCAACACCCACACCGAGGCCAGCGGCACCGGCCTGCAGACCACCCGGCTGCGCGAGGACGCCCGCCGGATCATCCGCGACGCGGTCGGCGGCGACGACGAGACCGTGGTGGTCTTCTGCGGGTCCGGCTCCACGGCCGCGATCGACAAGCTCATCGGCATCCTCGGCCTGCGGATCCCGGCCGGCCTCGACGACACCTACCACCTGAGCGCGGCGATCCCGGCCGACCAGCGGCCGGTCGTCTTCATCGGCCCCTTCGAGCACCACTCCAACGAGGTCAGCTGGCGCGAGACGATCGCCGACGTCGTGACGATCCACGAGGACGCCGACGGCCTGGTCTCGCTCGACCACCTGCGCGAGGAGCTCGAGCGCCACGCCGACCGGCCGCTCAGGATCGGGTCCTTCTCGGCCGCCTCGAACGTCACCGGCATCGTCACCGACACCGAGGGGGTCGCCGACCTGCTCCACGAGCACGGTGCGCTGAGCTTCTGGGACTTCGCCGCGTGCGCGCCCTACGTCGACATCGAGATGTACGGCCCCGGCCGCTCGCGCAAGGACGCGATCTTCATCAGCCCGCACAAGTTCATCGGCGGGCCCGGCACGCCGGGCGTGCTGGTGGTGCGCAAGGAGCTGATGGCCAACCGGGTGCCGGTCGTGCCGGGCGGCGGCACGGTCATGTACGTCAACCCGACCGAGCACCGCTACCTCGACGACAAGGCCCACCGCGAGGAGGGCGGCACCCCCGCGATCGTCGAGTCGATCCGCGCCGGGCTGGTCTTCCAGCTCAAGCAGGCCGTCGGCGTCGAGACCATCCAGGCCCACGAGGAGCAGATGCTGCGCCGGGCCGTCGAGGAGTGGCGCGCCGAGCCGACGCTGCAGATCCTCGGCAACCTCGAGGCCCAGCGGCTCTCGATCGTGTCGTTCGTGATCAAGGCGCCCGACGGCTCCTACCTCCACCACAACTTCGTGGTCGCGCTGCTCAACGACCTCTTCGGCATCCAGACGCGCGGCGGCTGCTCGTGCGCCGGCCCCTACGGCCACCGGCTGCTCGACATCGACCTCGACACCAGCCACCAGTTCGAGCAGCAGATCGCCACCGGGTGCGAGGGCATCAAGCCCGGCTGGGTGCGGGTGAACTTCAACTACTTCGTCGACGAGGAGGTCTTCTCCTACGTCGTGGAGGCCGTGCGGCTCGTCGCCCGCGACGGCTGGCGGCTGCTCGGCGACTACCGCTTCGAGCCGGCCACCGGTCTCTGGCGGCACCGGGACGGGGCCGTCGAGCCACCGCTGCGCCTCGCCGACGTGTCCTACGCCGCCGACGGCACGATGACCTGGCCCAGCCACACGACGACGGCCCCCGCCTCGGTGCTCGGGGAGCACCTCGACGAGGGCCGCGCGATCATGGCCGCCGCCACGCCTCCGGACTGGTCGGACACCGCCCACCTCGGCGCGGAATTCGACGACCTCAGGTGGTTCGCGCTGCCGGCCGGCTCGCTGGCCTGATCACTGCTGGGTCCGGCGCGACGGCAGCACCGTCGCCACGAGCCCGGCGGCACCCGCCGCGATCCACGGGATCGGGAGCAGCCACCGCAGCTCGCCGGTCTCGACCACGTCGCCCTGGACCAGCGCCCACACCAGCACGATGCCGGCGAAGGCGACGCCCATCACGAGCTGGCCGATGTTGACCTGGTGGAAGCCCGAGTCCTGCTCGGGGGCGTCGAGCGGGCCGACCATCGGCTCGTCGTACGCGTCGGTCGCGGTGCCGTACACGTCGGTGTCGTAGCCGTCGTAGCTGTCGTACGTGCTGTCCGGATTGGTGTTCTCAGTCATGGCGCTGCTCCTCAGGCCGCTTCGCGGACGACGATCTCGCCGCCGACCAGGTCGATGGTGATGGACATGTCCGGGACGCCGTCGCCGCCGTCGAGGAACCCGTCCTGGGTGACGTCGAAGCCGTCGCTGCGCTGGTCGAAGACCCGGCTGTCGCCGCCGACCACGGACGTCTTGACGTCGACGTCCATGCCGTCGGGGACGACGACCTCGATCTGCCCGCCGACGCCGTCGATGGCGATGTCACGGCCGTCGAGCCCGTCGACGTCCGTGACGCCGGAGAGGTCGAGGGTGAAGTTGCCGGCGCCGAAGTCGTAGCTGTCGCGCACCTCGCCCGCGCTGGTCGGGGAGTAGCTCCGGTCACCGGTGTCGAAGTTGTCGCTGACGGTGGCACCGGCCGTGGCGAGCGCGGCGACCAGGCCGAGCGCGACCAGCCCGCCGGCGCGGCCCCAGAACGAGCCGACCAGCAGCATCAGTGCAGTGATGCCGAGCGCGAGCGCCGGGTAGGCGCTGTCCGCGACGGCCGTGCCGGCCAGGTCGACGACCCCCAGGACGCCCTCGGCCAGGGCGATCAGCGCGACCGTGAAGAGGAAGAGCTTCGGTCCGCGCTTGCGCGGGTTGCGGGGACGCTCGCGGACGTAGGAGGTCGGCGGCACCCATGAGTACGGCTGGGAGTACGGCTGGGAGTACGGCTGGGAGGAGGGCTGCTCGTAGGCCGGCCCGGCGGGCGCGTCCGTCACGGTCTCGGCCGTGCCCGAGCCAGTGCCGGTCTCGGCGCCGGCGTGGCTGCCGGCGTCCGCCTGCGCGAAGGTCGGTGCGGCGTAGCCGGGGTCGTACCCGTATCCGGTCTTCGGCTGCCGCGGGGCGGCCGAGCCCTTCTGCTTGTGGTTGAGGAACCACACGACGATCGCGGCGAGGATCGCCAGCGGCCACGGGAACCAGAACGCACCGGCCCAGTCGCCGACCGCGCACAGCACGGCGAGGACGCCGACGCCGGCGAGGGCGAGGGAGCGGTTGCGGCGGTCGAGGCCGAGGGGCTCGTCGTTGGTCCCCTCCTCGGGGACGAGCACCCAGGCACCCACGTAGGCGAGCAGGCCGGCGCCGCCGAAGAAGACCGCGACGACGAGGGCGACCCGCACGATGATCGGATCGATGTCGAGGTGGCGGGCAAGGCCACCGGCGACCCCGGCGATGTGCCGGTCGGTGACGCTGCGGCGCAGGCGGCCGAGGTCCTTCATCTCGTCCCGGCTGACGCGGGGTCCCTGCGTCGGACCGGGTGCCGGCTCCTGCGGCGGTGCGGGGTGCTGCTCGGTGGTGTCCATGCTCCAACTCTCGGCGCTGCGGGCGCTCCCCACCATCGGGGACAGCCCTGATCCTGCCGTGCTCGCCCCGGGTCGGGCTCAGGGTCCTCTCGGGGTCAGTCCTCATGGTCGCGCACGCGCGTGCCTGCGACGATGGAGCCACGATGTCGTACGCCAACCCCCCTCACCCCGCCTCCCCGCGGTCGCGCCCGGTCGGGCCGCGACGGGCCCACCGCGACACGTCGTCGTCGATCGTCGGGGGTGTCGCGGCCGGGCTGGCCACCCACCTGGCGGTGCCGGTGCTGTGGGTGCGCGTCTTCTTCGTGGCGACCGCGCTGCTGGGCGGCTTCGGCCTGATGCTCTACGCCGGCCTGTGGGTGTTCCTGCCCGCCGGCCAGGGCTTCGACGTCAGCTCGCCGGGCCTCGAGAGCGCGACCCGCACGGGCAAGCGCCCGGGCAAGCGGTCGCGGCTGCGCGACGCCGGACCGGCCATCGCGCTGGGCGCGCTGCTGTTCGGCGTCGTCCTGGGCTTCGAGGGGATCTTCGGGCAGGGCGCGCTCTTCTGGCCGGTCGTCCTCGGCATCGCCGGCGTCGCCCTGCTGTGGCGCCAGGCCGACGAGGCGCAGCGCGAGCGGTGGATCGACTCGTCGGGCCGGATCGACCCGTTCCGCGCGGTGTTCGGCAACGGTGGCTGGGCGGCCTACGCCCGCATCGCCGCCGGCCTCGGCCTCATCGTCACCGCACTGATCGTCTTCGCGGTCGTCGCCGGACAGGTGACCTTCGCCCTCCCGGTGCTGGTCGCCGGTCTGCTGGGCCTGGTCGGCCTCGCGATCGTCGTCGGGCCGTGGGTGATGCGCCTGGTCGACGACCTCGCCGCCGAGCGCGCCGAGCGCGTCCGCACCCAGGAGCGCGCCGACATGGCCGCCCACCTCCACGACTCGGTGCTCCAGACCCTCGCCCTGATCCAGAAGAACTCGGGCGACTCGACGATGGTCGCCCGGCTCGCCCGCTCCCAGGAGCGCGACCTGCGGCAGTGGCTCTTCGAGGCCGACACCACCGACGCGACCACGCTCGCCGGCGCCCTCAAGGAGATGGCCGCCGACGTCGAGACCCAGCACGACGTCGTCGTCGACGTCGTCACCGTCGGCGACTGCCCGCTCACCGAGGAGATCCGTCCCGTCGTGCACGCCGCGCGCGAGGCCGTCGTCAACGTCGCCAAGCACGCCGGCACCAAGCGCGCCGACGTCTTCGCCGAGACCTCGGACGACGCCGTGGACGTCTTCGTCCGCGATCGCGGGGCCGGCTTCGACGTCGACGCCGTCGCCGCCGACCGGCAGGGCGTCCGCAACAGCATCGTGGACCGGATGGCCCGCCACGGGGGTCGCGCCGACGTACGCTCGGCCCCCGACGAGGGCACCGAGGTCCGCCTCCACATGCCCCGCACCGCAGCACCCGACGAGGAGAACCGATGAGCCAGCCAGTCCGCGTCGTCCTGGTCGACGACCACGCGATGTTCCGCGCCGGGGTCCGCGCCGAGCTGGCCGCGACGGGTGCGGGTGTCGTGGAGGTCGTCGGCGAGGCCGCCGACGCCGATGCGGCGATCAAGGTGGTCGCCGACCTCCAGCCCCAGGTGGTGCTGCTGGACGTCCACCTGCCCGGCGGCGGAGGGGTCGAGGTGATGCGGCGCCAGCCGTCGCCCGACACGCTCTACCTCGCGCTGTCGGTCTCCGACGCGGCCGAGGACGTCATCGGCACGATCCGCGGCGGCGCCCGGGGCTACGTCACCAAGACGATCACCGGCCCCGAGCTCGTCGACGCGATCACCCGGGTGGCCGGGGGAGACGCCGTCTTCTCGCCGCGCCTGGCCGGCTTCGTCCTCGACGCCTTCGCCGGCTCGATCGACGTCGCGGCTGTCGACGAGGACCTCGACCGCCTCACCGAGCGCGAGCGCGAGGTGATGCGCCTGATCGCCCGCGGCTACGCCTACAAGGAGGTCGCGAAGGAGCTCTTCATCTCGGTGAAGACGGTCGAGACCCACATGTCCTCGGTGCTGCGCAAGCTCCAGCTCTCGAGCCGTCACGAGCTCACGAAGTGGGCCTCCGACCGCCGCCTGCTCTGAGCCCTTCGGGGTGGGGTGCAGTTGACAACGCCCGCCGGGACCGATGGGGTCGGTGGATGTCAGACACCGCCACTGCGCCCCCACTGGACGAGGACGACAGCGAGCTCAAGCGCTCGATCACCGGTCGCCTGCTCTTCTTCTACACCCTGGGCGACGTGCTCGGGTCCGGCATCTACGTCCTCATCGGACTGGTCGCCGCCGCCGTGGGCGGGGCCTTCTGGATCGCCTTCGCGCTCGGCGTGACGGTCGCGGCGATCACCGGGGCGGCGTACGCCGAGCTGGTGACGAAGTACCCGCAGGCGGCCGGGGCCTCGCTCTACGTCAACAAGGCGTTCGGCAGTCGTCCGCTGACCTTCCTCATCACGGTGTCGTTCCTGGCCGCGAGCATGGCGGCCTCGGGCTCGCTGGCCGTCGGCTTCGCCTCCTACTTCGACACGCTGTGGTCCGGCCCGCCGGCGCTCCTCGTCTCGCTGGTCTTCGTGGCCCTGCTCGTCGTGGTCAACTTCATCGGCATCACCGAGTCGGTGGTGATGAACATGCTGATGACCTTCGTCGAGGTGGCCGGGCTGCTGATCGTGCTGGTCATCGGCATCGTCTACGTCTTCCAGGGCAACGCCGACTTCGGCGTGCTGACCCACATCGACACCGGTGGCGACTTCGGCAGCCCGGCGCTCGCCGTGCTCGCCGGCATCTCGTTCTCCTTCTTCGCCATGACCGGCTTCGAGAACACCGCCAACGTCGCCGAGGAGACCATCGACCCCTACAAGTCGTTCCCGCGCTCGCTGGTCGGCGGCATGGTCGTGGCCGGTCTGGTCTACGTGCTCGTCTCGATGGCCGCCGCGCTGACGGTGCCGACGGAGACCCTGGCCACGTCCGACGCGGCGCTCCTCGAGGTGGTCAAGGCGGGCATCCTGCCCTTCTCCACCGACCTGATGACCACGCTCTTCTCGATCATCGCGCTGGTCGCGATCACCAACACCACGCTGGTCACGATCGTCACCCAGCCGCGCGTCCTCTACGGCATGGCCCGCCAGGACGTGGTGCCGGCGGTCTTCGCCAAGATCCACCCGGTCCGCCGCAGCCCGTGGGTCGGCCTGATTTTCTCCGGGCTCGTCGTCGGCTCGCTGCTCGTCATCGGCACGCTCGTCACCGAGGCCGGCGGCGGCATCGACCTGGTCGGTCGTTTGGCCACCGTCACGGTGGTGCTGCTGCTCGCGATCTACGCGCTGGTCATCGTGGCGTGCCTTCGGCTGCGCGGTCGCGACGAGCACGACCAGGTCTTCCACGCCAGCACGCCGCTGCTGGTCCTCGGCTTCGTCGGCAACGTCGCCATCCTCGGCTTCACCGTCTACGACGACCCGCACTCGCTCATCTGGTGTGCCGGCCTGCTGGGGGTCGGCCTCGTGCTCTTCCTGGCCGAGTACTTCTTCGGCAGCAAGGGCACCGGAGCCACCACCCCCGACCTCGAGGAGGTCTGATGCACGTCATCGTCGCGACCGACGGCTCGAAGCAGTCCCTGGCCGCAGCCAAGCAGCTCAAGGCGTTCGCCGACCCGACCAAGATCACCGAGATCTCGGTGGTCGCGGTGATCCGGCCGCTGGCGTCGGTCGCCTTCGCCGACGACCTGTCGGAGGGCAGGATCGACGGCTCCTTCCGCGATGCCGCCCAGGGCGCGGTCGACGCGATCGCCGCCGTCTACGACGAGTGGGGACCCAAGGTCAACAAGCGCATCCGCAGCGGGTCAGCGGCCAACGAGATCATCAAGGCAGCCAAGCAGTACGACGCCGGGCTTGTGGTGGTCGCAGCCGGCGGCCGCGGCCTGACCGACGGCGTCCTGGTGGGCAGCACGGCGCAGCGCGTGCAGCACTACGCGCCGTGCCCCGTGCTCGTCGTGCGACCGGCGCCACGGAAGCCGCGCAAGCGCTGACCTCGTCCTAGGGTGTCGGCCATGGAGACCCTGCGCCTGGTGCTGCTGTTCGTCCACATCCTCGGCTTCGCCGCCCTGCTCGGCGGGCTCCTGGTGCAGGCGCGCGAGGAGACCAGGTCGGTCAACCCGCTGGTGCGCGACGGGGCGGGTACGGCGTTCCTCGCCGGCCTGCTGCTCGTCGGCGTGCTGGAGGCCGGCGACGGCGACGTCAACCACGCGAAGATCGGCGTGAAGTTCGCCATCGGCCTGGTGATCCTGGTGCTGGTGATGGTCAACATGCGCAAGCCGAGCATCCCGCAGGGGCTCTACCTCGCCCTCCTCGGGCTGACGCTGCTCAACATCGCGGTGGCCGTGTTCTGGTCGCCCGCGCACGCCTGACCCTCAGGCGCCGGGCCCCGACACGTGGGCCCTGAGCCTGCCGGCGACGGCCGCGCGGACCTGCGGGTCCGCGAGCAGCGCGGCGCGGTCGACCTCGCCGCGCAGGTAGCCCTGGCCGAGGGCGTGCGCCGGGGTGTCCTCCGGCAGGGTCGCGACCACGGCGGCCAGCACGCTGTCGAAGGCCCCGGCCGTCCCGGGCGGGTCCTCGCGACGCAGCTCGGCGAACGCGGCCCGGGTCGCCGCAGCCAGCTCGCGCTGCGCCTCGGGATCCCGGTGAGCGCGGGCGACCCGGTCGGCGCGCTCGTCGTCGGTGAGGTCCAGGAGCGGGCGGTCGCCCGGGACCGCGGCGCTCACGGCGTGCCCCCGATGTCCGTCGGCGGCGGGTTGATCGCGGGGAAGTCCAGGTCCGCGTTCTCCAGGCCCTCCAGCAGGGCGCCGAGCCCGTGGACCGCGCCGATGACCATGTCGATGGCCAGCCGCCCCAGGGTGACCCACGTGCTGATCTTGCGCAGGAGGTTGGTGAGGGTCGAGTCGATCGAGGTCAGGTCGATGCTGACCAGGTCGACGATCGCCTGCAGCGCCTCGAGGGCCAGGTCGGCCCACAGCACCGCCATCCAGGCCTGGTTGTTCATCTGCTGCTCGACGTTGCGCAACGCCTCCGCGTGCCGGTCGAGCTGCTCGGCGAAGCGATCGAGGTTGGCGTAGGCGGCGTTGGCGGCGAGGCCCTGCCAGTCGCCGTGGAGCCGGTTGTAGCCGGCGCCGATCTCGCCCGAGACGCGGAAGTGGAAGTCACTCAGCGCGCCGAGCGCGAGCGCGACCTCGTGGACCTCGCCCCAGTCGCCCTTGACGTCGTCGAGCTGGCGGGCGAGGTCGGCGGTCGGCCCGGCGATCGGACCGCCCGTGAAGATCCAGAGCACCCACTCGAGGCTGACCACGACGCCGACGACGTCCGCGAAGGTCTGCCAGCCGGTCATCGTGTCGACGAGCAGGTCGGTCGGCGCGGCCAGGGTCGACGCGAGGTCGGCGGCGTCGGCCCCGGCCGTCTCGCCACGGTGCGCGATGACGGTGGTGTCGTCGACGTAGTCGGGACTGCCGCACAGGGCGAGCAGCTCGTCGAACTGCTCGCGCGTCGCGGCGTCGACCGCCTCGTAGTCGTCCGCGACGTCGCGCATGGCCCGGGCCGCGTCACGGTAGTAGGAGGTGACCTCGCCGCCCGGCTGGTAGACCCCGATCAGCGTCGTGCGCGCCTGCTGCACGCGCTGGCGGATGTCGGCGTACAGCGTGCCGGCAGCGGCGCTCGGCGCGAGGTCGACCCAGGTCCGGGTGTAGTCGAGGGCCGGCGTCATCGCTCCTTCGAGCTGGTCCAGGACGGCAGCGAAGTCCCGCAGTGCCGGTGGCCTCACGTGGAAGTCCGTCATGGTCGTCGTGTCCCCCGTGGTGGCCGTGCGAAACGGTGTCCACAGGACTCGGTACCAAAGGACGAGGGTGTCGCACGTCCCGCCTAGGCTGGGGGATGACATGAGCCCCACAGACACACCCCTCGTCGATGCGCACCGCGGCAACCCCCTCCTCGACGGCCTCAACGAGCCCCAGCGCGCTGCCGTCGTGCACTCCGGTGCGCCGCTGCTCGTGGTCGCGGGTGCCGGGTCCGGCAAGACCCGGGTGCTCACCCGGCGCATCGCCTGGCTGATCAACGAGCGCAAGGCGCACCCCGGCTCGATCCTGGCGATCACCTTCACCAACAAGGCCGCCGCCGAGATGAAGGCGCGCGTCGAGGACCTCGTCGGCAAGCGCGCGCGGATCATGTGGGTCTCGACGTTCCACTCGGCCTGCGTGCGGATCCTGCGCAAGGAGATCGACCGCGTCGGCTTCAAGTCCAACTTCTCGATCTACGACGCCGCCGACTCCAAGCGGCTGATGACGATCGTGCTGCGCGACCTCGAGCTCGACCCCAAGCGCTACCAGCCCAACGCCGTGCTCAACTGGGTCTCCGACCAGAAGAACGAGCTCCGTGACGCGGAGGACGCCGCCAAGGAGGCGCGCAACTCGTTCGAGGAGGCCTACGCCAAGGCCTTCGCGAGCTACCAGCGCCGCCTGCGCGAGGCCAACGCCCTCGACTTCGACGACCTCATCATGACCACGGTCCACCTGCTGCAGGCCTTCCCCGACGTGCGGGAGAACTACCGCCGCCGGTTCCGCCACGTGCTGGTGGACGAGTACCAGGACACCAACCACGCCCAGTACAGCCTGATCCAGCAGCTCTGCGGACAGGTCTTCGAGGAGCTCGAGACCGAGGTCGCGGGGGAGCAGGTCGAGCCGAGCGAGCTGATGGTCGTCGGTGACGCCGACCAGTCGATCTACGCCTTCCGCGGCGCCGACATCCGCAACATCCTCGACTTCGAGCAGGACTTCCCCAACGCGACGACGATTCTGCTCGAGCAGAACTACCGCTCCACGCAGACCATCCTCAGCGCCGCCAACTCCGTCATCGGCAACAACCGCGGCCGCAAGCCCAAGCGGCTGTGGACCGACGCGGGCGAGGGCGAGCGGATCGTCGGCTACGTCTCCGACGACGAGCACGACGAGGCCCGCTTCGTCAGCGAGGAGATCGACAAGCTCGTCGACGACGCCGGCGTGAAGCCGTCCGACGTCGCGGTCTTCTACCGCACCAACGCGCAGTCCCGCGTGTTCGAGGAGGTGTTCATCCGCACCGGCCAGCCCTACAAGGTCGTCGGCGGGGTCCGCTTCTACGAGCGGCGCGAGGTCCGCGACGCGCTGGCCTACCTCCGGGTGCTGGTCAACACCGCCGACGAGATCTCGCTGCGGCGGGTGCTCAACACGCCCAAGCGCGGCATCGGCGACCGCGCCGAGGCGTGCATCGCGGCGCTGGCCAACCGCGACCGGATCACCTTCTGGGAGGCACTGACCCGCGCCGCCGAGGCGCCCGGCCTGGCGACGCGCAGCCTCAAGAACATCGAGGGCTTCGTCGCGATCATCCAGGAGCTCCAGTCGATGGTCGAGGCCGACGAGCGCCCCGACGTGATCCTGGAGTCCGTCCTCGAGCGCTCCGGCTACCTCGCCGAGCTCGAGGCCAGCGACGACCCCCAGGACGGCACCCGCGTGGAGAACCTCGCCGAGCTCGTCGCCGTCGCGCGCGAGTTCGCCGAGGACCCGCAGCCCGGGCCGAGTGCCGACCCGGCCGAGGTCGAGGCCGGCACCGTCGCCGTCGGCCTCGGCGACTTCCTCGAGCGCGTCGCCCTCGTCGCCGACGCCGACCAGATCCCCGACGCCCCCGACGGCGAGGACCTCGGGGTGGTCACGCTGATGACCCTCCACACCGCCAAGGGCCTCGAGTTCCCGGTCGTCTTCCTCACCGGTCTCGAGGACGGCGTCTTCCCGCACCAGCGCTCGCTCGGTGACCAGCCCGAGCTCGAGGAGGAGCGCCGGCTGGCCTACGTCGGCCTCACCCGCGCGGAGAAGCGCCTCTACATCTCCCGCGCCCTGGTGCGCTCCGCCTGGGGCGCGCCCAGCCACAACCCGGCCAGCCGCTTCCTCGACGAGCTCCCGGTCGACCTCGTCGACTGGCGGCGCACCGCTGCCGACCAGACCCGCTGGGGCCGACCCGACCACGCCGGCGGCTCCACCCGCCTCGGCACCCCCACTGACGCCGGCCGCCGCAACTTCAGCTCGGCCGCGCTCCGCGCCGACGCCGCCTCCAAGGCCAAGCCCGCCCGCGAGATCCCGAGCCTCTCGCCCGGCGACCGCGTGGTCCACGACTCCTTCGGGATGGGCACGGTCGTCGCCGTCGACGGGGTCGCCGACAAGTCCGTCGCCTCCATCGACTTCGGCTCCGAAGGCGTCAAGCGCCTGCTCCTGCGCTACGCCCCGGTCGAGAAGCTCTAGTCCCCGCAGCCGCCCGGGCGGTGCGTGAGGCACGTTCTCGGCGCTCAGAAGGTGGCACACTCACCGCTGCCGGGCGGGTCGGCGTACGACACTCCCGTGGGCGGTGCGTGAGCCACACTCTCGGCGGCACGATGGTGGCTCACTCACCGCTGGCGCGCGGGTCGGCGTACGACGCTCCCGCGGGCGGTGCGTGAGCCACACTCTCGGCGGCCCGATGGTGGCTCACTCACCGCTGGTCGGCGCCGCGCGCGGGACACGCCGACGCGTCGGTGGCCCACCCACATCCGGCGGCGCGGGAAGGTGGCTCACTCACCGCTGACGAGGCGCCGAGGGCACGCCGAGGCACGCTCAAGCGCGGGAGCTACCCGATCGTCCGTGACGACGACACTGCGGGAGCAGCGTCGATCAGGGAACGACGCCGTGGGCGACGAACTCCGGGAAGGGGTCGACCGGGCCGCCGCCACCGGGGCGGACCTCGACGTGGAGGTGCGAGCCGGTGACGTTGCCGGTGGCGCCGACGGTGCCGATGGTCTCGCCGCCTGTGACCTGGTCGCCGACGGAGACGTAGATCGTGGTCTGGTGGCAGTACCAGATCTCGGTGCCGTCCTCGAGGGTGACGACGGTCTTGTTGCCGTAGGCGCCGTCGTAGCCGGTGAAGGTCACGGTGCCGTTGGCCACGGAGTGGATCGGGTCACCGGTGTTGCCGTTGAAGTCGAGACCGGTGTGGTAGTTCGCCCAGAGGCCGTACTGCCCGAAGACGGCGGTGATCTGGTAGTTGTCGAGGGGGAGAACCCACTTGTTCTCCTTGATCTTCGCCGCCTGCTTCTCGGCGGCCTTGCGCATCTCGTCGAGCTTGGCCGTGCGCTCGGCCATCTGCTTCTCGGCGAGCGCGACCAGCTCGGGGTCGGTCTCCTCGCCGGCCTCGCGGGTGTAGTCGCGGCTGGTGACCGTGCCGCGGCGGGCGAGGGCCTGGCCGGCCTTCGTGCCGATCGAGCCGGCGGCGTCGACGGAGGAACCGGCGCTGGCGAGGGCCGAGACGTCGGCACCCGAGGCGGTCACGGCGCCGCCCGCGGAGATCGCGAGGACCGCGACACCGGCGACGAGGGGGAGGGACGGAAGCGACCGCAGGCGGACGGTCGAGCGGCGGGGGGCTTCTGCTCGCCGCTTCCCGTTCACGGGTGCAGGCGTGGCCGAGGTGCGGCGCTTGGGTGCGCGCTCCGCTCGGTGGTTGCCCATAGGGGTGGTTACCAATCTGCCGTGTCGTCAGGGGGGTCCGGTCGGCAAGACCGCGACCGACCATAACGGAAAGATCACGGGTAAGTGCAACTGTCGATCAAATTGATGTGCACAACCCGCGGGGTGTCCGGATTCCGGACTTCAGCGCAGGGCCCGGGGGCTCAGTCACGAGCCGACTGGTAGCGCTCGAGCGCCTCGCGACGCTCGTCGGCGTGGTCGACGATCCGGAGCGGGTAGTCCTGCTCGTAGCCGACGTCGGACTTCCACGGCTCGTGCGCCGACTTGCCGGGGAGGTGGTCGAGCTCGGGCACCCAGCGGCGGACGTAGTCGCCCTGCGGGTCGAACTTGATCCCCTGGGTGACCGGGTTGAAGACCCGGAAGTAGGGGGAGGCGTCGGTGCCGGTGCCGGCCACCCACTGCCAGCCGTGGTTGTTGGAGGCGACGTCGCCGTCGATCAGCAGGTCGAGGAAGTGCCGCGCGCCGACCGGCCACCACACGTGCAGGTCCTTGGTGAGGAAGGAGGCGGTGATCATCCGGACCCGGTTGTGCATCCACCCCGAGTGCAGCAGCTGCCGCATCCCGGCGTCGACGATCGGGAAGCCGGTCGTCCCGGTCCGCCACGCCTCGATCGCGTCGGCGGGGTCGTCGTAGGCCATCGCCTTCAGCGCGGGCTTCAGGTCCTCCCAGGCCGAGGCGGGTGTGTGCCACAGGACGTCGGCGTAGAACTCGCGCCACGCGATCTCGTTGGCGTACGTCGACGAGGTGTCCATGTCGGCCAGGAGCGAGCGCGGGTGGATGACCCCGAGGTGGAGGTACGGCGAGAGGCGTGAGGTGCCGTCGTGGTCGGGACGGTCGCGCTCGGTCGGGTAGTCGCGCAGCCCGTCGTCGCGGAACGCGCGCCAGCGCCGCCACGCGGCCTCCTCGCCGGCCGGGGGGAGGTCGAACGGCGCGTCGGCCACCGCCTTCTCCAGCTCCTCGAGCGCCCGCTCGTGCGAGTCGCCCTGCTCGATGTCGGGGGAGCGCGGGGTGTGGGCGGGCTCGGGCCAGCCGTGCTCGCGCCAGGCGCGGGCGAAGGCGGTGAAGACCTGGTAGGGGTCGCCGCTGCCGTTGCGCACCCGCCCGGGCCCGACGGCGTACGGCGACCCGGTGGCCACCAGCTCCACCTTCTCCGCGACCGCGTCGTCACGCCTGCGGCCGTAGGGCGTGGTCTCCGCGGAGACGTGGACGCGTCGGCCGTCGGCGACGCGCGGCACGACGTCACGCGGGTCTCCGTGGTGGATGGTCAGCGGGATCCGCTCGGCCAGGGCCAGCACGTTGGCCGCGAGCCAGGCCCGCCGGGCCGCGCCCGCGGTCGACCAGATCGCGGGGTCGACGACGAAGAGGGCCGTCACCGTGCCCTCGTCGAGGGCGGCGAGGAGCGCCGGGTTGTCGCGCACGCGCAGGTCGCGGCGGAACCACATCACGGACGAGCCGGAGGACGACATGCCCACCAACCTAGCCGCGGAGTGAGCACCACCACGCTCACCCGCCCTCGTGGTGGGCCACCCGACGGGTCTAGTGTGCCGAGAGGTATTTCCCGGGAACTGACAGCAACGAAAAGGACTGGCTACGTCGTGGACCTGATGGAGTTTCAGGCGAAAGAGCTCTTCGCCAAGCATGGAGTAGCGACCACACTCGGTGTGGTCGCGGAGACCCCGGAGGCCGCTCGCGCAGCCGCCGAGGAGATGGGCGGGGTCACCGTCATCAAGGCCCAGGTCAAGGCGGGAGGCCGCGGCAAGGCCGGCGGCGTCAAGATCGCGAAGACCGCCGACGAGGCCGAGTCCTACGCGCGCGACATCATCGGCATGGAGATCAAGGGGCTGCGCGTCAACCGCGTCCTGGTCACCCCGGCGACCCCGCCGGTGGAGGAGTACTACTTCTCCTTCCTGCTCGACCGCTCGAACCGCTCGCACCTCTGCATCGCGTCCGTCGAGGGTGGTGTGGAGATCGAGGAGGTCGCCAAGACCAACCCCGAGGCCGTGCGCCAGATCCCGATCAACGCGATCGAGGGCGTCACGCCGGAGAAGGCCGCCGCGATCGTCGACGAGGCCAAGTTCCCCGCGGAGCTGCGTGACCAGGCCATCGAGATGGTCCAGGCGCTGTGGAAGGTCTACGTCGAGGAGGACGCCACCCTCGTCGAGGTCAACCCGCTGGCCCGCCTCGAGGGTGACAAGCTCGAGGCGCTCGACGGCAAGGTGTCGCTCGACGACAACGCCTCCGAGTTCCGCCACCCCGACCACGCCCAGTTCGAGATCCGCGAGGAGGCCGACCCGCTCGAGGCCAAGGCCAAGGACAAGGGCCTCAACTACGTCAAGCTCGACGGCGAGGTCGGCATCATCGGCAACGGCGCTGGCCTCGTGATGAGCACCCTCGACGTCGTCGCGTACGCCGGTGAGGCGCACGGCGGCGTGAAGCCGGCCAACTTCCTCGACATCGGCGGCGGCGCCAACGCGCAGGTCATGGCCGACGGCCTCGACGTGATCCTCAACGACGAGCAGGTCAAGAGCGTCTTCGTCAACGTCTTCGGTGGCATCACCGCGTGCGACGAGGTGGCCAACGGCATCAAGGGTGCCCTCGAGATCCTCGGTGACAGCGCCACCAAGCCGCTCGTCGTCCGACTCGACGGCAACAACGTCGACAAGGGCCGCGCGATCCTCGACGAGCTCAACCACCCGCTGGTCACCCAGGTCGACACGATGGACGGCGCGGCCGACAAGGCCGCCGAGCTCGCCCACCAGGCCTGAGAGAGAGAAACAGAACCGATGAGCATCTACCTCAACTCAGACTCCAAGATCATCGTCCAGGGCATGACCGGCGGCATGGGCGCCAAGCACACGACCCTCATGGTCGAGTCCGGCGCCAACATCGTCGGCGGCGTCAACGCCCGCAAGGCCGGCACCACCGTCGAGCTCGGCGGCAAGGAGCTCCCGGTCTTCGGCACGGTCGAGGAGGCCATGAAGGAGACCGGCGCCAACGTGTCGGTCGCCTTCGTCCCACCGGCCTTCACCAAGGACGCCGCGATCGAGGCCATCGACGCCGAGATCCCGCTGCTCGTGGTGATCACCGAGGGCGTCCCGGTCCTCGACACCGCCGAGGTCGTCGCCTACCTCGAGGGCAAGTCCACCCGGATGATCGGCCCCAACTGCCCCGGCATCATCACGCCGGAGGAGTCGCTGGCCGGCATCACGCCCCACACCATCGCGGGCAAGGGCCCCATCGGCCTGGTCTCGAAGTCGGGCACGCTGACCTACCAGATGATGTACGAGCTGAAGGACTTCGGCTTCACCACCGCCATCGGCATCGGCGGCGACCCGATCATCGGCACCACGCACATCGACGCCCTCGAGGCCTTCGAGAACGACCCGGAGACCAAGGCGATCGTGATGATCGGCGAGATCGGCGGCGACGCCGAGGAGCGGGCCGCGGCCTACATCAAGGAGCACGTCACGAAGCCGGTCGTCGGCTACGTCGCCGGCTTCACCGCCCCGGAGGGCAAGACCATGGGCCACGCCGGCGCCATCGTGTCGGGCTCCTCGGGCACCGCGCAGGCCAAGAAGGAGGCCCTCGAGGCCGCCGGGGTCAAGGTCGGCAAGACGCCGTCCGAGACCGCTGAGCTGATGCGGGAGATCCTCAACGGGCTCTAGCCCGCGGACTCCCTGAGTCAGAGCACTTCCAGACGGCCCCGCAGGTCCACCTGCGGGGCCGTCCTGTCGTCCGGGTGCCGGGCGGGACGTCGGGCGTCCCACAGCACCCGCCACACGACGTGGGCGCCGAGCAGGCGCACCGGAGCGACCGCGCTGACCCGACGCGGCGACGGCAGCGTCGGGCACGCCGAGCTGGCGAGCGTGGAAGGTATGGACATGATCTAGCACCCCGTTTTCTTGAACACGACACCGTACGTCCGAGCCATCAGCCGACCCCTACCGGTACCCCGTCGAAGGCCGCCATCGCGGCCACCGTCCTGCGGAGCGGTCGCCGGGTCGCGGCGATCCCGGCCTCGAGCTGCCCGGCGTCCCACTGGCCGTACGTCGACGACACGAGCAGCGCGGCGCCGACGGGCACCACGTGCACGACCGTCGCGCCCGGACCGGGTTCGCCGTCGAAGGCGTAGGTCTGCACGAGCGTCGCGGCCGGGGCGGGACCGAAGGGCGACGTGCGCACCTCGGTGGTCACCTCGGTCTCGCCGATCACCTCGACGCCGCTGCACCGGGCCGGGAGCCCGGCGACGGCCTCGGCGACCGCGGCGGCCTCGTCGGCGCTGTCGAGCAGCACCAGCTCGCGGGTGTTGGCGGACTCCCCGCCGCTGTTGTCGGCGACCATCCGGTCGCGGGCGTCGAGGCCGCGCAGGGGGGTGGTGCCGCACAGGGCCAGGTCGCGCAGACCGGTGCCGGTGCGCGAGGTGGGGACGACGTCGTCGGGCCCGCCCATGCCCGCGGCGAGGGGGAAGTCGTCGGCGATCGCGACCACCGGCTCGGTCGTCGCCGAGGAGGCGGCCGCGGGCGCGGGGGCCTCGGCGTCCGTCCCGGCGGCTCCGTCGTCGTCGGCGCGCACCGCGCACCCGGACACGACCAGGGTGCCGGCCAGTCCGGCCGCCAGGACGGCCGTCGTGAGCGCAGGGCGGAACCTCATGCCCCTTATGACTACGTCGGGGACGAAAAGGTTGCCTCCGGCGCGTCAGCCGCCATCGAGGGTGTCGAGCCGGTCGAGGACGCGCCGCGCGAGGGCGACGAAGTCGGGCCGCGACATCGTCATGTTGCGGTCGGGTGCGAAGCCGAGCTGGGAGACCGCCGAGCCCTCGCGGGCGATCGCCATGAGGAAGGGGTAGGACTGGTTGTCGTTGAGCTGGAACGTCAGGGCCCAGACGCTGAGGTCACGGCCGTCCGACGACGAGCTGGCCAGGGGCGTGACGCTGGTGCCGAGGTTGGCCTGCCCGCACGCCTGGATGCGCGAGCGCACCTGCTCGACGAACGACCAGGCCCTGGCCTGCTTCATCCGGCCCACGGCCTGGGTGAGGCCGAGCTGGGTCGCGTTGGGCGTCTCGGGGAAGACGAAGGTGCGGGTGAGCGCCTTGCGGATGCCCTTGCCCTGGAAGGACGTCCGGTCGCACCGGGTCGCGGCGTCGTTGCTGCGCGCCCTGACCGGGTCGAGGCCGACCCACGGGCCGCGGACGGCCGCGACCGGGGGCAGGTCGACGACGGCCAGCACGCCGGGCGGGTTGCCGATGTCGAGCGGGCGGGTGGTGTTGCTCCGCGCCCGGCCGGCGCAGACCGCGGCGGCGTCGGTCCCGCAGAACCCGTTGACGGCGGCGGCGAGGCCGGACAGGGCTGCCTGGTCGCTGACCGGGCGGCCGCGGGTGCTGACGACGTTGGTGATGAGCAAGGAGCCCGTGCGGGCGATGGCGACAGTGATGTTCTCGGGGGTGCGGCCCCACGAGCGCAACCGGAAGGCACGCGCCTCCTCGCCGACCCGCTTGACCGTCTGGGTGGTGAGCAGCTGGGTGCGCGGGTCGACGCAGCCGGCGACCCACAGCGAGGCCGTCACGAAGGCGGCCTGCGCCGAGGCGGCGTCGGGGGACCGCTCGACCATCTGGACGGCGGTCGTCTGGACGCTGGTGACCTCGCGCCTGCGGGTGCGCTGGTTGTCGCCCTTGCCCACCTTCTCGGTGACCGTCCGGGTCGAGGACCCCTCCCACGAGCGGGTCAGCGCGGACACCGTCGTCGGGTCGGCGAAGCGCTCGCGCTGGCAGGGCAGGACCAGCCCGTCACCGCCGAGGTTGTCGCTGGTGGAGGTCTCGGCCCAGTCGAGCCCCGACCCGAACCGCGACAGCTGCGCGGGCGCGAGGAGCGAGTCCTCGCTCACCAGCTCGGCACCCGCGGGCACCACCGGGTCGTGGACCGTGATCGTGCCGGTCGCCTTCTCCTCGCTGAGGCTGGTCGGCTCGGCGCCGGACCCTGTCGCCACGAGCGAGCCGGACACGACGAGCGCCGCCGTCGCGAGACCGGCACCGATCACGGTGTGGGTGCGCCGACGGGCCGCACCCGCGCGTCGTACGACGGTCGCGCGGGGCCAGCGGATCTCCTCGAGCGGGGCGGAGAGGTCCTCGAGCAGGCGGCGTACGTCGGTCGTGGGCACGTCGCGGTTCAGCGAGAACTGGGCGGTCGCGGTCTGCAGCTCGCGCTCGGCGTCGGCACGGGTCAGGCCGACCTCGCGCCCGATCGAGGTGAGGGTCAGCGAGGTCAGCCCGTGCAGGACGAGGAGCTCGCGCTGGCGCGGGGTGAGCTTGGAGAGTGCGTCGAGGGTCGCGCGGCACTCGGGGTCGAGCGACTTGTCGCGGTGCCAGATGCGGGCGGTGTGGCGGCGCCGGGCGCTCCGGAAGGCCAGCGGGCGGACGTAGCCGTCGCGGTCGTCGAGGACGGCGACCTTGCGCCAGTGGTGCCACGCGACGACGAAGGCGTCCCGCACGGCGGCGCGCGCGGCCGGTGCGTCACCGGTGAGCGCGTAGGCCTCGTGCAGGAGTCGCGTGCGGGTCTCGACGTAGTAGGCGTCGAAGGTCTCGGGGCTCCTCATGACCGCTCCACGGTACGGGGTGGCGGCGTGGCAGCGCGATCCGAGGCGGGCTGCGGGTGATGATGGCTCGGCCATGACGTCCCTCCTCGCGCGCCCCGACCACGCCAGGACCGAGGCTGCCCGCCCGCGTCCGCTGGTGCTGATCGCGACGCTCGGCGGGGTGATGGCGGCGCTCGGTCCGCTGGTCGTGCTGCTGGCCGTCGGCGTCATCGGCTGGTTCGTCAGCGACGCCGGCGTGCACGGCGCACCGCGCGACGGGATGCGGATGGGCGCGCTGGCGTGGCTCGCGGGCCACGGCTCCGGCTTCGCGGTGATGGGCGCCCGGATCACGATCGTGCCGCTGGGCGTCACCGCGATCGCCGCGTGGTCGATGTGGCGCCTCGGCCACCGCGTCGGCGACTCGGTCTCGGGCCACGGCCCCGACGCCGACCGGATCTCCGACGGCGAGCGCGACTTCACGGTCCCGACTGCCATCGCCCTCTTCTTCGCCGGCTATGCCGTCGTGGCCGTGGTGGTCGCGACGCTGGCGGCCGGCACCACGGCCGACCCGTCGGTGCCCCGCGTGCTGGGCTGGACCATCGCGCTGACCGCCCTCGTGGCCGCGCCGGCCATCGCGGTCGGCTCGGGCCGTGCGGCGATCTGGGCCGCCTTCACGCCTGCCACCGTGCGCGCGGGTGCGGCTGTCGCCGGGAAGGTGCTGACCGCGCTCGTCGCCGTGTCCGGGCTGCTGTTCCTCGTCGCGCTGGCGACGTCGTTCGACGATGCCGCGACCATGGCCGCCCGGCTGCACACCAGTCCGTCGGAGGCCGCGCTCTACTCGCTCGTCAACGCCGCCTTCCTGCCCAACGCCTCGCTCTTCGCCGGCTCGTGGCTGCTCGGCCCGGGCTTCGTCGTCGGCGGTGCCACGATCGTGTCGCCGGGCGCCGTCGTGCTCGGCGCGCTGCCGCTCGTCCCGCTACTCGCCGCGCTCCCGTCGGTCGGCACGCCCCCGGGCTGGGTCGGCCTGGCCATGGTCGTGCCGCCGCTGGTCGCAGCCGTCGCGTCCTACCGGGCCCTGCGCGGGCGGCCGCTCGCGTGGGACCAGTACGCCCTCGCCGGCTGCGGCGGCGGCCTGGTCGCCGGGGTGGCGTTCGCGGTGCTCGCCGCCCTCTCCGGCGGATCGGCCGGACCCGGCCGGATGCGCTTCGTCGGCCCGCTCGTGCCGGACGTCCTGGTCCACGCGGTCACCGCGTGCGGTGTCGGCGCGCTCCTCGGTGCGGCGCTCCCGGCCGCCCTGGCCTGGCGCGCCGCTCGCGCCCGGGCCGCCGATGACGAGGCTCGAGAGGGCGCAGTGGAGGATGTCCCCGTGGACGCATCCTCCGACGACACCCGAGCCTGACAGTGGGGGCTGGTCACGGCCACGGCGAGCACCCCTCGCTCGGCCCCGCTCCCCAGCGCCTGCGGGTGCTGATGGCCGTGCTCGTGGGTCCGCTCGTGCTCGCCACGCTCGTCGGCCTCGTGCTGCTCTGGCCCGACGGGGACCTGGAGATCACCGCACCGGGGGTCGAGGTGCAGCGCGGCACGGCGGAGGTCACCGAGTTCGTCCCGTGCCGGCTCGCCGGCGGCAGGGAGGTCGAGGGCTGCCAGGCCGCCACGATCGACGTGCTGAGCGGGCCGGGTGAGGGCGACTCCGCCACCGCGGTGCTGCCCTACGGCGAGAAGGCGCCGAAGGTCGACATCGGTGACCGGATCATCGTCTCCTACACGGCGGGTGCGCCGGAGGGCGAGCAGTACGCCTTCCAGGACTTCGACCGCGGACCGCCGCTCCTCACGCTGACGATCCTCTTCGCCGTGGGCGTCCTCGTGCTGTCGCGCTGGCGGGGGATCGGCGCGCTGGCGAGCCTGGCGTACTCCCTCGTGCTGATCGCGATCTTCACCCTGCCCGCGATCATGCAGGGCGAGTCGCCGCTGGCGGTCGCGGTGGTCACGGCGTCCGCGATCATGCTCGTCACCCTCTACCTCTCCCACGGCTTCAGCGTCCGCTCGACCGTCGCGATGCTCGGCACGCTGGTCTCGCTGGTGGTGATCGGCGTGCTCGGCTGGGCGTTCACGCGCGTCGGGCACTTCACCGGGCTGGTCGACGAGGGCAGCCAGTACATCTCCAGCGTCGCCGTCCAGGTCGACCTCAGCGGCCTCCTGCTCGCCGGCCTCGTCATCGGTGCGCTCGGCGTGCTCGACGACGTCACGGTGACCCAGACGTGGGCGGTGTGGGAGCTCGCCGACGTCGACCCCGACGCCAGCACCCGCACGCTCTTCGTGCGCGCCATGCGGATCGGCCGGTCTCACGTCGCCTCGACGGTCAACACCCTCGTGCTCGCCTACGTCGGCGCCACGCTCCCGCTGATGCTGGTGTTCTCGGCGATGTCGCTGCCCTTCGAGATCGCGGTGAGCCAGGAGGTGGTGGCGCAGGAGGTCGTGCGCGGCCTCGTCGGCGGGCTCGGCATCATCGCCGCCGTCCCGGTGACCACCGTGATCGCGGCTCTCGTCGCCGGACGCCTGGTGAAGGACCGGACGGCCGGCACGGGTCCCTCGCACCGCGCATGACGACGCTCGCGACGGCTGCTCCCGCCGGCCACCCCTAGAATCCCTCCGTGCCCGAAGCCCGTCTCGTCGTCCTCGTGTCGGGTTCCGGCACCAACCTCCAGGCCCTGCTCGACGCCTGCGCCGATCCGGCGTACGGCGCCCGCGTCGTGGCCGTCGGCGCCGACCGGGAGGACATCGAGGGCCTCGCGCGTGCCGATCGGGCGGGCGTCCCGACCTTCGTGCGGCAGGTGTCCGACTTCGAGACCCGCGACGGCTGGGACGCCGCGCTGGCGACCGTGGTCGAGCGGTTCGAGCCGGACGTGGTGGTCTCGGCCGGCTTCATGAAGCTGCTCTCGCAGGACTTCCTCGACCGGTTCCTCACCCTCAACACCCACCCGGCGCTGTGCCCGGCCTTCCCCGGGATGCACGGTCCGCGCGACGCCCTCGAGCACGGCGTGAAGGTCACCGGTGCGACCCTCTTCGTGGTCGACGCGGGCGTCGACACCGGGCCGATCGTCGCCCAGGTGCCGGTGCCGGTGGAGGAGGACGACGACGTCGCCTCGCTGCACGAGCGGATCAAGGCCGCCGAGCGCCAGATGCTCGTCGACGCGGTCGGCCGGATCGCCCGGGAGGGCATCACCGTCGAGGGACGCCGGGTTCGCATCGGCGCCGTCGCTCGGTAGTCTTCGGACCACACGACTGGCGCAGGTGGGCCACCACCAGGGAGTGACGCGCGGGAGCATCGAACGCCTGGGTGCCCCGACTCGAACCACACCGAGGAGTCCCCGTGTCCCCGACCTCTGCCGACCAGATCGCCATCAAGCGCGCGCTCGTCTCCGTCTACGACAAGGCCGGTCTCGACGACCTGGTCCGCGGCCTGCACGACGCCGGTGTCGAGCTCGTCTCCACCGGCGGCTCGGCCGCGCTGATCGAGTCGCTGGGCCTGCCCGTGACCAAGGTCGAGGACCTCACCGGCTTCCCCGAGTGCCTCGACGGACGGGTCAAGACGCTGCACCCGCGCGTCCACGCCGGCATCCTCGCCGACCGTCGCCTCGACTCCCACGTCGCGCAGCTCGAGGAGCTCGGCGTGGAGCCGTTCGACCTCGTCGTCAGCAACCTCTACCCGTTCACCCAGACCGTCGCCTCGGGCGCCAGCCCCGACGAGTGCGTCGAGCAGATCGACATCGGCGGGCCGTCGATGGTGCGCGCCGCCGCCAAGAACCATCCCAGCGTCGCCATCGTCACCTCGCCCGCGGCGTACGACGCCGTGCTGGCCGCCGTCGCCGCCGGTGGGTTCACGCTGGCCGAGCGCCAGCGGCTCGCGGCCGAGGCGTTCGTGCACACCGCGACCTACGACGTGCACGTCGCCTCGTGGATGGGCAACGTGCTGACCGACACCAGCGACGGCTCCGGCTTCCCGGCGTGGATGGGCGGCACGTGGGACAAGGCCGGCGAGCTGCGCTACGGCGAGAACCCGCACCAGTCGGCCGCGCTCTACACCCAGCCCGCGCGCGGTGGGCTGGCGCGTGCGGAGCAGCTCCACGGCAAGGAGATGTCCTACAACAACTACGTCGACGCCGACGCGGCCCGCCGGGCGGCCTACGACTTCGACGAGCCGGCCGTGGCGATCATCAAGCACGCCAACCCCTGTGGCATCGCGGTCGGCGAGGACGTGGCGGCGGCGCACCGCAAGGCCCACGCGTGCGACCCCGTCAGTGCCTTCGGTGGCGTGATCGCCACCAACGTCGCGGTCTCGGTCGCGATGGCCGAGCAGGTCGCCGAGGTCTTCACCGAGGTCATCGTGGCCCCGGGCTACGAGGACGGTGCGGTGGAGGTGCTGCAGGCCAAGAAGAACATCCGCATCCTCACCTGCGAGCCCGTCGCCCGGGGCGAGGTGGAGATGCGACCGGTCTCCGGCGGCCTGCTGGTGCAGCAGCGCGACTACGTCGACGCCCCCGGTGACGACGTCTCCACCTGGACGCTCGCCACGGGCGAGGCCGCCTCGCCCGAGGTGCTCGCCGACCTGGCCTTCGCCTGGCGCGCGTGCCGCGCGGTGAAGTCCAACGCGATCCTGCTCGCCGCCGACGGCGCGTCCGTCGGGGTCGGCATGGGCCAGGTCAACCGTGTCGACTCG
Organism: Nocardioides exalbidus; assembly: GCF_900105585.1. Lineage (NCBI taxonomy): Bacteria > Bacillati > Actinomycetota > Actinomycetes > Propionibacteriales > Nocardioidaceae > Nocardioides > Nocardioides exalbidus. The sequence continues at coordinate 2,522,740 of NZ_FNRT01000002.1, forward strand.
TGCCGGCTCGCGGTCGAGCGTGCGGGGGACCGGGTCACCTCCGCGGTCGCCGCCTCCGACGCGTTCTTCCCGTTCCCCGACGGCCCGCAGATCCTCATCGACGCCGGCGTGAAGGCCATCGTCCAGCCCGGTGGATCGGTGCGCGACGCCGAGGTCGTGGCGGCGTGCGAGGCCGCCGGCGTGACGATGTACCTCACCGGCACGCGCCACTTCTTCCACTGATGTTGCGCATCCCGCACCGCGTGGCGCATGGCGGAACATTCGGACTGTCGGAAGGACCTCTCCCGTGCCTAGACTGCCTGCCGTGACCGCACAGACCCTCGACGGCGCAGCCACCCTGCGGACCATCAAGGCCGAGCTCGCCCAGCGAGTCGCCGCGCTCAAGGAGCAGGGGGTCGTGCCCGGCCTCGGCACCGTGCTCGTCGGCGACGACCCCGGTTCGCACTGGTACGTCGGTGCGAAGCACAAGGACTGCGCGGAGATCGGCATCACCTCGATCCGGCGCGACCTGCCGGCGACGGCCACCCAGGCCGAGGTGGAGACCGTCATCGACGAGCTCAACGCCGACGACGCCTGCACCGGCTTCATCGTGCAGCAGCCGACCGGCCTCGACGAGTTCGCCCTGCTCTCGCGCGTCGACCCCGACAAGGACGTCGACGGCCTGCACCCGACCAACCTCGGCAAGCTCGTCCTCGGCGAGGCCGGCCCGCTGCCGTGCACGCCGGTGGGCTCGATCGAGCTGCTGCGTCGCCACGGCGTGGAGATCGCCGGCGCGGAGGTCGTGGTCGTCGGTCGCGGCATCACCGTCGGCCGCCCGCTCGGGCTGCTGCTCACCCGTCGCTCGGAGAACGCCACCGTGACCCTGTGCCACACCGGCACGGTCGACCTCGCCGCCCACGTCCGCAACGCCGACATCGTCGTCGCGGCCGCCGGCGTGCCCGGGATCATCACCGCCGACATGGTCAAGCCGGGTGCCGCCGTCCTCGACGTGGGCGTCTCGCGCGTCGACGGCAAGGTCACCGGCGACGTCGCGCCCGACGTCTGGGACGTGGCCGGCTGGGTCTCGCCCAACCCCAAGGGCGTCGGTCCGATGACCCGCGCGATGCTGCTGTCCAACATCGTGGAGATCGCCGAGAGGTCCGTCGGCGCGTGATGACCGAGCCCGACCACGTCGAGCACCTCGAGGGCGAGCCCGACCCGCCGGTCGAGGAGGAGGGGCGCCGCTATCCCTCGACGATCGGGGGAGCGTTCTACCTGCTCGTCCTCGCCGTCGTGACGGTCGGCCTGGTGCTGGTGTTCTTCGACGAGTGGCGCACCGGCATCCGGGTGATGGGCGGCTCGCTGATCTTCGCCGCCCTCGTGCGACTGGTCCTGCGGACCCGCGACGCCGGCATGCTCGCCGTACGCCACAAGGTCCTCGACGCCTTCGTGCTCATCCTGCTCGGTGGCGCGCTGATCCTCCTGGCGGGCTCGATCCCGGACCAGCCCGGGGGTTTCTAGCCACCACGCACGAGCGGTGCGTGAGACATGTCTCCGGGCACCGGAAGATGTCTCACGCACCGCTCATGTGCGCGTGTCGTTGCTCAGATCAGGCCGAGCTCCGTGACCGCGGCGCGCTCGTCGGCGAGCTCGGCGGTGGAGGCGTCGATCCGCGTGCGGGAGAAGTCGTCGATCTCGAGACCCTCGACGATCGACCAGTCGCCACCGGAGGTGGTGACGGGGAACGAGGAGATCAGGCCCTCGGGCACGCCGTACTCGCCCTGGGAGACGACGGCCATCGAGACCCAGTCGTCGGCCGGCGAGCCGAACAGCCAGTCGCGGGCGGCGTCGATCGTGGCGGACGCGGCCGAGGCGGCCGAGGACGAGCCACGGGCGTCGATGATCGCGGCGCCGCGCTTGGCGACGGTCGGGATGAAGTCGTTCTCGAGCCAGGCCTGGTCACCGACCAGCTCGGCGGCGTTCTGGCCCTTCACCTGGGCGTGGAACAGGTCGGGGTACTGGGTGGCCGAGTGGTTGCCCCAGATCGTCATGTGCGTGATGTCGGTGACGGCCGCGCCGGTCTTGGCCGCGAGCTGCGAGATCGCGCGGTTGTGGTCGAGGCGGGTCAGCGCGGAGAACCGCTCACGCGGGATGTCGGGCGCGTTGGTCATCGCGATGAGGGCGTTGGTGTTGGCCGGGTTGCCGGTGACACCGATGCGCACGTCGTCGGCCGCGACCGCGTTCAGGGCCTTGCCCTGCGCGGTGAAGATCGCACCGTTGGCCGAGAGCAGGTCGCCGCGCTCCATGCCGGGACCGCGCGGGCGCGCGCCGACGAGGAGGGCGAGGTTGACGCCGTCGAAGATCTTCTCGGCGTCGGAGCCGATCTCGACGCCGGCGAGGTTCGGGAACGCGCAGTCGTCGAGCTCCATGACGACGCCCTCGAGCGCCTTGAGTGCGGGCTCGATCTCGAGCAGTCGCAGCTCGATCGGGCGGTCCGCCGCGAGCGCGCCGCTCGCGAGGCGGAACAGCAGGCTGTAGCCGATCTGACCGGCGGCGCCGGTGACGGCCACCTTGAGAGGTGCGGAGGTCACGGTGGGTTGTCTCCTCGTGAGGGTGGTCTCAGTTGTCCCTCTGACGCTAGCAGCGGGGCGCTGCTGGCATGCTGGCGCCCATGCTCCGAGCAGTACGCCGCCCACTCACGCTCGGAGCCCTCGCCCTGGTCGCCGTCGGCGCGCTGTCCGGCTGCGGCGGCATCGGCCAGCCGAAGCCCTACGACTCTCCCGGCATCAACGGCCTCGTGATCCCGACGCCCACTCCCACGCCCGCGGACTTCGTCGACACCGTCGACAACCCGTGGCTCGCCCTCGAGCCGGGATCGAGCCGTCACTACGACGTCGTCGACTCCGGGCGCACCCTCGGCAGCATCGACGCCGAGGTCGCGGAGGCGACCGAGGAGGTGGCCGGCCTCGACGCGACCGTCGTCCGCACGACCACCGACATCGACGGCGAGACGAGCGTCGACACCCGCTTCTTCGCCCAGGACGAGGACGGCAACGTCTGGCTGGTCGGCGCCGACCCGGCCACCGGCGACGCGTGGCGGGCCGGCGAGGGCGGCGCGGAGGCCGGACTCGCGATGCCGGCCGACCCGCGGCTCGGCGACGGCTGGCTGGCCTACGTCGTCCCGGGGCTGCCGCAGGCCAGCACGACCATCGAGGACCAGTCGCAGCAGGTGGTGCAGACGCGGGAGTCGGGCTCGGCCACCACCGGAAGCGGCGAGGCCGGCACCACGACCCGCAACATGTACGAGAAGGGTGCCGGCCTCGTCAGCGTCGAGGACCTGGACGAGGGCTGGATCGCCGTCCGGGACTGACCGGATCAGTCGGGGCGGCGCACCTGCGTGCGGCCGTCGTCGTCGCCGTCGGGGTTGCCCCAGTGGCCGGGCTGGCCGGGCTGGCCGGGCTGCTGGCCGGGCTGCTGGGCCGGCGGCTGCTGCTGCGGCGCGCCCCACTGACCGGGCTGGCCGGGCTGCTGGGCGGGCGGCTGCTGCTGCGGAGCCGGCTGGCCCCACTGCGCGGGCGGCTGCTGCTGCGGCGCGGCGTAGGGGTCGGGCTGCTGGGCGGGCGGCTGCTGCTGCGGGGCGGGCTGGCCCCACTGCTGCTGCGGGGGAGCACCCCACGCGGCGCCGGGCTGGCCCCAGCCACCCTGCTGGCCCTGGTTCCACTGGGCCTCGTAGTTGCCGGGCACGGGCTGGTTCTTCCTGCCGCCGCCGAAGTTGAGCCCGGACCCGTTGACCGGCTCGGCCCCGTGGCCGAAGAGGATCGGGTAGGTCAGGCCGGCGATCGCGGCACCGACGAACGGGGCGACCACGAAGAGCCACAGCTGGACGATGGCGTCGGTGCCGGCGAAGACGCCGACGCCGATCGAGCGGGCGGGGTTCACCGACGTGCCGGTCAGCGGGATCGCGACGAAGTGGATCATCGACAGCGTGAGGCCGATGGCCAGCGGGCCCATCACGGCGTTGATCTGGTTGCGCTCGTCGGTCACGGCGAGGATCACCCAGAGGAAGACGGCCGTCAGCAGGATCTCGAGCAGCAGCGCGGCCCACCAGGCGTAGGGGGCCACGGGGTTCTGGTCGCCGAAGAAGTTCTGGCCCATGTTGCCCTCGGCGGTGAAGCCGTCGAAGCCGTGGCCGAGGCCGAAGAGCACGGCGCCCGCGAGCAGGCCGCCGTTGAGCTGGGCGGCCATGTAGATGCCGGCCCTGTTCCACGGCAGGCGGCCGCCGAGGACGGCGCCCAGCGTGACGGCGGGGTTGAAGTGCCCGCCCGAGATGCGTCCGACGGCGTAGGCCATCACCACGACCGTGAGGCCGAAGGTCAGGCCGGTCGAGACGATGTTGCCGCCGCTGTAGATCGCGGCGCCACAGCCGAAGAAGACGAGCACGAACGTGCCCAGCAGCTCAGCGGTGAATTTCTGCCCCGTCGACGGGGTGTCCTCGGCGATGTCGCTCATGGCGCGTCCTCCAGAAGTCGTGTGGCCGCCCCCCGGCGGCCACACGCGACTCTAGCGGCGTGGTTGACGGGGTGCGAGGGTAGGCGAGTCGCAACCCGACCCCAGGTCAGGTATCTTGACGTCAAGAGTTATGCCCGGATGAGATCGCGATCTACAGGAGCTGTCGTACCCATGGCCAAGATCATCTACACCCACACCGACGAGGCGCCCCTGCTGGCGACGTACTCGTTCCTCCCGATCATCGCCGCCTACGCGAAGACCGCGGGTGTGGACGTCGAGACCCGCGACATCTCGCTCGCGGGCCGCGTGATCTCGCAGTTCCCCGACCGCCTCACCGAGGAGCAGCGCCTCGACGACGCCCTCGCCGAGCTCGGCGAGCTGGCCACGAAGCCCGAGGCCAACATCATCAAGCTGCCCAACATCTCCGCCTCGATCCCGCAGCTCAAGGCGACCATCGCCGAGCTGCAGTCGCAGGGCTACGACCTGCCGGCCTACCCCGAGAACCCGCAGACCGACGAGGAGCGCGAGACCCGCGCCCGCTACGACAAGGTCAAGGGCTCGGCGGTCAACCCGGTCCTGCGCGAGGGTAACTCCGACCGTCGCGCACCGGCGTCGGTGAAGAACTACGCGAAGTCGCACCCGCACTCGATGGGTGCCTGGAGCAGCGACTCGCGGACCAACGTGGCGACCATGGGCCACGACGACTTCCGCAGCAACGAGAAGTCCGTCGTCATCGACGGCGACGACACGCTCTCCATCGTCCACGTCGCGGGCGGCGAGGAGACCGTGCTGAAGGAGGGCCTGGAGGTCCTCGACGGCGAGGTCGTCGACGCGACCTTCATGAGCGCAGCCAAGCTCGACGAGTTCCTCGAGGCGCAGGTCGCGCAGGCCAAGGCCGACGGCGTGCTGTTCTCCGCGCACCTCAAGGCCACGATGATGAAGGTCTCCGACCCGATCATCTTCGGCCACGTCGTGCGTGCCTACTTCGCCGACGTCTTCGCGCAGTACGGCGAGCAGATCGCCGCTGCCGGGCTCTCCGCCAACGACGGCCTGGGCGCCGTCCTCGCCGGCCTCGACGGTGTCGAGGGTGGCGCCGAGATCAAGGCCGCCTTCGAGAAGGGCCTCGCCGAGGGCCCGGCCCTCGCGATGGTCGACTCCGACCGCGGCATCACCAACCTCCACGTCCCCTCCGACGTCATCATCGACGCCTCGATGCCGGCGATGATCCGCACGTCGGGCCAGATGTGGAACGCCGAGGGCGAGCAGCAGGACACCCTCGCGGTCATCCCGGACTCGTCCTACGCCGGCGTCTACCAGGCCACGATCGACGACTGCCGCGCCCACGGCGCGCTGGACCCGTCCACGATGGGCTCGGTGCCCAACGTCGGCCTGATGGCCAAGGCGGCCGAGGAGTACGGCTCGCACGACAAGACCTTCGAGATCCCCGCCGCCGGCACCGTCGAGGTCCGCAACGCCGCGGGCGAGGTGCTGCTCTCCCACGACGTCGAGGCCGGCGACATCTGGCGTGCCTGCCAGACCAAGGACGCCTCCATCCGCGACTGGGTCAAGCTCGCCGTCACGCGTGCTCGCGCCTCCGCCACCCCGGCGGTGTTCTGGCTCGACGAGACCCGTGCCCACGACGCCAACCTGATCCGGCTGGTGAACACCTACCTCGCCGAGCAGGACACCGACGGCCTCGAGCTGTCGATCATGGCGCCCGCCGCCGCGACGACGTACTCCCTCGAGCGGATCCGCAAGGGCGAGGACACCATCTCGGTCACGGGCAACGTGCTCCGCGACTACAACACCGACCTCTTCCCGATCCTCGAGCTCGGCACCAGCGCCAAGATGCTCTCGATCGTCCCGCTGATGAACGGCGGCGGCCTGTTCGAGACCGGTGCCGGCGGCTCGGCGCCGAAGCACGTGCAGCAGCTGGTCAAGGAGGACTACCTCCGCTGGGACAGCCTCGGTGAGTTCTTCGCCCTCGCGGCCTCGCTCGAGCACCTCGCGGGCTACGCCGACAACCAGCGCGCGAAGATCCTCGGCGAGACCCTCGACCGGGCGACCGAGACCTTCCTCAACGAGGACCGCTCGCCGGGTCGCAAGCTGGGCACGATCGACAACCGCGGCTCGCACTTCTACCTCGCCCTCTACTGGGCCGAGGAGCTCGCGAAGCAGACCGACGACGCCGACCTCGCCGCCTCCTTCGCGGCGCTGGCGGGATCGCTGCGCGCCGACGAGCAGAAGATCGTCGACGAGCTGCTCGCGGTCCAGGGCAAGCCGGCCGACATCGGTGGCTACTTCCGCCCCGACCCCACCAAGGCCGACGCGGTGATGCGCCCGTCCGGCACGCTCAACGCGGCGCTGGCGACGCTCTGATCCACGGCTGAGTCGCGCGTCACAGGCAGGGCCCTCGGGGAATACCTCCCCGGGGGCCCTGTCTTGCATGCTGTGATGACCATGACGACCGCCGCCACCACGAACGCCACCGACGACTTCGACGTCCCGACGGTGTCCGCGCGCCACTTCGGCCTCGCGGTCCTCGCGCTCGCCATGGGCGGCTTCGCGATCGGCACGACCGAGTTCGTCACGATGGGCCTGCTGCCGCAGATCTCCGCGGGCGTCGACGTCTCCATCCCCACCGGCGGCCACGTCATCTCGGCGTACGCCGTCGGCGTGGTGGTGGGGGCGCCGCTCCTCGCCTTCCTCGGCGCGCGCCTCCCGCGACGGGCCCTGCTGGTCGCGCTCATGGCCGCGTTCGCCGTCGGCAACGGGGTGAGCGCCCTCGCCGCGAGCTACGAGCAGCTGGTCGTCGCGCGCTTCGTCGCGGGCCTGCCGCACGGTGCCTACTTCGGCGTCGCCTCGCTCGTCGCGGCCAGCATGGCGCGACCGTCGCGCAAGGGGCGTGCGGTCTCCCAGATCATGCTCGGGCTGTCGGTCGCCAACGTGATCGGCGTGCCCGCCGCCACCGTGCTGGGGCAGGAGCTCGGCTGGCGCGCTGCCTTCTGGGCGACCTCCGCCCTCGCGATCGTCACGCTGGCGCTGGTGGCGTGGTTCGTCCCGTCCGTCGCCGGCGACGCCGAGGCGAGCGGACGCCGCGAGCTCTCCGCCTTCAAGCTGCCGCAGGTCTGGCTGACCCTGCTCGCCGGTGCGGTCGGCTTCGGCGGCATGTTCGCCGTCTACTCCTACATCGCGCCCGTGGTCACCGACGTCGCCGGGCTGGGGGAGCGGTCCGTCCCGGTCTACCTGCTGTCCTTCGGCCTCGGCATGGTCGCCGGCACCTGGCTCGCCGGGATCATGGCCGACTGGTCGATCTTCCGCTCGCTCATCATCGGCGGGTCCGGGATGGCCGCCTCGATGCTGCTCTTCTGGCTCGCCGCGCCGCACGGCTGGGCCGCGCTGCCCGTGGTCTTCCTGATCACCGTGCTCGGCTCGGTGCTGGTGGTCAACCTCCAGCTGCGGCTGATGGACGTCGCCGGGGACGCCCAGACCCTCGGTGCCGCGATGAACCACGCCTCGCTCAACGTCGCCAACGCGCTCGGCGCCTGGCTGGGCGGGCTCGTCATCGCCGCCGGCTGGGGCCTGCGGGCGCCGGCGCTCGTCGGTCTCGCGCTCTCCCTCGGTGGGGTCGCGATCCTGCTGGTCTCCGCGCGGCTGCACGTGCGCCAGAGCGCCACGGCCTGACCGGTCCCGCCTTCCGCGCGGAACCGTGCACGCCCTTTCCGTTCATGTTGCACGGTGTTAACACGGGCGGAACTCTTGTGTAGCGCGAGCTTGGAACGATCCAATCATGAAGGGCGGACCCGCCGCCCAAGATCTTCCTGAGGGGGAGTCATGGTGGATGAGCAGAAGGTGGCAGCAGAGATGGAGCGCCGTCGCTTCCTCGCCGACCGCAACGTCGGCGACGTGGTGAGCCTGCTCCAGCGCCGGGCCGAGCTGCGCGGGGTCTATCCCGCGGCCGACCTGGTCGCCGACAACGTGGGCTGGGTCGTCTGACCCGGACCACCGACTGACTTCGCGGGCCCCGTGGGCCCCTGCCCGGCTCGACACGCTCAGCCACCTCCCGGCAGGGGCCGCGGGGCCCAGGTCGTCCCGTCGTCGTCCGAGCACCGCAGCTCGTCGGGCCGGTGCTCCCGGTCAGCCCTTCACGGCGCCGGAGCTGGTGTTCATGATCCGCTTCTGGAAGACCAGGAAGACGATCGCGACGGGGATCGTCATCACCGCGGCGGCGGCCAGCTTGAGCGGGTACTTGGTGCCCTGGCCGAGCTGGTTGGAGGCCAGGGAGGCGACGCCCTTGGTGAGGTTGGTCAGCTCGGGGTCGTTGGCCGCGACGATGAAGTGGCTCAGCTCGTTCCACGAGCCTTGGAAGGACAGGATCACGATCGTGACCAGTGCGGGCCGGGCCATCGGCAGCACGATCGACCAGAACAGCCGGAAGGTGCCGGCGCCGTCGATGCGCGCCTGCTCCTCCACCGCGACGGGGATCGACTCGAAGAAGTTCTTCATGATGAAGATCCCGGCGGCGTCGACGAGCAGCGGCACGATCAGCCCGGGGTAGGAGTTGTAGATGCCGAGCTGGTTGATCACCAGGAACTTCGGGATCAGCAGCACCACGTTGGGAACCGCCATGATGGCCACCAGGATCGCGAACATCACCGCGCGGCCACGGAAGTGGATCCGCGCGAGCGCGTAGCCGGCGAGGGAGTCGAAGAAGACCCGCCCCGCCGTGACGCACAGCGTGACGATGACCGAGTTCTTGAACCACGTCGGGAAGGCGTCGCCACCGAAGAGCTGCTCGTAGGCCGCCGTCGTGAAGGTCTGCGGCACCAGCGAGATCGGGTTGGACGCCGCCTCCGGCTCGGTCTTGAACGACGTCGCGACGTCGATCAGGAACGGGAAGATGTAGACGACGGCCAGCGCGGCCAGGACGGCGTACAGCCACAGGCTCGGGCGCCGGGCCGTCATGACTTCTCCCGCAGCGCCCAGCGCTGGAGCAGGGTGAGGACCACGATGATGGCGAAGAGGATGAAGGCGATCGCCGCGCCCTCTCCCCAGCGCTGGGAGTTGAACGAGGTCTGGAACGACAGGTAGGCCGGGGTCAGCGTGGTCTTGGCGGGTCCGCCCTGGGTGCCGGTGTAGATCTGGTCGAAGACCTGCCACGTGCCGATCAGGCCGAGGGTGAGCACCGTGAACAACGTCGGGCGGAGCATCGGCAGCGTGAGGTGCCGGAAGCGCTGCCAGGCGTTGGCGCCGTCGACCATGCCGGCCTCCGCGATCTCGTCCTCGACGTTGTTGAGGGCGGCGATGAACAGCAGCATGAAGGTGCCCGACGTGGTGAAGACGGCCAGCAGGATGAACGCCGACATCGCGAACGACGGACCGGCCAGCCACTCCCACCACGTGATGCCGAGCGCACGGTGGTCGGTCAGCGTCGCCGGGGCGTCGATCCCGGCCGCGCCGAGGGCGGTGTGGATGATCCCGCGCGCGTCGCCGAACCAGTTGGGCCCGTCGATCCCCACCCAGCCCAGCATCGCGTTGACCGCGCCGGTGCTGTTGAAGAGGAACAGCCACAGCACCGTGATGGCAACCGCGCTCGTGACCGAGGGGAAGTAGAACGCGGTGCGGAAGAAGCCGCGACCCTTCAGCGCCTTCGTGTGGACGAGGACGGCCAGGCCGAGCGCGACGACGGTCTGCAGTGGCACGACGAGGAGCACGTAGTAGACGTTGTTGCGCATCGCCGTGCCGAAGTCGCGCTGCTGGAGGCTGCCGCCGGTGAGGATGTTGGCGTAGTTGTCCGCGCCGACGAAGCCGACGTCACCGGAGAGCGGGCTGCCCACGCCCCGCCAGTCCGAGACGCTGACCCACAGCGCCATGAGGACCGGGAAGGCGAGGAACACCGCGAGGAGGATCACCGCCGGGGCGACGAACAACCATCCGTCCCGGTTCTGCCCCCGGCGGATCGAGGCGGTGGTCACTGTCCGACGACGGCCTGCATCGACTGCTGGACCGACTCGAGGATCGCCTGCGGGTCGCCGTCCTGCAGGCCCTCGAGCTGGGCGTTGAAGTCGGAGATCACGTCGGCGGCCCCCTCCTGGGCGGGCGGGTTCTGGGCGTACTCGGCACCGGCCACGAAGGGCGCGAACGCGGGGCGGGACTCCGCGTAGGACTCCGCGGCGCTCTGCACGGACGGGATCACGCCGAACGCGTCGGCGAACGTGAGCTGCTGGTCGGCGGTCGTGAGGTACTCGACCAGCGAGACCGCGTCCTCCTGGTTGCCGCTCTGGGCCGCGATGCCCCAGCAGTTGGTGAAGGCGAGCGTTCCGGGGCCGGCGGGGCCCTCGGGCAGCTCGGCCACCGTGTAGTCGACGTCGGGGTAGTCGTTCTGCATGGCGCCGGCGATCCAGTTGCCCTCGATGACCATGGCGGCCTGCTCCTTGCCGAACGCCTCGCCGCCCCAGCCCGCGCCGAGCGTGGAGGAGTAGGAGGCGACGCCGTCCTTCATCATGCCCTGCACGAAGTCGAGCGCCTCGAGGTTCTCCGGGCTGTCGACGGTGGCCTCGGTGCCGTCGTCGTTGACCATCGACCCGCCGGCCTGGGGGAAGAAGGAGCCGACGCGCTGGTACTCCGGGCCGAACGCGAGGCCGACGACCTTGCCCGAGGTGAGGGTCTTCGCGACGTCGGCGAGCTCGTCCCACGTGGTCGGCACGTCGGCGTCGGTGAGGCCCGCGTCCTTCCAGAGCCGGGTGTTGATCACCAGGCCGAGCGTGGAGAAGTCCTTCGGCGCGCAGTAGAACTGGTCGTCGACGGTGAAGGCGTCGACGAGGGTGGGGTAGAAGTCGTCGGCGTTGCCCAGCTGGTCGCCGTACGCCAGCAGGGAGCCGTTGGCGGCATAGCCGGCAAGGGCGTCGGTGGAGACGTAGAAGACGTCCGGCGGGTTGTTGGACGTGAAGCCCTGGCTCAGCTCCTGGGACAGGTCGGTCGCTGCCTGGACGGAGGCCTCGGTCCCGCTCTCCTCCGACCACGCGGCCACCGCCTCCTCGACCGCCTGGGTCTCGGCGTCGCCCGACGACCCGATGAGGATGCGGATCGCCTCGCCCCCGCCTCCACCGTCCGACGAGGAGTCGCCGGAGTCGTCGAACCCGCTCCCGCCGCCGCAGGCGGCGAGGGCGAGTGATGCGACGACGGCCACGGCGGCAGCAGGTCCGGTGCGGTGGATGTGCTTCATGGTCTCTCCTGGTTGAGCGGTGGACGGGAGTGGGACGGGAGTGCGGTGTGGGAGTGCGGTGTGGTGTGGCGGGTGGTCAGTCGGTCGGGCCGCGCAGGCTCGACCCGCGCACGACCAGCTCCGGGCGGAGCAGGGACTGGTGGGGCTCGGTCGCCCCATTGACCAGCGCCTCGACGGCGGTGACGAGGTCGTGGGCGACCTGCTCGAGCGGCTGGCGGAGGCTGGTCAGCCCCGGCGTGCTGAGGGCGGCGGCGGGGGAGTTGTCGAACCCGGTGACGGCGACGTCGGGGCCGGCCCGCAGCCCACGCTCGGCCAGCGCGCGGCACACGCCCAGGGCGAGGGTGTCGGAGGCGCAGGTGATGGCGGTCGCGGGCTCGGCGAGGTCGAGCAGCTGGTGGGCGGCGCGGCGCCCCTCCTCGAAGTCGTCGGCGACCTCGGCGTGGAGGTCGGTGTCGAGGCTGAGGTCCTTGCACGCCTCCACCCAGCCGGCGAGGCGGTCGCGGCCGGTGTCGGAGCTGCCCGGCCACCCGACGTGCGCGATCCGCCGGTGTCCCTGCGCCGCGACGTGCGAGGTGGCGACGTAGAGCCCGTGGCGGCCGTCGACGTCGGTCCAGGCGAGGTCGGTGTCGCCGTCCCACGACCGCCCGAAGGTCGCGAACGGCACGCGGAGGTCGCGCAGTGCGGCCACGCGGGCGTCGCCGGCGTGCGCGCCGGTGAGCACGAACGCGTCGACCGAGGTGGTGCCGAGCAGCTCGCGGTAGGCGGCGACCTCCTCGACCTCGTCGTCGGCCTGGCAGAGGATCAGGTGGCAGCCGTTGGCCGAGGCGGACTCGGCGAGCGCGTGCAGGAACTGGTCGAGCAGCAGTGCCGCGCGGTCGTCGCGCGAGGCCTCGACGCGGACCCCGATGAGCCGCGAGCGCTGGTTGCGCAGGGCGCGGGCCGACCGGTTCGGCAGGTAGCCGAGCTCGTCGACGGCCGCGAGGATCCGCTCGCGGGTCTGGGGCGCGACCCGCGCCGGGTTGTTGAGCGCGTTGGACACCGACTGGGCCGAGACACCCGCGTGCCGGGCGACGTCGGCGAGCGTGACGTGCCCGTGGGGGACGGGGCCGCGGGTGTGGGGTCGGTCCTCGGGCACGGCTTCCTCCTCGTCGTCTGTCTCGTCGTCCGTCGGGTCGTGGCGGTCGGTGCGGGCTTGCCAAGCAGGTGATGTTTAGCGATAAAATCTCATCTGTGACGGAGGTTACACACGACGCCGAGCCGACGACAACCCCCCTGGCGGGGCCCGCGCTCCAACCCCTGCTGCACGACCTCGCGTCGTGCGTGGCGGCTCCCGGGGTGCTGCTGACCTCGCTCGACGGGCAGCTGCGCAGCGGGGGCGTGAGCGGGTGGTACGTCGCCGACACCCGGCTGCTCGACCGCTGGGAGCTGTCGGTCGCGGGGTCCGACCTCGACGTGGTCCGGGCCGACCACCGGGGTGCCGACCGGCACTCGTTCTCCTACGTCGCGCGCTCGATCGGCGACCTGACGACCGCCGACCCGACCGTGCGCATCGATCGCCACCGACGCCTCGACGCCGACGGCCTGCACGAGGAGCTGACGATCGAGTCGGCCGGTGCCGCCCCGGTCGACGTCGAGCTCCGCATCGACCTGGGCAGCGACCTCGCGGCGATGCCGGAGATCAAGCAGGGACGGGTGGGGCCACGAGTTCGTGCCTCGTCCGTCGCCGAGGGGCTCGAGTGGGCCTCCGACGAGGGGGTCGTGCGCGTCGTGGCCGACGGCTCGGACCCCGACGTCTCCCCGGGCGACGGCCGCCTGACCTGGCGCCTGAGCGTCGGGCGGGGGAGCCCCGTCACGGTCGTGCTGAGGGCCACCACCTCGGTGGCACCGCTGTTCGGCGGCGGCCGGCCCGCCGGGTGGTCGACCGACCTCGACGCGGACGACGTACGTCTCACGCGGCTGGTGCGCCAGGGTCTCGCCGACCTCGAGGGCCTCCTGCTGCGTGACGGCGACGACCGGTTCCTGGCCGCGGGCAGCCCGTGGTTCCTCACGCTCTTCGGGCGCGACTCGCTCTGGGCGGCGCGCATGCTCGCCCCGATCGACCCGGACCTCGCGCTGTCGACCCTGCGCACCCTGGCCCGTCGTCAGGGGAGCGCCGACGACCCGGCGACCGAGGAGCAGCCCGGCAAGATCCTCCACGAGGTCCGCAAGCAGGTGCTCGACCTCGGCGGACAGCGACTGCCCCCGCTCTACTACGGCACGGTCGACGCCACGCCGCTCTTCGTCTGCACGCTCGCCGACGCCCACGCCTGGGGCGCGGACCGCGAGCAGGTCCGCGAGCTCGTGCCGGCCGCACGTCGCTGCCTCGAGTGGGTGGTGGCGCAGTCGAGCCCCTCGGGCTGGCTCACCTACATCGACCGCACGGGCGAAGGTCTGGCCAACCAGGGCTGGAAGGACAGCCACGACGGCATCCAGTTCGCCGACGGCCGGCTCGCCGAGCCGCCGATCTCGCTGAGCGAGGTGCAGGCCTACGCCTACGACGCGGGAGTCCGCGGTGGCGCGCTCCTCGCCGAGCTGGGCGAGGAGCCCGTGCCCGGCCTCGAGGAGTGGGCCGCGGACCTGCGCTCCCGCTTCGCGCGCGACTTCTGGGTCGACGACGCCGACGGCGGCCACGTCGCCGTCGCGCTCGACCGGCACGGCGTGCGCGTCGACTCGGTCGCCTCGAACCTCGGGCACCTGCTCGACACCGGGATCCTGGACCCCGACGGCGCCCGTCGCGTCGCGGGGCTGCTCGGCGACGAGCGGCTCGACTCGGGCTTCGGGCTCCGCACCCTGTCGGCGGCCTCGCCGCGGTTCTCGCGGCTCAGCTACCACGGCGGATCGGTCTGGCCGCACGACACCGCGATCGCCGTCCGCGGGCTCGCCTCCGTCGGGAGGTACGACGACGCCGCGGGGCTCGCCGCGGGGCTTGTCCGCGCCGCCGAGACCTTCGACGACCGCCTGCCCGAGCTCTACGGCGGTGACTCCGCGTCCGACGTGGACAGCCCGTCGGCGTACCCGGCCGCGTGCCGGCCGCAGGCCTGGTCGGCCGCCGGCCCGATCGCCTGCCTGGTCGCGCTGACCGGCGTCCGGCCCGACGCGCGGTCGCTCGTCCTGCGGCACCCGGCGCGGACGACGGGGCGGCTCGGCGCGTGGACGCTGCGGGGGCTACGGCTCGGCGGGCAGTCCTTCGACGTGGCCGTCGCGTCCGACGGCAGGGTGTCGGTCACCCTGCCGCCGGGGAGCACGCTGCGGGTCGAGGTGGACGACCCGGTGCCCAGTGATCAGGGCTAGAGCAGCCAGCAGTTGCTGATCTGCGGGATGCCGGCGAAGCGCGCCTCGAACCAGGGGAGTGCCTCGGCCGTCTGCGGCACGATGCCGCCGACGTGCAGCGGGGCGACGTTGGGCGAGAAGTAGATGTTGCCGCCCTTGCCGCACCACGACCTCGCCATCTGCTTGCCGACGGAGAACGGGATGACGTCGTCGAGGGTCGAGTGGGTGACGAGCACGGGGAAGGCCGGCTTGATGGTGCCGATCCGCTGCTGCTCGACGATCGACCGGAACGGCTCCTGCGCCATCAGCGCCGACATCGGCTGGCCGTCGGCGCTCAGCGTCGAGGACTTCACGAATGCGTGGTCGAGGAGGTCGAAGACGCAGTCCTGCTCGACCTGGTCGCTCGTGGCGCGGCCCCTGGCGTTGAGGTAGGGCGACAGGTCGAGGTCGTAGCTCGCCGCCAGGCCGCGCAGCGCGAAGAACGCGAACGCGGAGTAGAGGCCGCCGTCAAGGGTGCTGGCGACCTTCTGCAGGTCGGCCGGGACGGCGCCGACGACGGCGCCCCTCACCTTGAGGTCGGGGGCGTACGACGACGCCAGCTCGGCCGCGGCCGCCGCGGCACCGCCGCCCTGGGAGTAGCCCATGATGCCGACCGGGCTGTTCGTCGTGAGGCCGGTGCCGGGCAGGCGCTGGGCGGCGCGGACGACGTCGAGCGTCGCGCGGCCCTGCGAGACGCGGTCCATGTAGGTGTGGACTCCTGCGGTGCCGAGGCCCTCGTAGTCGGGCATGGCGACGGCGTACCCCCGGAGCAGGAGCCCCTCGATGCCGATGCCTTCGTACTCGATGCCCTCGGAGAACTGGCGCGACGGCGCGCAGCGGTCGGCCATGCCCTGGGTGCCGGGCGCGTAGCCGATGACGGGCCGCGAACCGACACCGATCCACGGGCTCCTCGGCACGAGCACCGTGCCGGAGACGGCGATGGCCTTCCCGGTGCGGTTGGTCGTCCGGTAGAGGACGCGGTTGGCGTCGCGGACCAGGCTGGTCGCGTCGAGCGGGTCGAGCAGGAAGCTCATCTTCTCGCTGCGGATCACCGCACCGTTGGCGGCGGGCAGCGTGGCGGGCGCCTCGTAGAACGCGGGACGGGGCGGCTCCGGCACGACGGCGCCGGCCGGACTCGTGCTCGCGGCGAGCGTGGCGAGCATGGCGGTGAGCAGGGTGACGAGTGACGTGACGGCGCGACGCACCATGGTGGGTTCCCTCCCTCGGGCCGGACCCGACCGACCGTTGGAGGGAACCTACTCGTGAGTAGCGTCACTGCGACATGTGACGTGCGTCACAGCACGGGCTCAGGCGTAAACCATCCCCATCGCCGCCCGCACCTCGTCGAGGGTCGCGTCGGCGACCTCGTTGGCACGCGCGTTGCCGCGCCGCAGCACGTCGTCGAGGTAGCCCGGATCGGCGAGCAGCTCGGCCCGCTTCTCCCGGAGCGGAGCGAGCTCGGTGTTGATCGCGTCGGTCAGGCGGCCCTTGAGCGCGCCGCCGCCGCCGTCGCCGATCTCCTCGGCCACCGCGGCCGGGTCGACGCCCTCGCAGAGGCCGATGAGGGTCAGCAGGTTGGCGACCTCGGGCCGGTTGTCGGGGTCGTAGGTGATGACCCGGTCACTGTCGGTCTTGGCGCCCTTGAGCTTCTTCGCGGTCTCGTCGGCGGTCATCCGCAGCTCGACGACGTTGCCCTTCGACTTGCTCATCTTGGTGCCGTCGGTGCCGAGGATCAGCGGCGCCTCGGACAGCAGCGCGCCGGGCTCCGGGAAGACGGGGGCGTAGCGGTCGTTGAAGCGACGCGCGACGACCCGGGTCTGCTCGAGGTGGGGGAGCTGGTCGCGGCCGACCGGCACGACGTTGGCCTTGCAGAAGAGGATGTCGGCGGCCTGGTGGACGGGGTAGGTGAGCAGCAGCCCGCCGATCGAGGTGATGCCGGCCGACTTCGCCTCGTCCTTCACGGTGGGGTTGCGCTGGAGCTCGGCGACGCTGACCAGGCTGAGGAACGGGAGCATCAGCTGGTTGAGGGCGGGCACCGAGGAGTGCGTGAAGATCGTCGCCTTCTCCGGGTCGAGCCCGGCGGCGATGTTGTCGACGAGGAGGTTGCGCACGTTGCCCGCGATGTCGCCGGCGACCTCGCGGTCGGTGATCACCTGGTAGTCCGCGATGAGCTGCCAGATCTCCGCGCCGCTGTCCTGCAGGCGGATGCGGTTGCGGATCGAGCCGAAGTAGTGGCCGATGTGCAACGCACCCGTGGGACGGTCCCCGGTCAGCATGCGCAGCGAGGCCGGGTCCTTCGCCATCTGTTCCTCGATGGCGTCGCTGCGGGCCTGGGCGGCGCGGAAGGTGTCACTCACGGCGACGATCCTTTCACGGGGTGGTCAGGTGCAGCGATCGGGTTCTGTAGGGTCGAGGTGTGCCCACCATCGGAGTAGCGATCGCGATCCCCGAGCCCTGGGCGAGCGAGCTGCAGGACTACCGGACGTCCGTCGGTGACACCACCGCGACGCAGATCCCGACGCACATCACGCTCATCCCGCCGGCCGAGGTCCCCGACTCCTCGCTGGAGGCGGTGACGACCCACCTCGCCGACGCGGCGTCGAGCGTCGAGCCGTTCGACATCCACCTGCGCGGCACCGGCACCTTCCGGCCGATCTCGCCGGTCGTCTTCGTCACCCTGGCCGAGGGCATCTCCGCGTGCGAGCTGCTCGCGGACGCCGTACGACAGGGGCCGCTCGCGGTCGACCTCGACTTCCCCTACCACCCGCACGTGACGGTGGCGCACCACCTCGACGACTCCACCCTCGACCGCGCCTTCGACGAGCTGGCGGACTTCGAGTGCCGCTTCGCCGTCGACGCGTTCAAGCTCTACGTCCACGACGCCGACGCCGGCTGGCAGCCCACCGACGAGTACGCCCTCGGCTGATGGCCTTCATCGACGGGATCAAGGCCCGTGTCGCGGACGTGCGCGAGCGCCGGCCGTTCGTCGACCACCTCGTGCGGATGGTCGAGCACTACGGCAGCGTCAACGGCAACGCCCTCGCCGCCGCGGTGACCTACTTCGCGTTCCTCTCCTTCTTCCCGATCCTGGCGCTGGCGTTCGCCGTCTTCGGCCAGATCACCAAGGTCTACGCCGACGCCCAGGACACGCTGCTCGACGCGGCGAACTCCGTGCTGCCGGGGATCATCGGTGGCGACAACGGCGTCAGCCTGGACTCCCTCCAGTCCGCCGCGCCGGGCATCTTCAGCGTCGGCATCCTGCTGACGCTCTACTCCGGCCTCGGCTGGCTGTCGGGGATGCGGCAGGCGCTGACGTCGGCCTTCGAGGAGCCGGAGCGCGAGCAGCCCAACTTCGTGATGGGCAAGCTGCGCGACATCCTCGCGCTGCTGACCCTGGGGTCGGTGCTCGTCCTCAGCGTCGCGGTCTCCGGCGTGGCGACCGCGCTCCTGTCGCCGATCCTCGACGCCCTGCGGCTCGGGCCGGTCGCGGGCGTCTTCCTCACCGTCCTCGCCATCGCGCTCGGCCTGGCGGCCAACACCCTGCTGTTCTTCGCGTTCTTCCGGCTCTTGGTCGCCCCGGATATCCCGTCCCGCTCGCTGTGGTCGGGGGCGCTGCTCGGGGCGGTCGTCTTCGAGCTGCTCAAGCAGGCCTCGACCTTCCTCCTGCGCTCGACGTCGAACTCCGAGGCGTTCCAGGCCTTCGGCATCGCCCTGATCCTGCTGGTCTGGATCAACTACTTCTCCCGCGTCGTGGTCTACTCCGCGGCCTTCGCCTACACCTCGCCCGAGGCCCGCGCCGTCGTCGAGGCCCGCCGGGTCGTCGACCAGGCGGTCGAGGGCCCCCAGATCGACCTCGCGGCGGCAGCGGCCGTCGTACCCTCCACCGCCCTCTCACCGTCGGCCTCTCCTGCCTCGCCCAAGGCCGCCTTCGCCGCCGGCGCCGCCTCGATGCTCGGGCTCGTCGCCCTCCTCCGCCGCCGACGCTGAGCCTCCTCCGCTCGCGTTTGGTGGGCGGTGAGTGAGCCACATTCCAGATGGTCTGAATGTGGCTCATGCACCCCTGCCTCGCGTGTCCTCCCTCGACGCGCTGGTGGGCGGTGAGTGAGCCACATTCCAGATGGTCGGAATGTGGCTCATGCACCCCTGCCTCGCGTGTCCTCCCTCGACGCGCTGGTGGGCGGTGAGTGAGCCACATTCCAGATGGTTGGAATGTGGCTCATGCACCCCTGCCTCGCGTGTCCTCCCTCGACGCGCTGGTGGGCGGTGAGTGAGCCACGATCTCGATGGCCGACATGTGGGTCACTCACCGCCCACAGAGCGAGCCAGCAAGTGTCCACAGGCAGGCTGCCGCCCGTCTCCTCCACAGGTACGGCGCCCAGTGAGCGCGGCACGCACCCAGGTCGTGGCGCGATACGGGCATGCGTTCTGTTCCCGAAGCCTTCAGGCACGGCCCGTTCAGCCGCCAGTCCGCGCTGGCGGCCGGAGTCACCGCACGCGTGTTCGAGGGCGTGCAGTTCAGGCGTCTCCACGAGGCGGTCTACGTCCACCGCGACCACGAGATGACGTGGGACGACCACGTCGAGGCAGCGCGGCTCGCCCTCCCGGCCTCCGCGCGTACGACGGGGGCGACCCGGCTGCGCCAGCTGGGGATCGACGTCGGCTCGCCGTTCCCGCTGCACTTCGTCGTCGAGGGCGATCTCCATCTGGTCCTCGACGGCGTCTTCCTCCACCGCACGGTGAAGATGCCGCCGTCCGATGATGTCGGAGCCTCGGTCGAAGCGGCCTTCGTCGCCTACTGCGCGGACGTCCGGCTCGTCGACGCGATCAGGGTCGGCTGCTTCCTCCTGCACCAGGAGCACCTCGACGGAGTGCTCCTCGACCAGATCCTCACGGAGGAGAGGTGGCGCCGCGGGGTGCCTGAGACGTCGTACGTCCTGCCCTTCCTCGACGACCGGCCGCGCTCGATCCCCGAGGCAGAGCTGCTGGCGTACGTCGTCTTCTCGGGCCTGGTGATCCCTGAGGTGAACGAGAAGATCGCGCTGCGCGACGGCACCGAGCTCACTCCCGACCTGCACTTCGAGGACCACGACCTCGTGGTCGAGTACGAAGGCGGGCAGCACGCTGACGACCGCGGTCAGTACCTCGCCGACATCGACCGGTTTGCCGCCTACCGCCGCGACGACAAGGCGTACGAGCAGGTGACCAGGGAACTGATGCGCTCACCGAAGGCCGTCGTCCGGCGGATCCACGGTGCCCTGCGCAGGCAGGGGTACGACGGGCCGGAGCCCGACTTCGACGGCGCGTGGCTGTTGCTGTTCAGGCGGCTCGAGGATCTGGCGCGAGAGGCTCGCGCGGCCTGACGAGCGGTGCGTGAGCCACGTTCGCGGCCCTTCGAATGTGGCTCACTCACCGCCCACGGGCGCGTTCAGTGCGGACACGCGATGAGCGGTGCGTGGCCCACATTTTGCGGGCACGGAATGTGGCTCACTCACCGCCCACGGGCGCGTTCAGTGCTGACGCGCCCGTGAGCGGTGCGTGGCCCACATTTTGCGGGCTCCGAATGTGGCTCACTCACCGCCCCCGCGCGAGACAGGCCGAGGCTGAAATGCCGCGAGGGCCCGGGGAGTCCCCGGGCCCTCGTCAGGCTGGCGCGGACCTCAGTGCCCGTGGCGGATGGCGGTGCGGAGGTCCTTGTTGAGCTGGGAGATCACGTCGAGCGGGATCTCCTTGGGGCAGGCGGCGGCGCACTCGCCGATGTTGGTGCAGCCACCGAAGCCCTCGTGGTCGTGCTGGGCGACCATGTTGACCACGCGGCTGTCGCGCTCGGGCTGGCCCTGGGGGAGCTCGCCGAGGTGGGTGATCTTGGCACCCATGAAGAGCGAGGCCGAGCCGTTGGGGCAGGCTGCCACGCAGGCGCCGCAGCCGATGCAGGTGGCGACGTTGAAGGCGCGCATCGCGTCGTCACGCGGGACGGGGACCGAGTGGGCCTCGGGCGCCGAGCCGGTGTTGACGGAGATGAAGCCGCCCTGCTGGATGATGCGGTCGAAGGCGCTGCGGTCGACCACGAGGTCCTTGATGACCGGAAAGGCGTCGGAGCGCCAGGGCTCGATCGTGATGGTCTCGCCGTCGCTGAACGAGCGCATGTGGAGCTGGCAGGTCGTGGTGACCTCCGGCCCGTGCGCCTCGCCGTTGATCATCAGGCCGCACATGCCGCAGATGCCCTCGCGACAGTCGGAGTCGAACGCGATCGGCTCCTCGCCCTTCTCGTTGAGCTGCTCGTTGAGCACGTCGAGCATCTCCAGGAAGGACATGTCGGGGGACACGTCGGCGAGCTGGTAGGTGTGCATCGCCCCGGCGGAGGCGGCGTCCGGCTGGCGCCAGATCTTGAGGGTCAGGTTCATGCTCACTTGTAGCTCCGCTGCTTCATCTCGATGGCCGTGTACTCCAGCTCTTCCTTGTGCAGGACGGGCGCGTTCATCTGGTTGGACTCGTCGTCGCCGGCCCACTCCCACGCCGCGACGTACGCGAACTCGTCGTCGTGGCGCAGCGCCTCGCCGTCCTCGGTCTGCGACTCGCCACGGAAGTGGCCGCCGCACGACTCGCGCCGGTTGAGCGCGTCGATGCACATGAGCTCGCCGAGCTCGAAGAAGTCGGCCACGCGGCCGGCCTTCTCGAGCGACTGGTTGAGCGTCTCGGCGCTGCCGAGCACCTTCACGTTGCGGTAGAAGTCGTCCTTCAGGGTGCGGATCAGGTCGATCGCCTTCTTCAGGCCGTCCTCGGTCCGCTCCATGCCGCAGTACTCCCACATGATGTTGCCGAGCTCGCGGTGGTACGAGTCGACGCTGCGGGTGCCGTTGACGGACAGGAAGTGGTCGATGCGGCCCTTGACCGACTCGCGCGCCTCGACGACGGCCGGGTGGTCGTCGGCGATGGGCTCGAACGGGCCGTCCGCGAGGTAGTCGCGGATGGTGTGGGGGAGGACGAAGTAGCCGTCGGCCAGGCCCTGCATCAGCGCCGAGGCGCCGAGGCGGTTGGCGCCGTGGTCGGAGAAGTTGGCCTCACCGGTCACGAACAGGCCCGGGATCGTCGACTGGAGGTCGTAGTCGACCCACAGGCCGCCCATGACGTAGTGGACGGCGGGGTAGATGCGCATCGGCACCTCGTAGGGGTTCTCGCCCGTGATGCGCTCGTACATGTCGAGGAGGTTGTCGTACTTCTCCTCCACACCGTCGCGGCCGAGGCGCTCGATGGCGGCGGCGAAGTCGAGGTAGACCCCGCGACGTACGCCGTCGACCTTGGGCCCGACACCGCGGCCCTCGTCGCACATGTACTTCGCCGCACGCGAGGCGATGTCGCGCGGGACCAGGTTGCCGAAGGAGGGGTAGATCCGCTCCAGGAAGTAGTCGCGGTCCTCCTCCGGGATGTCGCGGGGGTCCTTCTCGCAGTCGGCCTGGTTCTTCGGGACCCAGATCCGGCCGTCGTTGCGCAGCGACTCCGACATCAGGGTCAGCTTCGACTGGTGCTCGCCGGAGACCGGGATGCACGTGGGGTGGATCTGCGTGAAGCAGGGGTTGGCCATGTAGGCGCCCTTGCGGTGCGCGCGCCACGCGGCGGTGACGTTGCAGCCCATCGCGTTGGTCGAGAGGTAGAACACGTTGCCGTAGCCGCCGGAGGCGAGCACGACGACGTCGGCGAGGTGGGTCTGGATCTCACCGGTGACCATGTCGCGGGCGATGATGCCGCGCGCCTTGCCCTCGATCGTGATGAGCTCGAGCATCTCGTGGCGGGCGTACATCGACACCGTGCCCGCGGCGACCTGGCGCTCGAGGGCCTGGTACGCGCCGATCAGCAGCTGCTGGCCCGTCTGGCCGCGCGCGTAGAAGGTGCGCGAGACCTGCACGCCACCGAACGAGCGGTTGTCGAGCAGGCCGCCGTACTCACGGGCGAACGGGACGCCCTGGGCGACGCACTGGTCGATGATGTTCGTGCTGACCTCGGCCAGGCGGTAGACGTTGGACTCGCGCGAGCGGTAGTCGCCGCCCTTGACCGTGTCGTAGAAGAGGCGGTGGACCGAGTCACCGTCCTCCTTGTAGTTCTTCGCCGCGTTGATGCCGCCCTGGGCCGCGATCGAGTGGGCGCGGCGCGGGGAGTCCTGGTAGCAGAAGGACTTCACGTTGTAGCCGGCCTCGCCGAGGGTGGCGGCCGCGGAGGCGCCGGCCAGGCCGGTGCCGACGATGATGATGTCGAGCTTGCGGCGGTTGGCCGGGTTGACCAGCCGCGCCTCGAACTTGCGGGTCTGCCAGCGGTCGGCGACCGGGCCGGCGGGCGACTTGGTGTCGACGAGCGGGGTGCCGGGCGTGTAGTAGCCCGCCGCGTCGTCGTAGTCACCGTCGAGCATCCCGCTGGGGGAGGCGTCCGTCGCGGTGACGGTGTCGGGCATGTCCATGTCGTGGCTCACGAGAGGTGACCCCTTACTTGGTGATGATGCCGGCGAGGACACCGAGCGGGACGAGGGAGAAGCCGACCGAGACGATCAGCGCGACGACGAAGCCGAAGACCTTGGCGCGCTGGCGCTTGGCCGCGGTGCCCGTCCAGCCCAGCGTCTGGGCGGCGCTCCAGATGCCGTGGTGCAGGTGGGCGCCGAGCGCGAGCATGGCAACGATGTAGATGAGCGTCAGCCACCACACGTCGAAGGTGTCGACCAGCAGGTTGTAGGGGTCGTTGGTCGCCCCGCCCTGCACGTTGACCTTGCCGATCGTGAAGTTGAGCAGGTGCCAGACGAGGAAGAGGAAGATCGTCAACCCGCCCCAGCGCATCAGCAGGCTGGCGCGGGTCGCGCCGGTCTCCTTCTTCATCACGTACTTCGTCGTGCGTGCGTGGGCGGCCCGCCGCCACAGCGCGACGGCGGCGTAGACGTGCACGACCAGCGAGAGGATCAGCCCGACGCGCAGGATCCACAGCAGGCCCGAGTGCGGGAGCATCGGCTCACCGATCTCGCGGAGGTGCTCGGCGTACTCGTTGAAGGCGTCGTGGCCGCCGAACGCCTTGAGGTTGCCGTACATGTGCGCGAGCACGAAGCCGAGGAAGATGAACCCGCTGACGGCCATGGCCATCTTCAGGGCGATGGTGGTGCGCGAGGCCCTCGCGCCCTTCACCAGGGTCGGGGGATTGGTTTGGGTTGCCACAAAGGGCACGGTATCGCGACACCTCGTCGCGCGACTCGCCGAGGCGGTGTGACGTATCCCCCTTCCACTCCCGTGTGATGCGCGTCATAGTCGAGGCGTCGACCGGAACCCAGACCGGCCCACGGAGGAAGCATGGCTTCGACCGACCACGGCGTGACCAGTCCGACCCGCGCGCACATCGACGCGCGGACGTTGCGCCAGGACCGGTGGTGGCTGCAACCGCTCACGACCTTCGTCGTCTTCTCGTCGTTCGTGGTCTACGCGACGGTGCGCGCCTTCATGGGTCGCGACTACTACGCCTCGCCCTACCTCTCGCCGTTCTACTCGCCCTGCCTCGGCGACTGCGTCGAGGGTGCGTCGGACTTCGGCCAGCCCTTCGGGTGGTGGCCGCTGTCGGCGGCGCTGATCATCCTGGTCTTCCCACTGGGCTTCCGGATGACCTGCTACTACTACCGCAAGTCCTACTACCGGGCCTTCTGGCTGAGCCCTCCCGCGTGCGGCGTCGCCGAGCCCCACCAGGCGTACTCCGGCGAGACCCGCTTCCCGCTGGTCCTGCAGAACGTGCACCGCTGGTTCTGGTACGCCGCCGTGGTCGTCGGCCTGGTGCTCACCTACGACGTGCTCCTCGCGTTCCGCCCGATGCCGGGGCAGTACGCCGTCGGCGACGGCGAGACCAGCGGCGTCCACATGGGCCTGGGCACGCTGCTGATGATTGCCAACGTCGTCCTCATCTGGCTCTACACGCTCTCGTGCCACTCGTGCCGCCACATCGTCGGCGGGCGGCTGCGCCACTTCAGCAAGCACCCGGTGCGCTACAGGCTGTGGACGTGGGTCTCGCGGCTCAACGAGAGCCACGGGAGGTGGGCCTGGTACTCCCTGTTCTCGGTCGCCCTCGTCGACCTCTACGTCTTCCTGCTCGCCACCGGCACGATCCAGGACGTGAGGTTCTTCTGATGAGCGACCGGCATCCGATGACCGGCAACCAGATGTCGCCCGACGCGCAGGCCGGCATGGAGCGGCACGCGTACGACGTCGTGGTGATCGGCGCCGGGGGAGCGGGCCTGCGCGCGGCCATCGCCGCGCACGACGCGGGCGCCCGGGTCGCGGTGGTCTGCAAGTCGCTGCTCGGCAAGGCGCACACGGTCATGGCCGAGGGCGGCATCGCGGCGGCGATGGGCAACCGGTGGCCCGAGGACAACTGGGAGGTCCACTTCCGCGACACGATGCGCGGCGGGAAGATGCTCAACCACTGGCGGATGGCGCAGCTGCACGCGCAGCAGGCGCCCGAGCGGGTGATGGAGCTCGAGGACTGGGGCGCCCTCTTCGACCGCACCGACGACGGGCTGATCTCCCAGCGCGACTTCGGCGGCCACAAGTACGCCCGGCTCGCGCACGTCGGCGACCGCACCGGCCTCGAGATGATCCGCACGCTCCAGCAGCGCACCGTGCAGCTCGGCATCGACGTCTTCATGGAGCTGACGATCACCGACCTCTTCAAGCACGACGGCGCGATCTCCGGAGCCTTCGGCTACTGGCGCGAGACCGGCCGCTTCGTGCTCTTCGAGGCGCCGGCGGTGATCCTCGCGACCGGCGGCATCGGCAAGTCGTTCAAGGTCACCTCGAACTCGTGGGAGTACACCGGCGACGGCCACGCGCTCGCCCTGCGCGCCGGCGCCAGCCTGATCAACATGGAGTTCGTGCAGTTCCACCCGACCGGGATGGTCTGGCCGCCGTCGGTGAAGGGGCTCCTCGTCACCGAGTCGGTGCGTGGCGACGGCGGCGTCCTGAAGAACTCCGAGGGCACGCGCTTCATGTTCGACTACATCCCCGAGTTCTTCCGGGCCGAGACCGCGGACACGGTCGAGGAGGCGGACGCCTGGTACGACGACAAGAAGAACAACCGGCGCCCGCCGGAGCTGCTGCCGCGCGACGAGGTCGCCCGCGCGATCAACTCCGAGATCAAGGCCGGCCGGGGCACCCCGCACGGCGGCATCTACCTCGACATCGCCTCGCGGCGCAGCCCGGAGTTCATCCGCAAGCGGCTCCCGTCGATGTACCACCAGTTCAAGGAGCTCGCCGACGTCGACATCACCGCCGAGCCGATGGAGATCGGCCCGACCTGCCACTACGTCATGGGCGGCGTCGAGGTCGACCCCGACACCCAGGAGAGCGCCGTGGCCGGGCTCTACGCCGTCGGCGAGTGCTCCGGCGGGATGCACGGCTCGAACCGGCTCGGCGGCAACTCGCTCGGTGACCTGCTGGTCTTCGGCAAGCTGGCCGGCGAGGCCGCGACGTCGTACGCCACCGGGCTGGGCGGCACCCGCCCGACGGTCGCCGACGCCGACGTGAAGGCCGCCTCGACGAGCGCGGTCGCACCCTTCGAGATCGAGGGTGGGGAGAACCCGTACTCGATCCAGGCCGACCTCCAGCAGTCGATGAACGACCTCGTCGGCATCATCCGGACGGCCAGCGAGCTCGAGCAGTCGCTCACCGAGATCGAGGCCCTCAAGGAGCGGGCGAAGGCGATGACCGTCGAGGGGCACCGGCAGTACAACCCCGGCTGGCACCTCGCGATCGACCTGCGCAACATGCTGGTCGTCTCGGAGTCGATTGCGAAGGCGGCGCTGGCCCGCGAGGAGTCGCGCGGCGGCCACACCCGCGACGACTTCCCGGCGACCGACCACGAGGTCTGGGGCCACAAGAACCTCGTGGTCAGCCTCGACGAGGCCGGCACCGGCGTCGTGCTCGCCGAGAAACCCCTGCCCGAGATGCCCGACGAGCTCAAGAAGTACTTCGACGAGCCCAAGAAGGAGTCCTGATGGCCTACGACCTCAAGCTGCGCGTCTGGCGCGGGGACACCGACGGCGGCGAGCTGACGGACTACACCGTCGAGGTGTCCGACGGCGAGGTGGTGCTCGACGCGCTGCACCGGCTCCAGGCCACGCAGACCGGCGACCTCGCGATCCGCTGGAACTGCAAGGCCGGCAAGTGCGGCTCGTGCAGCGCGGAGATCAACGGCCGGCCGCGGCTGATGTGCATGACGCGGCTCTCCGACTTCGACCAGGCCGAGACCATCACGGTCACCCCGATGCGCACCTTCCCGGTGATCCGCGACCTCGTCACCGACGTGTCCTTCAACTACGAGAAGGCCAAGGAGCTGCCCTACGCCGAGCTGGGGCCGCGTGACGCCGACGGCAAGCGCCGGATGATGCAGGTCGACGTCGAGCGCGGCCAGGAGTTCCGCAAGTGCATCGAGTGCTTCCTCTGCCAGGACGTGTGCCACGTGGTGCGCGACCACGAGGACAACAAGCAGCACTTCGCCGGCCCGCGCTTCTTCATCCGCTACGCCGAGCTCGACATGCACCCGCTCGACACCCACGACCGCCGCCAGCTCGCCCAGGGGGCAGCGGGCCTGGGGATGTGCAACATCACCAAGTGCTGCACGGAGGTGTGCCCCGAGGGGATCCACATCACCGACAACGCGATCATCCCGATGAAGGAGCGCGTGGTGGACCGGAAGTACGACCCGCTGGTGTGGCTCGGCAACAAGATCGGCCTCCGCAACAAGGACAACGACGGCCGCACCGAGGTCTGAGTGCCCTAGCTGGTCGGCTTCCGGCGCGCGCGGGTCTTGCGGCCCCGGTGGGCGACCTCGATGCGGCTGCTCTCGCTCTCGGCGGCCGCCCCGGTCACGGTGACGGTGACCAGGCCGTCCTCGAAGGCGGCCTCGATGTCGTCCGACGTGGTGTTCTCCGGGAGCGTGATCGCGCGGCGGAACTCGCCGTAGTAGCGCTCGCGGACGAGGAACGTCGCGCCGTCCTCGCCGTCGTCCTCGGCGTGGCGCGCACCCGACACGGTGAGCACGCCGTGGCTGAACCTGAGGTCGACGTCCTCGGGGTCGACGCCGGCCAGCTCGATGCGGATGAGCAGGTCGTCACCGCGGGCGAGGATGTCGGTGCTCGGCACCCAGGCCGAGGCGTGGGTGCGCTCGGCGGCCTCGGCGGTCTCCAGCGAGCCGTGCACGCCGAGCGTGCGCAGGCGGGACAGCTCGCTGACGAAGTCGGTCACGCCCTCGAACGGGTTGCGGCGGTCGGGCATCGGTCTCTCCTGCTCTCGGACGACTGGCGGGGTCTGCTGGTGGGGCGTCAGCTGCGCAGCGGGGTCATCAGGCCGACCCGCCGAAGGAACGAGCGGGCCACGTCGACCTCGCTCCGGCCGTCGGTGACCTCGGCGTTCATCTCCACCATCGCGTCCTCGCTGAGCTCGGAGTTCACGGTGTCGATGACGTTCATGAACGCCTCGGAGTCGATCGAGTCGAGCTTGCCCTGGTCGACGACCATCACGACGTTCTGCGAGCCGAAGAGCAGCTCGGGGTCGTCGAGCAGGGTGTAGCGGCCACCGCTGAGCTGCGGATCGGTGGTGAAGGCGTCGACCGCGTCGGCGTCGCCGTCGTCGAGCATGGCGTACTGGTCGCCGAGCTGGGCCGGCACGAACTGGGCGTTGTCGAGGCCGTAGACCTCCTGGAGACCGGCCAGGCCGAGCTGGAGGTCCTCGAACTCGGGACGGGCACCGAGGACGAAGGAGTCGAGGTCCGCGAGGTCGGCGATCGAGGTGAGGCGGTTCTCCTCGGCGAACGCGTCGGCGACCGCGATGGCGTCCTTGTTCTCGAAGGGCGTCTGCTCGCTGACGACCATGTCCTGGCCCTCGTAGTAGTCGCGCACCGCGTCGTAGGTCTGCTCGGGGTCGAGCCCGGAGACCTCCTCGCCGGCGACGATCGACAAGACGGTGCCGGTGTAGGCGACGTAGCCGTCGACCTCGCCGTCGCGCAGCGCCTGGTCGAGGTCCTCGGCGGGGCCGACCGCCTTGCGGAGGTTCACGGTGTAGCCGTTGACCGCGAGCGCCTGGCGCCAGAGCTCGCCGAGCACGAGGGCCTCGGGGAACTCCTGGGTGCCGATGGTGACCCGCAGCCGCGCACCCTGCGGCTGCTGCGAGGCGTCGCGCTCGGAGTTCTCCCCGCACGCCGTGAGCAGCGCGGCGCCGAGGGCGACGACCGCGACGAGGGCCCGGGCCCTCACGAGGCGCCTCCCGCGCGCGTCTTCTCCTGCGCCTTCCCCTGGTGGCGTACGCCGTCCTCCGGCCCGCCGTCGTCGGGTGCCGCGCGGGTCTCCTCCCGCAGCGCCTTGACCCAGCACCAGGCCACGCCGACGAGGACGAAGGTGAACGGCACCGACCCGAGGACCGCTGCCTGTTGGAGGGCGGTGAGGCCGCCGACCAGCAGCATCGCGCAGGCGATGCCGCCCATCAGCAGGCCGAGCACGATCGTGACGAACTTCGACGGCGTGATCGATCCGCGCGAGGCCATGGTGGCCATCACGACCGACGCGGCGTCGGCTCCGCTGATGAAGAACAGTGCGATCAGCACGATGCAGAGGCCGGCGCTGATGGCGGGGATCGGGAGCACGTCGAGTGCGGTGAAGAGCGAGAGCTCGGGCGTGGCCAGCGAGCCGACGATGTCGGCCTTGCCGCTGCGCTGGAGCTCGATGCCCGTGCCGCCGACGATGGCGAACCAGAGGAAGCCGAAGCCGGTGGGCGCGGCGACCACGCCGATGATGAACTCGCGGATCGTGCGACCGCGCGAGATGCGGGCGACGAACATGCCGACGAAGGGCGCCCACGAGACCCACCAGGCCCAGTAGAAGAGCGTCCAGCCGGCCATCCACTGCTCGTCGCCGACGCCGGTCTGGAGCGACATCGGCAGCACCTGGATGACGTAGTTGCCGATCGACTCGATGCCCTGCGAGATCACCAGCACCGTCGAGCCGCCGACGACCAGGAAGAAGAGGAAGAGGCCGATCGTGGCGAACGAGCCGAGGTTGGCCAGGAAGTTGATGCCCTTCTCGACACCCGACGTGGCGGAGATGACGAAGAGCAGCGTCACCACCACGATGATCGCGACCGCGACGGCGTTGGACTTCGGCACGTCCAGCAGGTAGTTGAGCCCGCTGTTGAGCTGGAGCCCGTTGAGCCCCAGGGCAGTGGCGGTGCCGAAGAGCGTGGCGACGATCGCCAGGGCGTCGATCAGGCGGCCGATGGGCCGGTTGTTGGCGTCGGGACCGAGGACCGGGGTGAAGGTCGAGCTCACCAGGATCGGCAGCCCCTTGCGGAAGCTGAAGTAGGCCATCGCGCCGCCCATGACGGCGTACATCGCCCAGCCGTTGAAGCCCCAGTGGAAGTAGGTGTAGCGCAGGGCCACCAGCGCCGCGGCCTCCGACTCGGGGTCGGCCAGGCCGTGGGGCGGCGACGTCCAGTGCGAGACGGGCTCGGTGATGCCGTAGAAGAGGAGGCCGGCGCCGAGACCGGCGGCGAACATCATCGAGATCCACGAGAACGTGCCGAACTCCGGGCGCGAGTCGTCGGGTCCGAGCCGCAGCCGGCCCCACGGGTGGAGCGCGAGGAAGATGCAGAGCACGAGGACGGCGAAGGCGATCAGCACGAACACCCAGCCGAAGTTGCCGATCACCCAGCCGAGCGCGCTCGTCATGACGCTGCCGAGGCTGGTCGGGGCGAAGAGGCCCCAGGCGACGAAGACGCCGATCAGCAAGGCCGAGCCCCAGAACACGATGGGGTCGACGTCCTTCAGGATGCGCTTCACGAGATCTCCTGCCCAGGACACGGGCGAGGGCTCACCCGGAGGATTCGAGCAACCCTGTCGGGGCCGGGGTCAGCCTGTCAATGACGTTGTCGTGTTCGTGGACTGGGATTGTCCGGTTTGACCGGTCATGACGAGCCGGGTGACGTTGCGCACGACGACGACGGCGAGCAAGCCGGCCGCGATCGTGACCACCGACTGCCACTGGTGCCACTGCGCGACGTCGACCGCGACCTGGGAGAAGCCGAGGAGCGGCGGCGCCTCGGTGGAGGTGTCCGCGCGCAGGCCGGCCCGGAGGCTGGCCCTCGTCTGCCCGGCCCAGCTCAGGACGTACTGCCCCGCGAAGAGGCCCCACCACCATCCCTGGCTGAACGGGATGCCCGGGCGGGGGTCGCCGGTGGCGCCCCGGCGGACGTCGGTGACCATCTGGAACGGCCGCCAGAAGTTCAGCACCGGCACGAACCAGCCGCCCACCGCCCAGCCGGAGGCGTGCCGCACGACCGAGCGGTCCATGCGGTTGCTGCGATGGGCGGTGTAGAGCCAGCTGATGACGAGGACGCCGGTCACCAGCATCCATGCGCTGACGACGAAGGTCGACGTGAGCAGCGCGTCGATGCGCTCGCCGTCGGCCACGGTCAGGGTGTCCGGACGAAGCCGCAGCTCCTCGTCGAAGGCCAGCACCTGCCGATCGACCCAGAGGCCGTAGGCGCACAGGAGCACCATGACGGCGAGGGCGAGCTGGGTGAGGACCGACAGCAGCCCCCAGCGACGCGGCAGGTCGGGGTGCTGCGCCGCGGTGGCCGGCGGGAGCGGGTGGAGGTGCTCGGTCCAGCTCGATCCGTCCCACCAGCGCAGCCAACGGCCGTCCTGCGGATCGGCGTACCAACCCGCTCCCTGAGTCGACATGGCCGGGAGCGTAGTGCTCACGGGTGTTCGGGATGCCCGAACGCGGTGATCCATCCCACAGTCGACAGGGTGTCGCCCACGTGACGACCGTCCTATTGTGCGGGCATGACCGACCCTGATGCCGGCCCTGTCGACGGTGGACTGGCCGAGCCCGAGGAGCTGCTGCCCGAGGAGGGCTCGCTCCGGCTGGTGGGCGACGGCGACACCTACGACGTGAGGGCGTGGGAGGCGGCGACCGCCGCCGTGCTGCGCAAGGCGCGCCGGCTCGGTGAGGACGCCCCGGACTCCGACGTCTGGGCAGCACTGACCCGCACGACGCTCGACGGCATCGACGTGGCGCCCATCGGGCAGCCCGCCGACCTCGACGGCCTCGCCACCTCGGGCCGTCCGTCCCGCGCGGGTGGGTGGGACGTCCGCTCCTCGCTCGTCGGCGGCGACGCGGCCGCGGTCAACGAGGCGGCCCTCGTCGACCTCGACAACGGCGCGACCTCGCTCCACCTCGACCTCGACCACGGCACCGACCTCGCCGTCGCGCTGCGCGGCGTGCTCCTCGACCTCGCGCCGGTCACGCTCGACCGACCGGGCGCCGAGGCCTCCGAGGCCCTGGCCCGCCTGCTCGAGGACACCCCGGACGACCCGCACCCGCTCAGCAACCTGTCCGCCGACCCGGCGACCGCTCTGGCCTTCGGCGAGCGCGTGGACGACGACGGCACGACGGTGGAGGCTGCGTTCGTCGCGACCGTACGTCGCGCGCAGGCCCTCGGCGTGCTCGGTGCCGTCGTCGACGGCACGGCCCTGCACGACCGCGGGGCCAGCGACGCCCAGGAGCTCGGCTGGACCATGGCGGTCGGCGTCCACTACCTCCGCGTGCTCACCGACGCCGGCCTCTCCGTCGACGAGGCGGCCGGGCTGGTGGAGTTCCGCTACGCCGCCACCGACGAGCAGTTCCCGACGATCGCCAAGCTGCGCGCCGCGCGCCGGCTGTGGTCGCGGGTGCTCGGGGCGAGCGGCGGCTCCGACGTGCCGCAGCGCCAGCACGTCGTCACGAGCCGCGCGATGATGAGCACCTACGACCCCTGGGTCAACATGCTGCGCTCGACGGTCGCCGCCTTCGCGGCAGGTGTGGGCGGTGCCGACGCGGTCACCGTCGTCCCCTTCGACGAGCGGCTCGGCGAGCCCGACGCCTTCGGCCGCCGGATCGCGCGCAACACCTCCTCCCTCCTCATCGAGGAGTCGCACGTCGCCGCGGTCACCGACCCCGCCGGCGGCTCCTACGCCGTGGAGAAGCTCACCGACGACCTCGCGATCGCCGGCTGGGCCGAGCTCGGGCGGATCGAGTCCGACGGGGGCTTCGGCGAGCAGTCGAGCGCCGGCGTCGAGGCACGGGTCGCCGAGGTCCGCGCCGCCCGCGACGCCGGGATCGCCGACCGCTCCCGCCCGCTGACCGGCATCTCGGAGTACCCGAACCTCGGCGAGGCCCTGCCCGAGCGCGCCCCGTGGGGTCGCGCCGGCGTGCACTACGGCCAGGCCTACGAGGACATGCGCGCCGAGCCCGCCTCGCAGCCGGTCTTCCTCGCGACGATGGGCACGGTCGCCGCGCACACCGCGCGTGCCACCTTCGCCACCAACCTGTTCGCGGCCGGCGGCGTCGCCGTCGAGGCCGCCGGTCCCACCGGTTCGGTCGACGACGTCACGGCGGCCTACGCCGGACAGGCCGTCGTCTGCCTCGCCGGCACCGACGCGGCCTACGCCGAGTGGGGCGCCGACCTGGTCGCCGCGCTGCGGGCGGCAGGGGCGTCGTACGTCGTCCTGGCGGGCAAGCCGGGGGAGCGGACCGTCAGCGACGTGGACGACTCGTGCGCCATGGGGGTCGATGCGCTCGGCTTCCTCGGCCGGATCCGAGAGGAGCTCTCGACGTGAGCATCCCGAAGAACTTCGCCGAGGTCCCGCTGGCCGCGGGCGCGCGTGCCGAGGCCGCCGCGGTGCCAGGCGAGCCGTGGAGCAGTCCCGAGGGGATCGACATCCTCCCGGTCTACGGCCCCGAGCACCTCGCGGGCCTCGACGGGCTCGACACCTGGCCGGGCATCGCGCCGTTCCTGCGCGGGCCCTACCCGACGATGTACACCACCCAGCCGTGGACGGTCCGGCAGTACGCCGGCTTCTCCACCGCCGAGGCGTCCAACGCGTTCTACCGCCGCAACCTCGCCGCCGGGCAGAAGGGCCTCTCGGTCGCCTTCGACCTCGCGACCCACCGGGGCTACGACTCCGACCACCCGCGCGTGCGCGGCGACGTCGGCATGGCCGGCGTGGCGATCGACTCGATCTACGACACCCGCACCCTCTTCGACGGCATCCCGCTCGACGAGATGTCGGTGTCGATGACGATGAACGGCGCGGTGCTGCCGGTGCTCGCGCTCTACATCGCGGCGGCCGAGGAGCAGGGGGTGAAGCCGGAGCAGCTCGCGGGGACCATCCAGAACGACATCCTCAAGGAGTTCATGGTCCGCAACACCTACATCTACCCGCCGTCGCCGAGCATGCGGATCATCAGCGACATCTTTGCCTTCACCTCGCAGAAGATGCCGCGCTTCAACTCCATCTCGATCTCCGGCTACCACATCCAGGAGGCCGGGGCGACGGCCGACCTCGAGCTGGCCTACACGCTGGCCGACGGCGTGGAGTACATCCGCGCGGGCCTCGAGACCGGCATGACGATCGACCAGTTCGCACCGCGCCTGTCGTTCTTCTGGGCCATCGGGATGAACTTCTTCATGGAGGTCGCCAAGATGCGCGCGGCCCGGGCGCTGTGGGCGCGGCTGGTCGACGACTTCGACCCGCAGAACCCGAAGTCGCGCTCGCTGCGCACGCACAGCCAGACCTCGGGCTGGTCGCTCACCGCGCAGGACGTCTTCAACAACGTCGGCCGCACCTGCATCGAGGCGATGGCCTCCACGCAGGGCCACACGCAGTCGCTGCACACCAACGCCCTCGACGAGGCGATCGCCCTGCCCACCGACTTCTCCGCGCGCATCGCCCGCAACACCCAGCTGCTGCTCCAGCAGGAGTCCGGCACGACGCAGGTCATCGACCCGTGGGCCGGCTCCTACTACGTCGAGAAGCTCACCCACGACCTCGCCGAGCGCGCGTGGGCGCACATCCAGGAGGCCGAGCGGGCCGGTGGCATGGCCGCCGCGATCGAGCAGGGCATCCCGAAGATGCGCATCGAGGAGGCCGCCGCCCGCACCCAGGCGCGCATCGACTCCGGCGCCCAGAAGGTCATCGGCGTCAACACGTTCCGCCTCGCCGCCGAGGACAGGCTCGACGTGCTGAAGGTCGACAACGACGACGTCTACGCCCAGCAGGTGGCCAAGCTCGAGCGGCTGCGCGCCGAGCGCGACGACGACGCCGTACGCCGGGCGCTGGAGGCGCTGACCACCAGCGCCGACCGCGGTCCGGTCGGCGGCGGCTCGCTCGAGGGCAACCTCCTCGCGCTCGCCGTCGACGCGGCGCGCGCGAAGGCCACGGTCGGGGAGATCTCCGACGCGCTGGAGAAGGTCTACGGCCGCCACCAGGCGGTGATCCGTACGATCAGCGGCGTGTACCGCGACGAGGCAGCCAAGTCCGGTGGGGACGGTGCCGAGGGCTCCGCCGTCGCCGCCGTGCTCGCCGCGACCGAGGAGTTCGAGGCCGAGGAGGGACGCCGCCCGCGCATCCTCGTCGCCAAGATGGGCCAGGACGGCCACGACCGTGGCCAGAAGGTCGTCGTCACCGCCTTCGCCGACCTCGGCTTCGACGTCGACGTGGGCCCGCTGTTCTCCACGCCCGAGGAGGTCGCCCAGCAGGCGATCGACGCCGACGTGCACATCGTCGGGGTCTCCTCGCTGGCGGCCGGCCACCTCACGCTGCTGCCCGCGCTCAAGCAGGCGCTGGCCGACCAGGGGCGCCCGGACATCATGGTCGTCATCGGTGGCGTGATCCCGCCCGACGACGTGCCGACGCTGAAGGAGATGGGCGCCGCGGCGGTCTTCCTGCCGGGCACCGTGATCGCGGAGTCCGCGCTCGACCTGCTGGCGCGGCTGCGCAGCTGATGGCTCGGCCCTCCCGAGAGGTCGACGTCGCGGCGCTGGTCGAGGGCGTCCGCTCCGGCCGGCGCGCCGACGTCTCGCGCGCCATCACGCTCGTGGAGTCCTCGCGCGCCGAGCACCGCGTGGCGGCGCGTGAGCTGCTGACGTCGCTGGCCACGGTCGATCGTCCTGCGGCGACGCGCGTCGGCATCTCCGGCGTGCCCGGGGTCGGCAAGTCCACCTTCATCGAGTCGCTCGGCACCCGCCTGACCGCGGGGGGCCACCGGGTCGGCGTGCTCGCCGTGGACCCGTCGTCGGTGCGCACCGGCGGCTCCGTCCTCGGCGACAAGACGAGGATGGCGACGCTGTCGGTCGACGCGAACGCCTTCATCCGGCCCTCCCCGTCGGCCGGCACCCTCGGCGGCGTCGCGCGCGCGACGGTGCAGGCGATGCTGGTGCTCGAGGCGGCCGGGTACGACGTCGTGCTGGTCGAGACGGTCGGCGTCGGGCAGTCGGAGGTCACGGTGGCCGGGATGGTCGACACGTTCCTCTTCCTCACCATCGCCCGCACCGGCGACCAGCTCCAGGGCATCAAGAAGGGCATCCTCGAGATCGCCGACGTGGTGGCGGTCAACAAGGCCGACTCCGCCAACGGCGGAGAGCACGAGTCCGAGGCCCGGGTGGCCGCCCGCGAGCTCGCCGGGGCGCTGCGGCTGGTCCGGGGCCACGCCGAGTGGGCCCCACCGGTGGTGACCTGCTCCGGCCTCACCGGCGTCGGCGTCGACGACGTCTGGGAGCGTGTGGGGGCCCACCGCGAGCACCTCGGCAGCGACGGCCTGGCGCACAAGCGGGCGGGTCAGCAGCTGGACTTCACCTGGGCGCTGGTGCGTGACGAGCTCGACCAGCGGCTGCGGTCGTCGGCCGGCGTCGCGGCGGTGCGCGACGACGTACGCCGCGCCGTGCTGTCGGGTGAGCTCCCGGCGCCCCTGGCCGCGGATCGGATCCTCGCCGCCTACGACGGCCGGGACACCTAGACTGGGTCGGTCATGCCACCAGCCGATCTTCCCGCCACCGCCGTCATCGCCGAGGTCGTCGACAAGTTCGCCGACGACCTCGTCGCCCTCCGTCGCGACCTGCACGCCCACCCGGAGCTCAGCTGGACCGAGTCCCGCACCTCCGACGCGGTCGAGTCCGCGCTCGAGGGCACCGGGTGGACGATCACCCGCCCCGAGGGCGGGGGAGTGCTGGCGGAGATCGGCACCGACGGCCCGCTGGTCGCGCTGCGTGCCGACCTCGACGCGCTCCCCGTCGACGACCTGACCTCCGACCCCTGGAAGAGCACGGTCCCGGGAGTGGCGCACGCCTGCGGCCACGACGTGCACACCGCCGGCCTGGTCGGGGCCGGGCTCGCGCTCGCCGAGGTCTCCGCGCGCGGGCTGCTGCCCGGGCGGGTGCGGCTGATGTTCCAGCCGGCCGAGGAGGTGATGCCCGGCGGGGCGCTGCACCTCATCTCGACCGGGGCCCTCGAGGACGTCACGCACGTCTTCGGCCTCCACTGCGACCCGAGCCTCGACGTCGGCCGCATCGGCCTGCGCGAGGGCCCGCTCACCGGCGCGGCCGACGCGCTGACGATCAAGCTGTCGGGCAAGGGCGGCCACACCTCGCGCCCGCACCTGACCGAGGACCTCACCTTCGCCCTCGGCAAGGTGATCACCGAGCTTCCCGCGATCCTGAGCCGCCGCCTCGACCCGCGTGCCGGGGTCTCGGTCGTGTGGGGCATGGTCCGCGCCGGCTCGGCCCACAACGTGATCCCGCACAGTGGCGTGGTCGCCGGCACCGTGCGGATGCTCGACGCCGTCGCCTGGGCCGACGCCGAGCACCTGATCCGTCAGCTGATCGCCACGATCGTCGCGCCCTACAGCGTCAACGCCGAGGTCAACTACCAGCGGGGCGTCCCGCCGGTGGTCAACCACCCGGTCTCGACGGGCCTCCTCGGCGTCGCCCTCGACCGCGTCCTCGGTCCCCGCGGCCAGGTCTCGACGCTCCAGAGCCTGGGCGGCGAGGACTTCGGCTGGTACCTCGACTCGGTCCCCGGCGCGATGGCCCGCCTCGGCACCCGCACCCCCGGCGGCCCGACCTACGACCTCCACCAGGGCAACCTCCGCGTCGACGAGGCCGCCACCGGCATCGCCGCGCGGGTCCTCGCCGAGGCCGCGGTCACCGCGCTCGACGCCTGAGCGGCTGACGCGAGAGCGTCAGCGCATCGCGGTCATCACGACTGCGGTGACGAGCGTGGTGAGCACGAAGTAGGGAGCATTGATCGCGCCGTAGAGGAGCGGTCGGGGGAAGTTCGGGTTGAGGGCGATCTGGTAGGTCATCGCGCCGAGGTAGCCGATGCCGACGACCAGGCCGAGGACGATCGCGTCGCCGACCGAGGTCAGGTCGAGGGCCTCGACGAGGACCGCGGTGGTGAGGGTGACCAGGAGCGTGCAGACGACCGGGCCGACGTTGCGGACCAGGTCGGACTCGGGCGCGGGGGCGCCCACGCGGCCGAGGGCGACGGCGTACGGCTTGACGATGAGGACCGCGAACCACACGCCGGCCAGCACGATCGAGGCGACGGCGGAGATCGCGAAGGCGATCCAGTTGATGTCG
Organism: Nocardioides exalbidus; assembly: GCF_900105585.1. NCBI lineage: Bacteria > Bacillati > Actinomycetota > Actinomycetes > Propionibacteriales > Nocardioidaceae > Nocardioides > Nocardioides exalbidus. The sequence goes on from NZ_FNRT01000002.1 coordinate 2,561,260, forward strand.
GTGAGGACGTTGAACACGGAGGACTCCTGTTTCCTGGACGGCCCCGGTGGCCGTCGAGGAAGGCTCTCGTCAGTAGAGGTCAGTTCCGGTCCTCTACCTGTGGCATCCTCGGGAAATGCCGACCACGTCCTCCCGGTTGCTCACCCTGCTCTCGCTGCTGCAGGCGCGCCGCGACTGGCCGGGCGCGGTGCTGGCCGAGCGGCTCGACGTGAGCCCGCGGACCGTGCGGCGCGACGTCGACCGGCTGCGCGAGCTCGGCTACCGGATCGCGACGTTCAAGGGACCCGACGGCGGCTACCGCCTCGACGCCGGCTCCGACCTGCCGCCGCTGCTCTTCGACGACGACCAGGCGCTGGCGCTCGCCCTCTCGCTGGAGGTGACCGCGGTCAGTGGCGCCGGCGTCGGCGACGGGATGCGGGAGGCCGCCCTCCGCGCGCTGACCACCTTGCGCCAGGTGATGCCGTCCCGGCTGCGACACCGTCTCGAGACGCTGCCCGTCACGGTCGTGCTGCCGCCCGGCCGCAGCGCGGACGTCGCCCCCGAGGTGCTGCACGCGCTCGGTGCGGCCGTCCACGGCCGGGTGGAGCTGCGGATGGACTACGGGGAAGGGGAGGAGGACAGGCCGTCCAGGCGCGTCGAGCCCCACCACCTCGTGACCTGGCGCGACCGGTGGTACCTCGTCGCGTGGGACCTCGACCGCGCCGACTGGCGCACGTTCCGCGCGGACCGGATCACGCCGCGCACGCCCACGGGGCCGCGCTTCACGCCTCGCGAGCTGCCGGGCGGGGACGTCGAGACGTTCCTCATCGGCCGGTTCCGCGGCCAGGACGGTCCCACCCCGACCACGGACTGGCCCTGCACCGGCACGGTCCTGCTCGACCTGCCGCTGCGGGACGTGACGCCGTACACCTCGGGCGTCGCCGAGGACGCCGGCGACGGCCGGACCCGCGTGACCCAGGGCGCGTGGTCGTGGCCGGCACTCGCGGCCAGCCTCCTGAGGTACGACGCCTCTCTCGAGGTGGTGGACCCGCCGGAGCTGCGGGAGGCCTTCGGCGTGCTGGCAGCGAGGTGCGGAGCCGTCGCCGGCGCCTAGCGGGTCGAGGCTCGCAGGTGCAGCTCGCGGAGCTCGTCGGCGAGCTCGATGGCCGGGCCGGCGACGGGCAGCTCCGGGGCGACGACGTTGATGGGCAGGGGAGCGACCGGACCATCCGGCATGCCCCAGAGCTGGCGCCACGACGTGAGCTGCTCGGTGGACGCGGCGAAGACGATGCGGCCGAGCCCGACCCACGCGTGGCCGGCCGAGCACATCGGGCAGTGCTCGCCCGAGGTGTAGACGGTGCACCCCGGGCGCAGGCCCGGTGCCACGTTGGCCGCCGCCCACCGCGCGAGCTCGAGCTCGGGGTGGAGGGTCTGGTCACCGCCCGAGGTGCGGTTGCGGTCCTCGTGCAGGACGTCGCCGTCGGGCCCGACCAGCACCGAGCCGAACGGCTCGTCTCCCGCCTCCAGCGCCTCGCGGGCGAGCTCGACGCAGCGCAGCAGGTGGACCAGGTCGTCGGGGGTCACGTCGGTGAGGTCGGTCATGGACACGACCCTAGGCGCGTTGGTGGGTCCGCACCACGGGTGGAGACGGTGCCGGGGCTCCCTCAGCCGGTGTGCTGCTGGACGACGTTGAGCACGTTGCCGTCGGGGGCGCGGACGAAGAAGCGAGTCACGCCCCACGCCTCGGTGGTGAGGGGGTGCACGATCTCGTACCCACGCTCCTGTGCCTGGCGGTAGGCCGCCTCGACGTCGTCGACCATGACCGAGACGACGGGGTCCACGGGTGCGGTGGCGTCGCTGGTCATCACCTGGAGCGTCGCCCGGGACGTCGGCGAGGTGTGGCGCGCCACCCAGCCCAGGCTGAACTCCTGCTCGGTCAGCCCCAGGTAGTCGCTGTAGAAGCTCCTGGAGGCAGGGAGGTCGGGCACGTGGAGGTCGGCGATGACCTGGGTGACGCGGACGCGGACGCGGTGCGGCTCAGCGCTCCCAGCCGCTCCGGGCTCTCCCGGGCCCTGCTCCGGCTCACCGCCCAGGAGGTGGACCCAGCGCGGATCCTGCTGGCCCGGCCGTCGCTCGAGCTCGCGCACCAGCGGGTGCGGGCGGCTCGCCATCCGCTGCAGGCACTCCTCGACCTGGCCTCGGTCGGCGAAGTCGTGCAGGCGTTGGGTGCGGGTGCGCAGCTCGCCCGGCGCCTGCGCGCCGCGGAGCAGCAGCACCGTGAGGAGCGCCCGCTCGTCGGGCTCGAGCGCGAGGCGCTCGTCGAGGATCTGGTGGTACTTCAGCGTCCGGCGTCCGGTGTCGGACCACACGATCCTCAGCAGCCCGCGATCCTTGAGGGACTTCGCGGTCCGCTCGACGACCTGCTGGTCGAGGTGCGTGACGGGGTCGCGGCTGCTGGACTGGTTGCACGCCGACACCAGCGCGTTGGCGGAGAGGGGATAGGTGGCGGGCACGGTCGTCTGCTTCTCCAGCAGGCTGCCGAGGATGCGTTGGTCCGTCGCATCGAGGACGGGAAGCTCACTCACGTGACGACCTTAGGTCTGCCCCAGCAGGATCGCGGAGCGACTACTGCTGTTTGTAGGGTACGCCGTCCGCGGCGGGGGGCCGGGAACGCCCGACCAGCCCGGCCACCGCGAAGATCGTGATGACGTAGGGCAGCATCAGCATGAACTGGCTCGGCACCGGTGAGCCGAGGACCGAGAGCACGCCCTGCAGGTTGGACGCGAAGCCGAAGAGCAGCGCGGCGAGCGTGGCGCGGATCGGGTCCCACTTGCCGAAGATGACCGCAGCCAGCGCGATGTAGCCGGCACCGCCGGTCATCTCGCGGTTGAAGCCGGCCACCGACACCAGGCTGAAGTACGCGCCACCCAGGCCGGCTATCGCTCCCGCGAGCAGGATCGTGCGGTAGCGGGTGCGGTTGACCTTGATGCCGACCGTGTCGGCCGCCTTCGGGTGCTCACCGACCGCGCGGACCCGCAGGCCCCACCGCGTGCGGTAGAGGGCCCAGGCGACCAGCGCGACGATGATGTAGAGCACGTAGACCAGGGCCGTCTGGCGGAAGAAGATCGGGCCGACCAGCGGGATGTCGCCGAGCACCGGGATCGGCACGCGCGGGAACCGGTCGGGGGAGTTGAGCGAGTCGGCGTTGGGCGTGAGCACCTGGCGGAACATGAAGTTCGTCAGGCCGACCACCAGCACGTTGAGCACCACGCCGACGATCACCTGGTCGACGAAGTAGGTGATCGCGAAGAGGCCGAGGACGAGCGCGACCAGCGCACCGGCCACGGCAGCCGCCACCAGGCCCGCCCACGGCGAGCCGGTGAGCGAGGCGGTGATCGCTGCAGCGAAGGCGCCGAGGAGCAGCTGCCCGTCGATCGCGATGTTGACCACGCCGGCCCGCTCGCCGAGGACGCCGCCGAGGGCTCCGAAGACCAGGGGGATCGCCAGGGCGATCGCACCACCGAGGAGGCTGACGATCAGGATGCGGCCGTCGGCCGCCGCCCAGCTCAGGAAGCCGACCATCCACGCGACCGCGAAGCCGACCGGGATCCACATCGGCTGGCGCAGGTGGCCCAGCATCCGGCGTACGGCCTCGGCGGTCAGCGCCAGGCACACGACGACCATGATCCACGCGGTCGGCCCGGACGGTACGACGATGTCGGGCAGGCTGACGAAGTCGGTGTCGGTCGCGAGGCGGAACGTGGTGTCGCCGGAGTGGCCGGCACGGAGGAGCACGACCGCCAGGCCGAGTGCCAGGACGCCGAGGATGATCGGCAGCTTGCGCGCACCCGCGTTCTTGGTCGGGGTGACGACGGTGTCCGGGGCGAGCCCGCCGCTGTCGGGGGTGGGCTGGTCGGTCACGGTGCTCACTTGGCCTCCTGGGCGGGGAGCCGGAAGATCGCTCGCACCAGAGGCGGTGCGGCGAGGAAGAGGACGATCAGCGACTGGACCACCAGCACCAGGTCGACGGAGATGTTCTCCGAGGCCTGCATGGTGAAGCCGCCGGCCTTGAAGGCGCCGAACAGGATGCCGGCCGCCAGGATGCCGAGCGGCCGGGACCGGCCCAGCAGCGCGACGGTGATGGCGTCGAAGCCGATGCCGGCGTCGATGTCGGTCGAGACGCCGCTGGTCACGGTGCCGAGGACCTGGTTGACGCCTCCGAGACCGAGCAGGGCGCCGGCGATCATCATCACGACGGTGTAGGTCCAGCCGACGTTGATGCCGGACGCGCGGGCGGCGTGCGGGTTCTCGCCGACGGCACGGATGCGGTAGCCGAGCGTGGAGCGGGTGAGGATCCACCACACCACGGCCACGGCGACCAGGGCCAGCACGAAGCCGAGGTGCAGGTTGAACTGGTCGCCCAGCACCTTCGGCAGGATCGCGGAGTCCCTCATCGGCGGCGACTTCGGGTTGACCGAGCCGGGAGTGGCGAGCAGCCAGTCCTTGGTCAGCGCCCAGAAGACGAGGTAGTAGCCGACGTAGTTGAGCATGATCGTCACGATCACCTCGTGGGCCCCGGTGCGTGCCTTCAGCAGGCCGGCCAGGCCGCCCCACAGGGCACCGAAGACCATGCCGACGATCACCGCGAGGGGCAGGTGCACGATCATCGGGAGGCCGTCGAAGCGGAAGCCCACCCAGGCCGCCGCGCCGCCGCCGATGATCATCTGGCCGCGACCACCGATGTTGAACAGCGAGGCGCGGAAGGCGATGCCCACGCCGAGACCGCCGAGGATCAGCGGGCCGGCGTACTTCAGCGTCTCCGTCAGCGGGCGCCACTGCTTGGCGGGCCCGTCGACGAGGTTGTTGAAGACCGCGCCACGGAACATCGCGCTGTAGGCGCCGGAGATGGCGTCCCACACGGCGTTGAGGAAGTCGGACGGCCGGGCCGTGACGTAGCCGGCGGTCTCGCGCACGGTCTCGTCGGTCGCCGCGATCATGATCGAGCCGACGAGGACGGCCAGGAAGACCGCGAGCACACCCGCGAGGGCGTTGCCCGAGACGATCTCGCGCAGCAGCGACCGGGAACGGTCGGTGCCCTCGCCGGAGGTGTCCTCCACGACGACCTCGCTCTCGAGGAGCTCGGGCTCGGCGGGCGGCTCGACGGCGGGCTTGTCGCCGGGCTTGTCGCCGGGCTTGTCGCCGGGCTTGTCGTCGGGCTGGGGCTTGTCGCTCACGCGACCACGTCCTTCAGGTCGTCAGGGCGTTCGCCGGTCATCATCAGGCCGAGGACCTCGCGGGGGGTGTCGGCCGGCACGATCCCGACGATGCGGCCGCGGTAGAGCACCATGATCCGGTCGGCGAGGGCCACGACCTCGTCGAGCTCGGTGGAGACCACGAGCACGGGGATGCCGCTGTCGCGGGTCGCGACGACCTGCTTGTGGATGAACTCGATCGAGCCGACGTCGACGCCGCGGGTGGGCTGGGCCGCCACGAGCAGGCGCAGGTCGCGCGAGAGCTCGCGGGCCACGACGACCTTCTGCTGGTTGCCGCCCGAGAGGTTGCCGGCCAGGGAGTCGATGTCGCGGGCGCGGACGTCGTACTCCTTGAGCTTCTGGTCGGCGAAGGCGCGCAGGGCGCCGATGCGCAGCGCGCCGTTCTTCACGAACGGCGACCTGAAGCTGCGGTTGAGCATCAGGTTCTCGGCGATCGTGAAGTTCGGGACCAGGCCGTCGACCTGGCGGTCCTCGGGGATGAACCCGACGCCCGCGTCGAGGATCTTGCGCGTCGAGCGCCCGACCAGCTCGACGCCGTCGAGGGTGATCGAGCCGGTGACGTCGTCCTGGAGGCCGAGGATGGCCTCGGTGAGCTCGGTCTGCCCGTTGCCCTGCACGCCGGCCACGGCCAGGACCTCGCCCGCGCGGATCGTGAAGCTGAGGTCGTCCACCTGCGTGACGCCGGCCGGGTCGACCACGCGGAGGTCCTTGACGACGAACGCGTCGGCGCCGATGGACGGCGCGTCCTTGTGGACGACGAGCTCGACCGGGCGGCCGACCATCATCGAGGCGAGCTCGGCGTTGCTGGCCTTGGGGTCGGCCTCGCCGACGACCTTGCCGTGGCGGACGACGGTGATCCGGTCGGCGACCTCGCGGACCTCGCGCAGCTTGTGGGTGATGAAGACGATGGCCTTCCCGGCCTCGCGGAGCTGGCGCATGATGTCCATCAGCTCGTCGGTCTCCTGCGGCGTGAGCACCGCGGTGGGCTCGTCGAAGACGAGGAGCTCGGCGTCGCGCGAGAGGGCCTTGATGATCTCGACCCGCTGCTGCACGCCCACGGGGAGGTCCTCGACGATCGCGTCGGGCGACACGTGGAAGCCGAAGCGGTCGGAGATCTCGGTGACCCGGGTGCGGGCGGCCTCGACGTCGAGCGTGCCGGCGAATCCCGTGGACTCGTTGCCGAGCATCACGTTCTCCGCGACGGAGAAGACGGGGATGAGCATGAAGTGCTGGTGGACCATGCCGATGCCGGCTGCCATCGCGTCGCCCGGGCCGGCGAAGTGCTGGACGACCCCGTCGAGCTCGATCTCGCCCTCGTCGGCCTTGTAGAGGCCGTAGAGCACGTTCATCAGGGTCGACTTGCCGGCACCGTTCTCGCCGAGCAGGCAGTGGATCTCTCCCGGCTCCACGGTGAGGGAGATCGAGTCGTTGGCCACCACGCTTCCGAAGCGCTTGGTGATGCCTCGCAGGACGAGTCTCATGGCATCGCATCCTAGGGGTCGTCGACGTGCGGGCTGAGGCACAGGTGTGCCAAAGACCGGGCCGTCGGTCTGGCAAAGAAGAGGGAGGCCGACGGGTCCGTCGGCCTCCCTCCCCAGTGAGCTGGGTGGTGCGGGGTGGTGCTGTGATCAGCCCAGGTAGGAGTTCACCTTGATCGAGCCGTCGATGATGCCGTCCTTGATCGTGTCGAGCTCACCCTGCAGGTCGGGGTTGACCTTGTCCTCGAAGTTGTGGAACGGCGCGATGCCCACGCCGTCGTTCTCGAGGGTGCCGATGTAGGGGTCGAAGCTGAACGAGTCGTCGCCCGCGGACATGATCGCCTCGTAGGTCGAGATCTTCATGTTCTTCAGGACCGAGGTGAAGATGACGTCCTGCGTGGTCGGGTCGGTCTCGAACACGTCGGCGTCGGCGCCGAGCATGACGACGTCCTTGCCGGAGTCCTCGATGGCCGTGACGGCGCCCTGGTAGATCGGGCCACCGACGGGCAGGATCACGTCAGCGTCCTGGTCGATGAGCTGCTTGGCGGCGTTGGTCGCGGCCTCGTTGGCCTCGAAGCCACCGGTGAAGGAGCCGTCCTTGCCGTCCCAGCCGACGACCTTGATGTCCTTGCCCTTCTCCTCGGCGTAGTACTCCGCACCCTGCTTGAAGCCGTCCATGAAGATGGTGACGGTCGGGAACGGCATGCCGCCGTAGGTGCCCACGACGCCGGACTTGCTGTAGTCGGCGGCGGCGTAGCCGGCGAGGAACGCGGCCTGGGCCGTGTTGTAGAGCAGCGGCTTGATGTTGGGCTCGTCGGCCTTGCCGTCGAAGGTCGCACCGTCGTCGCCGCCGTCGGCGGAGTCGTCGATGAGGACGTACTCGATGTCGGGGTTGGCCGCAGCCGACTCCTTGGTCGCCGCAGCGAGGGCGAAGCCGACCGTCACGATGACGGTGCAGCCCTGGCCGACGAGGCTCTCGAGGTTGGGGGCGTAGTCGTTCTCGCTGTTGGACTCGACCGGGATCAGGTCGACGCCGAGCTCGTCGGCGGCCTGCTGGGCGCCCTCGAAGCTGAGCTGGTTGAACGACTTGTCGTCGAACCCACCCGCGTCGGAGACGATGCAGGGCACGACGTCGCTGGCGGGGGCGGAGCTGCTCTCGGAGCCGCTGCCGCCGGTGGTGGTGTCTTCCTCGGGAGCGTCTCCACACGCAGCCAGGGTCGCGGCCGCAAGCAGGGCCACGAGGCCGCTCGAGACGACCTTCCTCGTCTTCAACACAAATGCCTCCAAGTTCGTGCACCCCGGGGTGGGGTCAGCGTTCGGCGTCATGATGCCTGCCCCCACGCTCCCCGTCACGCGCATCACGGGTTCCGAAATGCGTTTGAGACCTAAAACGTGCAGGAGATCTTTCGGCGAAACATGCCGGTGACCTGCCGAACACGAGATGGTCCATAGTTGCCGCGTGGAACAGACGGACTGGGACGAGCTGAAACGCGCCGCGGTCGAGGTGATGGGGCGGGCCTACGCCCCCTACTCGCACTACCCGGTCGGCGCCGCCGCGCTGGCCGACGACGGCCGCCTGGTCGTGGGCTGCAACGTCGAGAACGCGGCGTACGGCGTCGTGCTCTGCGCCGAGTGCGGCCTGGTCTCCCAGCTGCACGCCAGCGGCGGAGGCCGGCTGACCCACTTCGTGTGCGTCAACGGCGCCGAAGAGGTGATCATGCCGTGCGGCCGGTGCCGCCAGCTCCTCTTCGAGCACGGCGGTCGCGACCTGCTGGTCTGGACCGTCTCGGGCGTCAAGCCGATGTCCGAGGTGCTGCCCGACGCCTTCGGTCCCGACGACCTGACCCACATCACCGGGTCCACCACCGACGCTGGAGGGAACCAGTAGTGCCCGCTCACGACGCCGTCGAGGTGATCCTCGCCAAGCGCGACAAGCACGAGCTCAGCGACAGCCAGATCGACTGGGTGATCGACGCCTACACGCGCGGCGAGGTCGCCGACGAGCAGATGTCGGCGCTGGCGATGGCGATCCTGCTCAACGGGATGAACCGCAGCGAGATCGCTCGCTGGACCGCCGCGATGATCGCCTCGGGGGAGCGGATGGACTTCTCCACGCTCTCGCGCCCGACCGCGGACAAGCACTCGACCGGCGGTGTCGGCGACAAGATCACCCTCCCGCTGGCGCCGCTCGTCGCGGCGTGCGGGGTCGCGGTGCCCCAGCTCTCCGGCCGCGGCCTCGGCCACACCGGCGGCACCCTCGACAAGCTCGAGTCGATCCCCGGCTGGCGCGCGGCGCTCAGCAACGAGGAGATGTTCGCCATCCTCGAGGACGTCGGTGCCGTGATCTGCGCGGCCGGCGACGGCCTCGCCCCGGCCGACAAGAAGCTCTACGCGCTGCGCGACGTGACCGGCACCGTCGAGGCGATCCCGCTGATCGCGAGCTCGATCATGAGCAAGAAGATCGCCGAGGGCACCGGCGCCCTGGTCCTCGACGTCAAGGTCGGCAGCGGTGCCTTCATGAAGGACCTCACGACCGCCCGCGAGCTCGCCGAGACGATGGTCGCGCTCGGCACCGACGCCGGCGTCCACACGGTCGCGCTGCTCACCGACATGGCGACCCCGCTCGGCCTCACCGCCGGCAACGCCGTCGAGGTCCAGGAGTCGGTCGACGTGCTCGCCGGCGGCGGGCCTGCCGACGTGGTCGAGCTGACCCTCGCGCTGGCCCGCGAGATGCTCGCGGGCGCCGGGCGCGACGACGTCGACCCGGCTGACAAGCTCGCCGACGGCTCCGCCATGGACGCCTGGAAGGCGATGATCCGCGCCCAGGGCGGTGACCCCGACGCCGCGCTCCCGCAGGCGAAGGAGTCGCACGTCGTCGCCGCGTCCGCCAGTGGCACGCTCACCCGGCTCGACGCGATGGCGGTCGGCATGGCCGCGTGGCGCCTCGGGGCGGGCCGTGCCCGCAAGGAGGACCCGGTGCAGGCCGGCGCCGGCGTCGTGTGGCACGCGCGCCCCGGCGACGAGGTCACCGAGGGCCAGCCGCTCCTCACGCTGCTCACCGACGAGCCGGAGCGCTTCGACCGCGCGCTGGCCTCGCTCGAGGGCGGGTACGACATCGGCGACGGCGCCGGGTTCACGCGCGGGGAGATCGTGCTCGACCGGATCGGCTGACGCTGGCCGGGCCCGCCTTGCGGCTGTCGCTACGCTGGAACAAACCAGTTGGTTTGTTTTCTCGAGCGAAGGAGCCCCCATGTCCCGCGCCATCGGCTACCGCGGCACCACCACCCCCGGGGAGGTCGAGCGGTTCGAGCTGGCCCGGCGTGACCTCCGCCCCGACGACGTCGAGGTCCGGATCAGCCACTGCGGCGTCTGCCACACGGACCTGCACGCCCTCGGCGGGCCGGCGAGCGGTCGCGGTGGGGTGCCGCTCGTGCCCGGACACGAGTTCGTCGGCGAGGTCGTCGCGGTCGGCCCCGACGTCACCCGCTTCGCCGTCGGCGACCCGGTGGCGGTCGGCAACATCGTCGACTCCTGCGGCACCTGCGGCATGTGCGTCGCCGGCCAGGAGAACATGTGCGAGGAGTTCCCGACCCTCACCTACGGCGGCACCGACCGCGTCGACGGGACGCCGACGCTGGGCGGGTGGTCGTCGTCGTACGTCGTGCGCGAGGACTTCGCCTACCACCGTCCCGCCGGCCTCGACCCGGCAGCCGTGGCGCCCCTGATGTGCGCCGGTGTCACCGTGTGGGAGCCGCTGCGCGTGTGGGGCGCCGGGCCGGGCGTGCGGGTCGGCGTGGTCGGGCTGGGCGGGCTCGGCCACCTGGCCGTGAAGTTCGCCGTCGCCCTCGGCGCCGAGGTCACGGTCTTCACCCGCACGGCCGACAAGGTCGACGACGCCCGCGCACTGGGCGCGCACCACGTCGTCGTGTCGACCGACGCGGCCGCGATGGAGGCGATCGGGCTCGGTCTCGACCTCGTCGTCGACTGCGCCCCGACGACCCACGACCTCGGCCCCTACCTCCGCACCCTCGCCCTCGACGGGACGCTCGTGGTGGTCGGCGACCTCGGGGAGTCGAGGTTCCAGGGCATGGACCTGGTCCGGGCCCGCCGCCGGATCGCCGTCTCCGGCAGCGCCGGTCGGACCTCCACGCAGGAGATGCTCGACTTCTGCGGCGAGCACGGGCTCGTCGCCGACGTGGAGGTGCTGCCCTCGGCCGAGGTGGGCACCGCGCTCGCGCGGCTGGCCCGCGGCGACGTGCGCTACCGGTTCAGCCTCGACCTGGGCGACCTCTCACCAACTCTGGCGATGACCGGCCAGTAGCCCCCGGCGACGCTCGTCACGCTCGTAGCGTCGGTTCGTCAAGGAACTGTCTAGGAGCTTGGGGGAGCCATGGACGTCCAGGACGAGCCTGCCCGGAGCGCGTCGTCGCTCCCGACGCCTGTGCTGGTCGTGCTGCTGCTCGTGGCCGGCCTCGTCGCCGGCGGAGGCACGGCGTGGGTCGTGCTCGGCGGCGGGAGCAGCGCGTCGGCCGGCTCCGAGGCGTGCGGCAGCTACCGGTCGCTCGACGTCACCATCGCGCCCGAGCTCTACAGCGCCGTCGTCGACGCCCTCGACTCCGTCACGCCGCCGTGCACCCGCGTGACGCCGACGTCCCGCGGCGGGATGGAGGTCGCCGAGGGCGTCGCACTGGGTGGCCGGCTCCCCGACCTCTGGATCCCGGAGGCGGGCTTCCTCACGAAGAAGGCGTACGTCGGCGCCGCGGCGCGCGTGCGTGTGGTCGCTCCGAGCCTGGCGAGCACGCCCGTCGTCCTCGTCGGTGGCGCCTCGGCACGCCGGTTCCGGTCGTGGGGTGACGCCGAGGCCTCCGGCCTGGTGACGTCGCCCGACCCGGAGTCGTCGGCCGTCGGGGCGCTGGCGCTGGTGGCTCCGCTGGCCGAGGCGCCCTCGCTCGGTCGCACGCCGGCGCGCGCCCGCGAGCTCCTGGTGCCCTTCGCCCAGGGGGCCGGTGCCCGCCGAGCCGACGGCGCGGACGCGACGGTCGCGCCGTCGATGTTCTCGAAGGCCTCGCCGCGACTGGTCGTCACCACCGAGCACGAGCTGGCCGACGCTCCTGCCCGCACCGACCTGCGCGACCTCACGCCGGCCGTGGGCTCGCCGGTGCTGGACTTCCCCCTCGTGCTCAGCGTGGATGCGGCTCCCGGCTCGCAGGCCGTGGCGCAGGCCCTGGTCGACCACCTCACCGGCCCCGAGGGGCGAGCCGCGCTCGCCGACGAGGGCCTGGGATCGGGTGTCGGCGACGCCGGCCTCCGCACGCCGCCCGCTCCCGCCATCGCGCAGGCCGTCCGGTCCTGGCGCACCCTCGCCGTGCCCTCGTCGATCCTCGCGGTGGTCGACGCGTCGGGGTCGATGGACGCGACCGCCGGCTCGGGCTCGCGGATGGAGCTCCTCGCGGACGCCGCCGGGATCGGCCTGTCGTTCCTCCCCGGCCACGCCCGGGTCGGGCTGTGGGTGTTCTCGATCGACAAGGGCGGCCCGGGCAAGGACTGGCGCCGGCTCGAACCGCTCCGCCGGCTCGACGACCTGCGGTTCGGCCGCACGCAGCGCTACGCCCTGCGCGAGCGGGCCGCCCAGCTGCCCGCGCTCACCGGCGGCGGGACGGGGTTGTACGACACTGCGCTGGCGGCGTACCGCTCGGCGCTGCGCAGCTACCGGCCGGAGTACAGCAACGCGGTGGTGCTGATGACCGACGGCCGCAACGAGGACCCCGGCTCGATCCAGCTGCCCGCGCTGCTCGACCGGCTCCGCGAGCTGCGCGACCCCGACCGCCCGGTGCGCGTCGTCGGCATCGCGATCAGCGGCGACGCCGACCTCGACGCGCTGCAGCAGATCGCGCACGTCACGGGCGGCGAGGCCTACCTCGCGGCCCAGCCGGAGGACGTGCTCGGGGTGTTCGCCCAGGCGGTGCTGTCGCGCTGAGGTCAGGCGAGCAGCAGCACCACGTGGGCCGCGACGCAGGCGGGCTTGTCGTGGCCCTCGATCTCGACGGTGTGCTCGACGACCAGCTGCTTGCCGGTCGGCAGGTCGCGCACCTCGCCGAAGCGCACGTGCGAGCGCAGCCGGCTGCCGACCGGGACGGGGGAGGGGAAGCGCACCTTCTCGAGCCCGTAGTTGAGCCGGGCGCCCGGGGTCTCGAGGGAGAAGACCTGTGAGGCGAAGCGCGGCAGCAGGCTCAGGGTGAGGAAGCCGTGCGCGATCGTCGTGCCGAAGGGGCCGGCGGCGGCCGCCTCGACGTCCACGTGGATCCACTGGTGGTCGAGCGTCGCGTCGGCGAACGCGTCGATCCGGGCCTGGTCGACCTCGAGCCAGTCGCTGGTGCCGATCTCGGTCCCGGCGGCCGCGGCGACGTCCTCGAGCGAGGTGAAGGTGCGCATGCGGACGAAGATAGCCAAGGCTGCTTGGATGGGACGGTGAGCACTCCCACCCGCGACCAGGTCCACGCCGCACCCAAGGTGCTCCTCCACGACCACCTCGACGGCGGCCTGCGGCCGCAGACGATCGTCGAGCTGGCCGCAGAGATCGGCCACGAGCTCCCGGCGTCCGACGCCGAGTCGCTCGGCCGCTGGTTCACCGAGTCCGCCGACTCCGGCTCGCTGGTGCGCTACCTCGAGACCTTCGACCACACCGTCGCCGTCATGCAGAACGGCCCGGCCATCGCGCGCGTCGCCCGCGAGTGCGTCGAGGACCTCGCGGCCGACGGCGTCGTCTACGCCGAGGTGCGCTACGCCCCCGAGCAGCACGTCGAGGGCGGGATGACCCTGGACGAGGTCGTCGCCGCGGTGCAGGAGGGCTTCGACGCCGCGATGGCCGCGAGCGGCGGCAGGATCGTCGTACGCCAGCTGCTGACTGCGATGCGCCACCAGGCCCGGTCGATGGAGATCGCCGAGCTCGCCGTCGCCTGGCGCGACCGGGGCGTGGCCGGCTTCGACATCGCCGGCGCGGAGGCGGGCTTCCCGCCCACCCGGCACCTCGACGCGTTCGAGTACCTCCAGCGCGAGAACGCCCACTTCACCATCCACGCCGGGGAGGCCTTCGGGCTGCCGTCGATCTGGGAGGCGATCCAGTGGTGCAGCGCCGACCGGCTCGGCCACGGCGTGCGGATCATCGACGACATCACCGTCCACGACGACGGCACGGTCGAGCTCGGCCGGCTGGCCGCCTACGTCCGCGACCAGCGGATCCCGCTCGAGATGTGCCCGAGCTCCAACATCCAGACCGGTGCCGCGGAGTCCTTCGCCGAGCACCCGATCGGGCTGCTGACGAAGCTGCGGTTCCGGGTCACCGTCAACACCGACAACCGGCTGATGAGCGGGACCTCGATGACCCGGGAGATGTTCGGCCTCGTCGAGGCCTTCGACTACTCGCTGGAGGACCTGCGCTGGTTCACCATCAACGCGATGAAGTCGGCGTTCCTGCCCTTCGACGAGCGGCTCGCGATCATCGACGAGGTCGTGAAGCCGGGCTACGAGGCACTGATCAGCCAGCGGTGATCAGCCAGCGGTGAGGATCAGGTGGTGAGCTCCGCGTAGGCCTGGTCACCGGTCGCCCGGCGGCAGCCCTGCCGGGTCGCGGTCGCCACGACCCGCTGCTGGTCGCGCATCAGGGCCACCCCGCGGCGCAGGAGCACGAGCGGCGGCTTGCGGTGCTCGCGCAGGTCGCGGGTGAGCCGCCGCCAGAACGTGACGAGCGGGTGCTGGGTGATGCAGTACGCCGCCGCCAGCAGGCCCTCCTCGCGGCACGCGGCGACGACCTCGGGGGCAAAGATCCCCTCGGCGACGAAGCGCGGGCTGCCGGCCAGGTCGACGGTGCGCGAGCCGCAGCGGCCGTTCTGGGCGATCTCGTAGACCGGGACCTCGCTGTGGCCGGTCGCGCAGAGCTCGCGGAGCGCCGCCATCGCGTCGTCGCGGTGCCAGGAGTCGGGGTGGTCCCAGTCGACGATCCCGGCGTTCGCCCCATGCGTGATGCGGGGGAGGGTGGGGTCGTCGCCGTCCTTGTAGAAGTCGTCCAGACGCAAGATCGGCAGGCCGAGACGCTCGGCAAGGCGAGATTTTCCGGCACCACTGGGCCCGGACAGGATGATCACCTGCGCGCCGGTCACTCTTCCGCCTCAAATCCTTCGTTCTCGCACATTGGCGGTCACGCGGAACTACCCTCGCCCAGACGTCGTGTGTGACGTCCTTAACAGGAGGAACCCGATGAGTCTCGACGACTCGACCGCGCCGGCAAGCGTAGACAACCCCGGGCCCGCCACGCGCGGCGGCCTCGCGGGCAGGGCCCCGCTGCTCATCGGACTGGCGCTCGTGCTGATCGGCGGGGCGTTCGCCGTGTTCGCCCTTGGCGGCGACGACGCCGAGGCCGGTGCGGCCGACTGCGTGTCCGAGCAGGTGACGCTGACGACCGCCCCCGTCATGGAGGACCTGGTCAAGGCCGCCGTCAAGGACGTCAACGCCGACGAGCCCTGCATCGACGTCAAGGTCACCGCGGGCACCGTGAAGGACGTGGTCGCGCTCCTGGCCGACCCCAACGCCAAGCTCCCCGAGATCTGGATCCCGGACAGCCCGACGTGGAAGGGCCAGCTGACCCAGGCCGGCTGGACCGGCACCGAGGTCGCCCCGGTCCTGGCCCAGACCCCCGTCGGGCTCATCGGCGGACCGGCGGCCAGCGCGCCCGCCTCGTGGGCCGCGGCCCTCGACGGCGGCAACCTCGCGATGGCCGACCCGAACGGCGAGGGCGCCTCCGCGCTCGCGCTGCTCGCACCCTTCGCCGAGATGAAGAAGACCGGCGAGACCGCGGAGTCGATCAACGAGAAGGTCGTCCCGGTCGCCCAGACCTACGGCGAGCGTGCCGTCCAGGGTGCCTCCGGCGAGACCGACCTCTCCACGATCACCGCGTCGAGCACCCAGCTGGTGCCCCTGACGGAGCAGGCCTACCTCGCCGCCCGCCGCGGCAACGACCAGCTCTCGATCGTCGCCCCGCAGACCGGCGTACCGATGCTGCAGTACCCGCTCATCGACGTGAACCGCGGCAGCAAGGACATCCTCGCCCAGGGCGGCGACCTCTCCGCCCGCGTCGCCCGCGCGATCGGCCGCTGGTTCACCTCCAGCGCCGGCATCGACGCGATCGCCGCCGCGGAGCTGCGCGGCCCCGACGGGGCTCCGCTGCCCAACGACATCGGGCTCGGCGACGCGCGGATCCTCAGCACCGTCAACCAGAAGACCACCGACGACACGCTGCGCCAGTGGCGCGTGCTGGCGGTCCCGTCCAGCATCCTCGCCGTCGTCGACCTGTCCGGCTCGATGAAGACCGTCATCGGCGACACCTCGCGCATCCAGCTCGCGGTCAACGCCTCCCAGGTCGCCCTCGACGCGTTCCCGGCCCAGGCCCGCATCGGCATCTGGGGCTTCTCCAAGAACCGCGGCGCCGACGGCGCCTCGTGGGAGGAGTACGCCACCCTCGACCGCCTCGACGCTCCCGCGGCCGACGGCAAGACCCACGGCGACGTGGTGCGCGAGGAGGCCGACGCCCTCGTCGGCCGGGTCAAGGGCGGCACCGGCGTCATGGACACCACGCTGGCGGCCTACAAGTACGCCCAGGAGAAGTGGGACCCGGCGTGGTTCAACTCCGTGGTGATCTTCACCGACGGCGCCAGCGACGACTCCAGCTCGCTCTCGCTCGCGTCGCTGGTCGAGCAGCTCAAGTCGCTCCGCGACCCCGCGAAGCCGGTCAAGGTGATCATCATCGGCATCTCGCAGGACGCCGACACCGGCGAGCTCGACGAGATCGCCGCTGCGACGGGTGGCCAGAACTACCTGGTCGACGACCCCAACCAGATCCTCGGCGTGCTGGCCCAGGCCCTGCTCAACCGCTGATCCACGGCTCTCGACGCGATCACCTCTGGTTCCCCCGCATCTGCGGGGGAACCAGAACTTCGAGAGGCGTGCAACCCCCGTGAAGCTCGGGACTCGCCCGCGAGGTCGCGACGCACGAAGGCCCCCGGAGATCCTCCGGGGGCCTTCGTGCGTGCTGGCGTGCCTGGGTATGCGCGTACGAGCTCAGACGCCGATCGGGTGCCAGACCGTCTTGGTCTCGAGGAACCGCGTCATCCGGTCGAGGCCGGGCTCGGCGAGCCAGTCGGTGGCGGGCGCGGGACGGCGTACGCGCTTGAGGTTGTCGGCGGCCGACGCCTCGAGCTCGGTCGCGAGGGCCTCGTCGGTGATGCCGGTGAGGTCGATGCCGTTGACGTCCATGTGGGAGGCCAGCCAGGGCGCGATCTCGGCCTGCGACCCGGTCAGCACGTTGACGACACCACCGGGCAGGTCGCTGGTGGCCATCACCTCGCCGAGGGTGATCGCCGGGAGCGGGTGCTCCTCGCTGGCGATCACGACGACGGTGTTGCCGGTCACGATGAGCGGCGCGACCACGCTGACCAGGCCCAGGAGCGGGCCCGACGGGGCCACGACGGCGATGACGCCGCTGGGCTCCGGGGTGGACAGGTTGAAGTAGGGGCCGGCGACCGGGTTGGCGTTGCCGACGACCTGGGTGATCTTGTCCGCCCAGCCGGCGTACCAGACGAGGCGGTCGATCGCGGCGTCGACGGCGGCGCGGGCCCGGGCCGCGGTGACGCCCTCCGAGGCCCGGATCTCGGCCTCGAACTGCTCGCGGCGGCCCTCGAGCACCTCGGCGATGCGGTAGACGACCTGCGCGCGGTTGTACGCCGTCCTCCCGGACCAGCCGCCGAAGGCTGCCCGCGCTGCCACGACGGCGTCGCGGGCGTCCTTGCGGGAGGCGAGCGAGGCGTTGGCGAGGAGCTTGCCCCTGGCGTCGTTGACGACGTAGGAGCGGCCCGACTCCGAGCGGGGGAACTGCCCGCCGATGTAGAGCTTGTAGGTCTTGCGGACATCGATGCGCGACATCAGTCGTCAGCCCCCTTCAGGTAGGCCTCGAGCCCGTGGCGGCCGCCCTCGCGGCCGTAGCCGGACTCCTTGTAGCCGCCGAACGGCGAGGTCGGGTCGAACTTGTTGAACGTGTTGGCCCACACGACGCCGGCTCGCAGGCGGTTGGCCATCGAGAGGATCCGCGACCCCTTGTCGGTCCACACGCCGGCCGACAGGCCGAACGGTGTGTTGTTGGCCTTCTCGACCGCCTCGGACGGCGTGCGGAAGGTCAGCACGGACAGGACCGGGCCGAAGATCTCCTCGCGGGCGATCCGGTGGGCCTGCGAGACGCCGGTGAAGACGGTCGGGGCGAACCAGTAGCCGTTGGACGGCAGCTCGCACGGTGCCGACCAGCGCTCGGCGCCCTCGGCCTCGCCGATCTCGGAGAGCTCGCGGATCTTGGCGAGCTGCTCGGCGGAGTTGATCGCGCCGACGTCGGTGTTCTTGTCGAGCGGGTCGCCCACCCGAAGCGTGGCCATCCGGCGCTTGAGCCGGCTCATCACCTCGTCGGCGACGGACTCCTGCACCAGAAGGCGCGAGCCCGCGCAGCAGACGTGGCCCTGGTTGAAGAAGATGCCGTTGACGATGCCCTCGACGGCCTGGTCGAGCGGGGCGTCGTCGAAGACGATGTTGGCCGCCTTGCCGCCGAGCTCGAGGGTGACCTTCTTGTCCGTGCCGGCCACCGCGCGGGCGATCGCCTTGCCGACCTCGGTCGAGCCGGTGAAGGCGACCTTGTCGACGTCGGGGTGGGACACGATCGCGCGGCCGGTGTCGCCGGCGCCCGTGACGATGTTGACGACGCCCGGGGGGAGGTCGGCCTGCTGGCAGATCTCCGCGAAGAGCAGTGCCGTGAGCGGGGTGGTCTCGGCCGGCTTGAGGACGACGGTGTTGCCGCACGCGAGGGCGGGGGCGATCTTCCACGCCAGCATCAGCAGCGGGAAGTTCCACGGGATGACCTGGCCGGCGACGCCCAGCGGCGTGTCGCCGTAGCCGGCGTACTTCAGCTTGTCGGCCCAGCCGGCGTAGTAGAAGAAGTGCGCCGCGACGATCGGGACGTCGACGTCGCGCGACTCCTTGATCGGCTTGCCGTTGTCGATCGACTCGAGCACGGCGAGCTCGCGGCCGCGCTCCTGGATGATGCGCGCGATGCGGTAGAGGTACTTGGCGCGCTCGGCGCCCGACATCCGCGACCAGACGCGGGTGTAGGCCCGGCGCGCGGCCTTCACGGCCTCGTCGACGTCGGAGTCGCTGGCCTCGGCGACCTCGGCGAGCACCTCCTCGGTGGCCGGGTTGACGGTCTTGAAGGACGTGCCGCTGCCGTCGACGAACTCGCCGTTGATGAACAGGCCGTAGGACGGCTTGATGTCGACGACGGCGCGCGACTCGGGTGCGGGGGCGTACTCGAACGGAGAAGTCATCGGCCTCAGTCCAGCGTGAAGTAGTCGGGACCGGAGTAGCGGCCGGTCGTCATCTTGGTGCGCTGCATCAGCAGGTCGTTGAGCAGCGTGGACGCACCGAAGCGGAACCAGTCGGGGTCGAGCCAGTCCTCGCCGCAGGTCTCGTTGACCATCACGAGGTACTTGATGGCGTCCTTGGTGGTCTTGATGCCGCCGGCGGGCTTGACGCCCACCATCTGGCCGGTCTGCTCGCGGAAGTCGCGGACGGCCTCGAGCATGATCAGCGTGACCGGGAGGGTCGCCGCGGGCTGCACCTTGCCGGTGGAGGTCTTGATGAAGTGACCGCCGGCCATCATCGCGAGCCAGCTCGCACGCCGGACGTTGTCGTAGGTCTGGAGCTCGCCGGTTTCGAAGATGACCTTGAGGTGCGCGTCGCCGCACGCCTCCTTGACCTGGGCGATCTCCTCGTAGACGTCGAGGTAGCGACCGGACAGGAAGGCGCCGCGGTCTATCACCATGTCGATCTCGTCGGCACCGGCCTCGACGGCGTCGTGGGTGTCGGCGAGCTTGATGTCCATCGCCGCGCGGCCGCTGGGGAACGCCGTGGCGACGGCTGCGACGTGGACGCCGCTGTCGCCGAGCTGCTGCTTCGCGGTCGCGACCATGTCGGGGTAGACGCACACCGCGGCGGTCGCCGGGCAGGTCGGGTCGGCGGGGTCGGGTCGCATCGCCTTCGAGGCGAGCGCGCGGACCTTGCCGTGCGTGTCCTGGCCCTCCAGCGTGGTCAGGTCGACCATCCGGATCGCCAGGTCGATGGCCCAGGCCTTCGACGTGGTCTTGATGGACCGGGTGCCGAGGCCGGCGGCGCGAGCCTCGCACCCGACCTGGTCGACCCCGGGGAGGCCGTGGAGGAATCGGCGGAGCGAGGAGTCCGAGCGCACGACGTCGTCGAAGACACCGTGGGCGGACGCGGAGCTCGCCGTTGAGCTGGCAGTCACTCCTCCAGCATAGGGTTGCCGTCGAGGCCCCGGCCAACCCACAGGGGCACAGACCCTGCCCACATCGACGAGGAAGACATGGCAGACATTTCACCGCGCCAGGACGGCGGCGACGAGGTCGTCCAGCGCTTCCACGCCACGAGCGGACGCCTCACGGGATGGCTGACCGTGGTCGTCGCCGGCGTCCTCGTGGTCGCCGGGGTGGCCTACCTCGACGACGGCTTCCCGGCCTGGGTCGCCGCCGGGGCGCTGCTCGTGGGGGTGCTGGCCTGGGCCGCGATGCTCCGTCCGGCGCTGTGGGTGACCCGCGAGCACCTCGTCATGCAGAACATGCTCGAGACCGTCCACGTCCGCCTCGCCGCGGTCGAGGAGATGGCCGTGCGCCAGGTGCTGGCCGTGCGCGCCGGCGACCGCCGCCTGGTCTCCACCGTCGTCGGGCGCACGTGGCGCAAGGCGCTGCTGTCGCGCCGCCGTGCCGACGAGCACGACGGGGTGGTCGACGACATGCCCTACGCCGACTTCGTGGAGAACCGGGTCCACGAGCTCGTCGACGCGGCCCGCGCCCGCGCAGGCGTCAGGGCCGGCTCGAAGGAGCAGCTGGCGCTGCCCGACGCCGTACGCCGGGAGCCGGCGATGCTGCCCGTCGCGCTCGTCGTCGCGGCGGTGCTCGTGCTGCTGGTCAGCTTCTTCGTCTGAGTCACGACGTGACGGCGGGCGGCGGCGTCGTCGGTGGCTCGAGCCTGGGCGACCCGATCCTCAGGACGACCACGCCGGCCAGGATCAGCACCATCGCCACCCCGTCGAGGGCGTGCAGCTCCTCCCCGACGAGCAGCCAGCCGATCAGCACGGCGACGACCGGCGGGATGTAGGTCGCGCTGGCCGCGGTGACGGCGCCGAGCCGCTCGACGATGAAGTAGTAGAGGACGAACGCCACGCCCGTCCCGAGCAGGCCGAGGCCGACCACGATGCCGAGGGTGGCGCGGGTGTCGTGGGTGATCGCGGTGATCCCGTCGAGGTCGGTGACCAGCAGCAGCGTCACCAGCGCGAGCCCGATCTGGTAGGTCGTCAGCGCGGCCGCCGGGATCTCCAGCGGGCTGATGAAGCGGCGCGCGTAGACGAAGGAGAGGCCCACGCTCGCCGAGCCGAGCAGCAGGAAGGCCACCCCCTTCGGCTCGACCGTGGCGCTGGCCGCCCACGGCCGGGCGATCAGCACGACACCGGCGAGCCCGGTGAGGACACCGGCCAGGCGGACCAGGGTGATCCGCTCGCTGCGCAGCAGGACGGCCGCCCCGAGGAACGAGAACAGCGGGATGGACGCGCTCAGCGCACCGGCGATGCCGCTCGGCAGCAGCTCGGTGCCTGCCGCGAACAGGAAGTAGTAGAGGCTCGTGGCCAGCACGGACATCACGACGAAGTGGTGCGCGTGCCGCCAGTGCGAGCGCGCGAACGCCCGGCGGAAGAGGCCGTACGCCAGCACCGGGAGGAAGCCGAACAGCACCCGCAGCAGGGTCACCTGCCCCGCGCTGATCGACTCCAGCGCCCACTTCATGGTGATGAAGTTGGTGCCCCAGATGAGCCCGACCACGACGAAGGCGACGCTCGCGGCACGGGACACGGGAGGAGTGTGGCACCGGGCGGACGACCGCCCGGACCACGTCTCACGCGAAGCGGCGTGCGGCCTCCGTGCCCGGGGTGGGGAACCACCGCATCACCACCGCGGACTGCGCCAGGGTCCACGTCGAGCTGAGCACCCAGTAGCCCAGGAGCGCGACCGGCACGACCCCGCCCGCGACCACGAGACCGACGGCGGAGAGCGTGGGCATCAGCCGGTGCGCGGTCGCCATCGCCTCGGGCATCCCGTCCAGGACGGTGTTGGGCGCGACGAAGAACCTCTGCGTCGCGTAGGACAGCGCGGCTGCGGTCAGCGCGAGGCCGAGCACGACGGTCAGGTGGGCGGGACCGCCACCGAGGTAGCCGCTGCCGGCGAGGGAGACGCCGAGGAGCGAGGCCGCGCCGAGCGAGGCGACCAGGGCCGGCCCCATCGCGCCGACGGCCGAGCCGCGGGCGACGTCGGCGATCAGGTGGTAGAGCGTGATCCACACGGGCAGCTGCACCAGCAGGGGCAGGCAGCCGAGGCGGCTGACGCCGTGCTCGGCGGACACGGCGCGACGCTCGTCGATCATCTGCCGGACGCTGTCGGCGTCGGTCCTCCCGCGGTAGCGATCGGCGATCTCCTTCAGGTGCGGCCGGGCGCGCGAGGCGGCGTGCGCCTGCCGGACGCCGTGGACGGTGAAGGGGAGCAGGGCGGTGCGGACGAGCACCACGACGGCGCCGATGCACAGCAGCCAGATGAGGGCGGAGTCGGACGGCAGGCCGAGGGCGGCGAGGCCGTCATGGGTGGCCGCGAGGACTGCGGCGAGGGCGTGCGAGAACGGTTCGAGCATGGACATGGGTGTCTCCTGGGCGAGAGGTGGGAGGGGTCTGTGGGCCGTCGCCGGAGGCGACGTTCAGACTCGTCCGGGAGCACGCGGGCGCGCCGGGTGGTGGACCACGTCGGTGGTCCGTCCGGCGAGCACGAGGGGTACGACGGCCGCGCGACGCGGCGGACGCAACGAGCCGTGCCCGGCGTCGGGCACGGTCAGCAGGGAGTGGACGCCCGCGAGCGCGGTGGCCGCGGACAGTGCGGCGACCAGCACCAGCGACTGGGTCGTCATGGCCGGTGCCAGCGCGGCTGCCGACAGGACCGACGCGACCCCCACCAGCGCCACGACGAGCGCGAGGCGCCCGCGTGCGACGGCGTCGAGGGTGCGGTCCATGCCCGTCAGCCTAGTCAGGTCGTGTGGATCACCGGAGCTCGTACGCGCCGAGGTCGGGGCGCCCGACGGCCGGCCGGCGCACCTGGCCGGCCGGGGCGGCGTACTCCCAGCGCGGGCGCCAGCGCCTCGGCACCGCCACGCCGCGGTCGACGGCGGACGAGGAGGCGAGCAGGCGGAAGTCCTCGCGGCCCGGGTCGGCGAAGCCGGACAGGCCCACGCGGCGGTTGGCCCAGGCGTCGACGGCCGAGGGCGTGGCGCCTGACGTGAGGTCGCCGGGGCCGACGAGCAGGTTGTTGCGCAGGTGGGCGCGGGCGGCGGGGGCGAGGTTCACGAACGTGCCCGACGAGCGCTGGTTGACGAAGGTGTTGTGCACGACCCAGAGCGTGCGGCTCGGGTTGGTGAGCCCCTCGGCGCCGTAGGAGACGAGGGCCGGGTTCTCCGAGCGGGGGCCCTGCACGACCACGTTGCCGGCGACGAGCGACAGCCCGCCGTTGGGCAGGTCGATGGAATAGCTCGCGGTCGCGTCGCCGTCGCTGATCCGGTTGCCGACGATGGTGTTGCGGGCCGCGCGCGACTTGATCTCGTGGCCGGTGTCGGCGCGCGAGAGCCAGCTGCCGGTGACGGTCAGCGAGCGGACGTTGCCGACGTAGAGGTTGTGCGAGTAGCCGTCGCCGAACCCGTTGCGGAAGAACCGCGACCGGCTGATCACGAGGTCGGACTCGGGGTCGGCACCGGTGAGGATGCCCATCTCGTTGTGGTGGAACCAGCTGCGGGTGACGGTGAGGTCGGTGCCCTCGGCGCGGATGCCGGCGCCGTTCCGGTCCGGCACGGTCGCGCCGCTGAACTCGATCCGGTCGACGGTGGTGCGGTCGCCGGCGACGACCCAGATCGCCTTGCCCTGCGCGTCGTTGCCGTCGGCGCGCAGGTGCACCCGGCCGCCGTCCCCGCGCAGGGTCAGGTCGTCCTGGGTCCACGTCGCGACGTCGCCGGCGTAGGTCCCCGGGTCGATCAGGACGGTGTCCCCGTCGCCCGCCACGGCCGCCGCCGCGCTGGGCGTCGTGAGATCGCGGTCGGGACCCACGTGCCACGTGCGCGGTGCCTGCGCGCGGGAGGGGTCGTCGTACGACGCACTCGCGGGTGCGGCGACGAGCAGCCCGGCAGCGAGGGCGAGGACCGCGGCGCGCACGTCAGGCGCCGAAGGCGGAGGTCCGGAGGTCGGCCTTGATCGCGTCGAGCCGGCCGGCGGCGGAGATCCGGGCGGCGTCGACGCCGCTGCCGCCGGTGCCGGGCTCGACGGGGATGACGACCTCGAGGTAGCACTTCACCTTCGGCTCGGTGCCGCTCGGGCGGACGATCACGCGCGCACCCTCGGCGAGGGAGTAGCGCAGGCCGTCGGTGGGCGGCAGGAGGTCGGAGCCCTCCGAGAGGTCCTCGGCCCTCTCGACCGCCAGCCCGCCCAGTGTGGTCGGCGGAGCCGCGCGCAGCCGGTCCATCGTCGCCGGGATGTCGGCGAGGTCGTCGAAGCGCACCGAGAGCTGGTCGGTGGCGTGGAGGCCGTGCTCGTGGGCGATGTCGTCGAGGAGGTCGGTGAGCGTGCGCCCGTCGGCCTTCGCAGAGGCGGCGAGCTCGCAGACGAGCAGCAGCGCCGAGACGCCGTCCTTGTCCTTCACGTGCTCGGGGTCGCAGCAGTAGCCGAGCGCCTCCTCGTAGCCGAAGGCGAGGCCGTCGACGCGGCCGATCCACTTGAACCCGGTGAGGGTCTCCTCGTGCGGCTGGCCGGCGGCCGCGGCCATCTTGCCGAGCAGGCTGGAGGAGACGATCGAGTTGGCGTAGGTGCCGGTGCGGCCGCGGCGGATCAGGTGGTGGGCGAGCAGCGCGCCGACCTCGTCGCCGCGCAGCATCCGCCAGCCGTGGGCGTCGGGCACCGCGACCGCGCAGCGGTCGGCGTCGGGGTCGTTGGCCACGACCAGGTCGGCCTTCCTCTCCGCTGCGAGGGCCATGGCGAGGTCCATCGCGCCCGGCTCCTCGGGGTTGGGGAAGGCGACGGTCGGGAAGTCGGGGTCGGGGTCCTCCTGCTGCTCGACGACGTGGGGCGCCTCGAAGCCGGCCGTCTCCAGCACCTGCGCGACCGTCGTGCCGCCCACGCCGTGCAGCGGTGTGTAGACGAGCGTGAGGTCGCGCGGGCCGTCCTCGGCGAGCTCGGCGACGGTGTCGAGGTAGCGGTCGACGATCTCCTCGGAGACGAGGCCCCCGGCATCACCGCGCGGCAGGTCGGCGAGCGCGCCGACGGCGGCGATCCGGTCGGCGATCTCGATGTCGGCGGGCGGCACGATCTGGCTGCCGTCGCCGAGGTAGACCTTGTAGCCGTTGTCCTGCGGCGGGTTGTGGCTCGCGGTGACCATCACGCCGGCCGCGCAGCCGAGCTCGCGGATCGCGTAGGCCAGCAGGGGGGTGGGCAGCGTGCGCGGCATGACGAGGGCCTTGAAGCCGGCGCCGGTCATGATCTCGGCGGTGTCGCGCGCGAAGACGTCGGAGTTGTGGCGGGCGTCGAAGCCGATCACGACGGATCCGCCCGCGTGGCCGGTGTCCGTGAGGTAGGCCGCCAGTCCGGCCGCCGCGCGGGTGACCACGACGCGGTTCATCCGGTTCGGACCGGCGCCGAGGGCGCCGCGCAGGCCGGCCGTGCCGAACTCGAGCGTCCCGGCGAAGCGGTCGGCGAGATCGGTCTCCTCGCCGCGCTCCGCGGCGGCGACGACCGCCTCGAGCTCGGTCCGCGTCTGCTCGTCGGGGTCCTCGGCCGCCCACGCGCGGGCGGTCTCGATCAGGTCGGTCTGGTCGGTCATGGACGCACGCTATCCCTCGCCGGTCGCGGTGCCCGGTGGGCGGTGTCGGTGGGTGCTGCCACCATCGGTCGATGATCGATCACCTGGGCATCAACTGCACCGACCTCGGCCGGGCAGCCACGTTCTACGACCGGGTCCTCGGGGTCCTCGGCCACCGTCGCGTCATGGACGTCGGCGTCGCGATCGGCTACGGCACCGACGCGCCCGACTTCTGGATCGGCACCTTCGACGGTGTCGGCGACAACCGCGAGGTCCACGTCGCGTTCACCGCGCCCGACGCCGCCACGGTCCGGGCCTGGCACGCCGAGGCGCTGGCCGCCGGGGCCGAGTCGCTCCACGAGCCGCGGCTCTGGCCGGAGTACCACCCGGCCTACTACGGCGCCTTCGTCCGCGACACCGAGGGCAACAACATCGAGGCCGTCTGCCACACCGGCGACAGCTGAGCGGCTCCGACAGGCCCCCGAGAAGGGGTCCGCCACGTGCTCACCGGCCGGGATCCACCGGAGCACCTCGTCCACCAGCGCCTCCGGGCTGGCTCCGCTGTCGAGCCGCAGCACCGGCTGACGGCGTTCGCCCAGCCACTCCTCGTGGACGGCGCGGCTGCGTCCGCTGAACGACGGGTCGTCATATCCGCGGGCCCACTCCAGGAAGGCCGCCCACGCCGACTCGTCGAACTCCGCACCGCCCCTCCGGTGCACCTCCCGTGCCTCCAGTCGCCGCAGCCTCTCCGCGGGCTCGAGGGTCACGAAGACGATGGCGTCGCACAGCTCGACGACCTGCTCACCCCACCCCACCATCGACCCGGACAGCACCCAGGCCTCCCTCGGGGCGAACACCTCGCTCATCAGTCGCAGCCGGTCGGCCTCCGGTCGCCTCTCGACGTAGGGCGGGTCGGACGGCACCCAGAAGTAGTCGTCGGCATCGGCGTGCGGCACGGACCAGTGGTTCGCCAGCGCCCTGGCCAGCGTGGTGGTCCCCGACCCGCTCGCGCCCAGCACGTGCAGCCTGCTCCGCATCATGTCGCCATCCTCGCAGCGGCTGGCCGGTCGGCCCGGCTAGCGTGGCCCGGTGAGCGCCTCCGTCCTGTCCGTCAACGCCGGCCGGCTCGCGCCCGTCGAGGGCATGCGTCGTCCCAGCGGGATCCACAAGCAGCCGGTCGACCGGATCGAGGTGCGCGACCCCGGGCCGAAGCACGGCGGGCTCGGCAGCGGCGTGGTCGGCGATGCGATCGGCAGCCGCAAGCACCACGGCGGCGAGACGCAGGCGGTCTACGCCGTCGCCCGTGAGGAGCTGGACTGGTGGGGCCGCGAGCTCGGCCGCGACCTGCCCGCCGGGGTCTTCGGGGAGAACCTCACCACCCTCGGCCTCGACGTCGACGCCGCCGAGCTGGGGGAGCGGTGGCGGGTCGGCCTCACGCTCCTCGAGGTGTGCGGGCCGCGGGTCCCGTGCGCGACCTTCGCCAAGCACATGGCCGAGCCGCGGTGGGTGCGGCGCTTCACCGAGCACGGCCTGACCGGTGCCTACCTGGCGGTGCGCGAGGCCGGCTGGATCGAGCGCGACGACCCGATCGAGGTGGTCCACCGGCCCGGCCACGGCCTCACCGTCCCGATGTACTTCCGGGCCGTGATGGGCGACCGCGACCTGGCCGAGGCGATCCTCGACGCCCGGGTGCTGCCCGAGGTCGAGCACGAGTGGCTCGCCGGGCGGCGATGACACCGGGCGTCGAGGAACAGCCGGTCAGCGGAGGTAGCCGGCCAGGTCCCGCCCCAGCTCGGTGAAGACCGCCTGGTTGAGCTCGAAGGCCGTGCTGACCTCCTCGACCACGCGCGCCTGCTGCCCGGGAGTGAGCTCGAGCGCGTCGAGACGGGCACGGTAGCCGTCCTTGTAGGGCTTCGGCTTCGGGATCCCGGGGAAGGCGTAGAACGCCGTGCCCCGGCCCGCGAGCCCGAGCTCGCGGTCGAGCACCCGGCCGATCACCTGGCCGCCGGACAGGTCGCCGAGGTAGCGCGTGTAGTGGTGCGCCACGAACAGCGGCGCCCACGTGCGGGCCTCGAGCAGCTGCGCGACGTACGCGTCCGTGGCGGGGCTGTGGAAGACGTCGGGGGCCGGCACGCCGGAGGCCTCGGCCCAGTAGGCGAGGTCCTCCTCGATCGCCGGGAGGCGGTCGAGGGCCGGGTCGACGACGGCGGCGACGGCGGGCTCCGCGCCGAGCTCGGTGCCGAGCATCTCCATCGTGCGGTAGACCTCGCGGTAGCGCAGGAGGTAGTCACGCACCCCGAGCGCGTTGACCCGCGCCGCGGTGAGCTCGGCCATGAACGAGGAGTTCTCGGCCTCGGTGTGCGCGGCCTGCGAGCCCTCGCGCATGGCGCGCGAGAGGGGTGCCGTGGCCGGCTCGGCCACGACGGCGGGATCGAGGAGGGGGGACATGTCGTGCTCTCTTCTCTCGGCTGTTCGGTGGGTTGCTGGGGGAGGTGGCGCCCGACCGGCGTCGCTGCCGGCCGGGCGCCACCCGATGTCACGCCACGCGGAAGGTGCGGGTGACCCTGGCCTTGGCGACGTCGTCGTTGCCGGGGACCTTCACGACGAGGGCGTACTTCCCCTTGCCGAGCCTGGGGAGCCTGACCTTCGCGACGCCGCCCTTGATGCGGGCCGTGATCGTCGTGACCTTGCTGCTCGTGCCCGTCTTCGACACCGTGCGGAGCACCGCCGTGATCTTGCCGGTGGCGAGGCCGCTGACCTTCACGACCGCAGTGCCCTTCCTGCCGGCCGTGGGCCTGGTGCCCCACGTGACCTTCGCCCGGCCCTTCACCGGCTCGTCGGCGGTGCCGGACTCCGGGGCGGGCGTGGTCGGTGTCGGGGTGGCAGTCGGGGTCGGGGTGGGGGTCGGCTGGACGGGCGCGGCGGCCACGGTGACGACCTTGGAGGCCGCAGCGGCCTCGTGGTTGGTGTCACCGGCGTACGTCGCGACGAGCGTGTGGGCGCCGGTCGCGAGGTGGGCGACGGTGAAGGTGGCCGTCCCGTCGACGAGGTCGGCCTCGCCCAGCGCGGTCGCCCCCTCGGTCAGCGTCACCGGGCCGGTGGCGGCGGCGGGGAGCTGGACAGTGACCTCGACGGGCTGGCCGGCGGTGACGTCCTGCGCCTCGACCGTGAGGGTCGGCAAGGCCTTCGCCACCGTGGCGGTCGCGGTCTGCGCAACTCCCGCGTGGGAGGCGTCGCCGGAGTACGACGCGGTCAGCGTGCGGGTGCCCGCGGTGGGCTTGCGCAGGCGGAACGTCGCCTTGCCGGCGTCGACGGCCGAGCGGCCCAGCACGGTCGAGCCGTCATGCAGGGTGACGGTGCCACCCACGGTGCCGGTGCCGGTGACGGCCACGGAGACGACCTGGTCGTCGCCGTAGTCCACGTCGGCGGCCGTGACGGCGAGCGTCGCGGCCGAGCCGATGAAGGTGATCGGCGTGTAGGTCTCGTAGAGCGCCTGCGTGGCACCGGAGCCCGGGTAGGTGTAGATGCCGTAGTTGACGAGGTCCGCAGGGTTCGGCCTGGCGGCGACGGCGGCGTCGATGGCGGTCTTGTCGACGGTCACCGTCGCGGTGAACGACCCGTCGGGGCGCAGCTCGACGGCGCCGCCGGCCTCACCACCGATGGCCGACATGGACGCGGCCGGGACGGCCCACTTCTGGCTGGTGTTGACCCGGGTGGCGGCCGCAGCGCCGGCGGAGGGCCGCCAGCCCTGCGCGAACTTGCCGAAGACGACGTACGCGCCCGCCTGCTGGCCGGCCAGCGGCGGCCGGGTGCCGGTCGCCAGGGACGGGTCGAAGCCCGTGCCCTCGACGGTGACCTGGTGGCTGCCGTCGGCGAGGAGCGTCGTGCGCGACACGGTGACGCGCGGCGCCCAGGTGACGTTGAGCGGGGTGGTCAGCTTGCGGGCGTCGACGCTGCCGCCGCTGGAGTACCAGTACGACGCGGTGCCGACGAGGCCCTGGAAGTCGACGAACGACTGCGGGAACGAGCCGGCGGTCGCCGGGGTGGCGGTGCTCTGCGGCGAGCTGCCGGCAGGCGGCGTGACCGTGACGCCGAGGTAGCGCGGGGTGACGGTGAACCCGCTCGTGGTCAGGTCCACGCCGGTGAGGTCGGCGAGGGTGACCTCGGTGGCGGGGAGCGCGCTCCACGCCGTCGGGTCGTCCATGTCCGAGCCGTAGCCGCTGAGCGTCGCGGTCAGCTTCCCGGTGCCGTTGGTGACGCTCAGCTCCGGGTCGGAGACGTAGAAGAACGACATGCCGGAGTAGTAGACGACCGTGAAGTCGCCGTCCCAGCTGATCGTGCCGGTGTCGGTGACCGGGTCGACCGTCCCGGTGCCGTTGGCGATCGAGACGACGTTCTCGGACAGGGTGGCGCCGGTGTTGGTGGTCGCGCCGGTCGAGCTGGTGCGGGTGCCCGCCCACGTGGTCGGGGCGTAGCCGCCGCTGGCGAGCTTGTCCTCGATGGTGACGTTGCCGTCGCTGCTGGACCAGCCGGCGGTGGCGCCGTTGGCCCAGGTCGCGCCCTGGTCGGCGGCCCTCAGCGTCTGGCCGCCGGCGCCCGGGTCGTCGAGCCTGCCGGCCGAGAACAGGTTCCAGGTGCCGGGGGCGAAGGCGCCGCCGGTGCTCTCGGAGTTGAGCTCCCAGCGCAGCTCGGCGCTGGTGATGCTCGTCGTCGCTGCCTGCGCGGGGGCCGGGGTCGCGAGGACCGCCGTCGCCCCGGCCGCGAGGGCCAGCGTGGCGAGGCTGCTCACGGAGCGGCGGAGACCGCTGTGCGCGTGCGTCATTTCTTTCCTTCCAGGGGAGTGCTGGTCAGGGAGGTGCTGACCAAGGTTGTCGCGAGTGCTCCGAGCAGCAGCACGCAACCGAGCAGCCACAGGACGTGGGACTCGGGGTCGCCGGCCGCGGGTGCGGCCGTCGTGGGGGACGGGGGGTCGGCCGCGGCCCCGGCCGGGACGAGCACGGGCTGGACGGCCATCGGCATCGGCTGGCCCGGCGCCCGGGTGCCGGTGGAGCCGCCGCCTCCGGGCGAGCCGCCCGCCCCGACGTCGTACGACGACCCGGTCGAGCCCGTGGACTGCGTGGTCCGGGCGGTCGGGGTCGAGGTCGGCGTGGCGCCGGCCGACGGTGTGCCGGTCGGCGACGTGGTCGGGGTCGGCGTCCTCGTCGGGGTCCCGGTGGGCGTGGCCGTCGGAGTCCTCGTCGGCGTCGCGGTGGCCGTGGCGGTGGGCGTCGCGATCGTCGCGCCGGCCCAGCTCACGGTCAGCGGCAGCGCGGGCTTCCAGGCGTCGGTGGCTCCGCCGGTGGAGTACCAGTAGCCGGCGGAGCCGGCGCTCGACAGGAAGCCGAGGAAGCTGGCCGGGAAGGCGCCCTTCCACTGCCCGCCGACCTGCGCGGCCTGGTCGGACGGCGGGGTCCAGCCGACGCCGAGGTAGGCCGGGGTGCTGGCGAAGCCGTCGGCCGCGGCCAGGTCGACCTCGGTGCGTGGCAGGTCGGCCAGGACGACGGGCGTCGGCGGCAGCGGGTTCCACTGCGACTGGTCCTCCATCGAGGACGCGAAGCCGCCGGCGGTCGCGCTGAGCTGGGCCTTGTCCGCGGTCACGGTCAGCACCGGGTCGGTGACGGTGAAGTAGGACATGCCGGAGTAGTAGAGGACCGTGAACGAGCCCTGCCACGCGATCGTCGCGGTGCCGGTGGTCGGGTCGACGGTGCCGGTGCCGTTGCTGACGACGACCTGGTGGTTGCTGAACTGGCCGCTCGTCGGGCTCGCGATCGCCGTGCCGGCCGGCGTCGTGCCGAGCCCGGCCCAGGTCGCCGTCGCGTAGGTGCCGTCGGGCTCCTGCTTCTCGATGCGCACGTTGCCGTCCTCGGCCCTCCAGCTCGCCTGCGGGAGCGTGGTGCCGCCCCTGCCGGGGTCGGGCACGATGCCGGCGGAGAAGAAGTTGTGGGTGCCCGGCGCGAAGGCGCGGTTGTTGGACTCGTTGTTGAGGCCCCACCGCAGCTGCGCGGTGGTGACGGAGAACGCCTCGGACTGCGCCCGGGCCGGCTCGGCCAGCAACGCGCTCGGGGCCACGGCGGCGAGCAGCAGCGCCGCCGTGGTGACCAGGGTGGCGGTCAGGGCACCGACAGCCGCGCGGATCCGGGTGCTCACGCGGTCGCCCCGGTCGTCGTGGCCGCGACCGGGGTACGACGACCACGCCGCCGCAGCCGGACCACGAGCAGCACGAGCGAGGCGAGCAGCGCCAGCCCCGAGGCGCCGACGAAGGCGAGCGCCGCCACGTCGGGCTCGTCGGGCGCGATGGTCGGCTCGGGCTCGACAGCCACCACGGTGCCCGCGCGGACCGGGAACCGCTCGCTCGGGCGCGCGCCGGACGCCGCACCGACGAGGCGGAGCTGGTGGGTGCCGACGGAGAGGTCGGCGGGCAGCGCCATCACGCCGGCGACCTCGCCCGACGTACCGGCGACCAGGGGGCCGAGCGCCACGACGCCGTCGTCGAGGAGGGCGAGCACCTGCTCGCCGGGTGCGAAGCCGCTGCCGGTGAAGGCCAGCGCCTGCCCGGCCACGGCGGTCTCGCGCTCGGCGGTGACCTTCGGCCTGCCGCGGCGCGTGGGTGCGGTCGGGGCGGTCGTCGAGCCGCCGGAGGGCGCTGCCGTCGTCCCGTCGGTCGTCTGGCCGCCCCCGTCGGTGGAGCCCGTCTCCTGGCCGTGCTCCTCCTCGGCGGGGGTGGCGGCCTCGTCGGCGTACACCTCACCGAAGCGGACGGGAGTGAAGGTCTCGTTGCGCGCGTTCTTCACGCCGTGGGCGCCGAAGGTGAGCACGCCGCAGGTGACCTTCCGGCAGTCGACGGCGACCGCGTTGCCGTCGCGGTCGACCGCGCCGAAGGTGGGGCCGGGGACGGTGAGGTCGACGGTGAAGGAGCCGTCGGCCGACATCACGGCCTGGGCCTCGGCCTCGGTGGAGCTGCCGGGGAAGGACACGAAGCGCAGGTAGCCGGCGTTGGACCCCGACTCCGAGTCGGGGACGTAGCGGTAGTCGCGGCCGGTGATCCCGCCCTCGGACGGGCGCCAGCCGCCGCCGGAGGGGTCGCGGACCCAGCCGAAGGCGACGTAGACGCCGCCGAAGCCGCCCCTGATCGACTGGAAGCCCGACCCGCGGAGGGTGAACGTCGTCGCCTGCCCGTCGTCGGCCACCGACGTGCCCCGGTCGTTGGTCACGCCGATGCGGGGCGCGGCCTGGGCGGGCGCGGCCGCCACGAGGGTGGAGGTGAGGGCGAGGGCGGCGCTCGCGAGAGCGGCGGTGCGGTGCTGGACGAGGATGCGGGTCAGCACGGGTCCTCCTGCTGGAGCATGTCGGTGGGGAGGGACGCGCGCGAGCGGTCCGCGAGGACGATCGGGTCGCCGGTGCGCGGGTGCGCGACGACCTCGACGGGGTGGCGGTAGACGCGGCTGAGGAGCGCGGCGTCGAGGACGTCGTGGGGCGTGCCGCTGGCGGCGACGCGGCCGTCCTCGAGCAGCACCATCCGGTCGGCGTGCGCGGCGGAGAGGGTGAGGTCGTGCAGCACGACGAGCACGGCGGCACCGGCGCGGGCGCGCTCGGCGGCGGTCGCGAGCAGCGTCTCCTGGTGGCCGATGTCGAGCGCGGCGGTGGGCTCGTCGAGCATCAGGATCCCGGTCTGCTGGGCGAGCACCCGGGCGAACGACGCCCTGCCCTTCTCGCCGCCCGATAGCGAGCCGAACGAGCGACGTGCGAGGTGCTCGACCTCGGTGGTCTGCATCGCGGCGGCGACCTCGAGGTCGTCCAGGTCCTCCTCGGGACGTCCCCGCCACGGGGCGCGGCCCATCTCGACGACGTCGCGCACCGGGAACGGGAAGGAGATCCGCTGCTCCTGGGTCAGCACGGCGCGCTCGCGGGCCAGCGCCTGCAGCCGCCAGTCGCCGACCGGCGTGCCGTGGATCGTCACGCTGCCGGCCTCGGGCTCGAGGTCACCCGCGACGACGGCGAGCAGGGTGGACTTGCCGGTGCCGTTGGGCCCGACCAGCGCCAGCACCTCACCGGCACACAGGTCCAGGTCGACGCCGTCGAGCACCCGCCGGCTCCCGAAGGAGACGGTGACGCCGCGCACCTCGACGACGGCGGTCATGACCAACCCCCGGCGGTGCGGCGGGTGCGCCAGAGGAGCCAGAAGAAGAACGGGCCGCCGACGAGCGAGGTGAGCATGCCGAGCGGCAGGTCGGCGTAGGCCACGAGCGTGCGTGCGCAGAGGTCGGCCACGACGATGACCAGGCTCCCCGCGAGCAGGCAGGCGGGGATCACCAGCCGGTGGCCCGGACCGGTGACCATCCGCACGAGGTGCGGCACGACGAGGCCGACGAAGGCGACGATCCCGCAGAACGACACCGCGGCGGCGGTGAGCAGCGCGACGACCACGATGAGGCCGATGCGGAGCTTCTCGACGTGCACGCCGAGGTGGCGGGCGGGGCGCTCGCCGAGGGCCAGCAGGTCGAGGCTCCGCGCGCTGGCGAGCGCGAGGACGATCCCGACGACGGCGAAGGGCGCGACGACCGCGACGTAGGGCCAGCGGCTGCCGTTGAGGCTGCCGAGCTGCCAGAAGACGATCTGCTCGCGGGCCTGGGTGTCGCCGAGGAACATCAGCAGCGCCAGGAGCGCACCGGCGACGGCGTTGACCGCGATGCCGGTCAGGACGAGGGTGACGACCTCGGTGCGCCCGCCGGAGCGGGCGAGGAAGTAGACCAGCAGCGTCGTGGCGAGCCCGCCGGCGAAGGCGGCGACCGCGACGGTCCAGTCGCCGGCGAAGGTGAGTCCGAAGACGATCACGGTCGCGGCGGCGACGGCCGCCCCGGAGGAGACGCCGACGATGCTCGGCTCGGCGAGCGGGTTGCCGAAGACGCCCTGCATGAGGGCGCCGGCCACCGCGAGCGCGGCGCCGACGAGGGCGGCCATCGCGACGCGCGGGAAGCGGACGGTCCAGAGGGTGTCGTCGCCGCGCGGGTGCGTGGGCACCGGCAGCCAGTCGATGCCGATCCGGTGGAGCACGGAGCCGGCCACCTCGTCGGCCGGGATCGGGAGCTGGCCCGACCCGGCCGAGACGAGGATCGCGAGGACGAGGCCCAGCCCGAGCAGGACGAAGAAGCCGGTGACGCCGAGCGTGCGACCCCGGACGGGTCGTCGTACGCCCACCGCTTCGCGGGTCGCCCCGGCCGCCGGGCGCGCGGCGGTCGCCGTCACAGGTCCCCCGGCGCGTAGAGCGCGATCGCGAGGGCGTTGAGCACGTCGGCGGTGCGCGGGCCGTAGCTGAGGACCTGGTCGTCGTTCATCGCGACGATGCGCTCGTGCTCGCCGGCCGGCGTCTGGGCGAGCGCCGGGAACCGCTCCAGCAGGCCGTCGACGCCGCCGACGGACTCGAGGCCCTTGCTCATCATCAGCACCACGTCGGGCTGGGCGGAGACCAGGCCCTCGTCCGTGAGTGGGCGCATGCCCTTCCAGCCGATCTCGGAGCTCACGTCGTAGCCGCCGACGGCCTCGATGAGGGAGTCGGCGCCGGAGTCCTGGCCGAACATGTAGTAGACGCCCGAGCTGCCGCGGACGTAGAGGAAGACCGCACGCAGCCGGTCGTTGACGTCCTCCGGCGCGAGCTCGGCGATGTCGGCCTGCATCGCGTCGGCCTCGTCGACGATGCGCTGGCCGAGCTCCTCGCCCTCGCGCGGGACGCCGAGCGCGTCGGCGACCTGGCCGGTGAGCGAGGCGAGGTTGTCCAGGCCGCGGTGGGGGTCGGTGACGACCACCGGGATGCCGGCGTCGCGGACCTGGAGGATCACGTCCCACGGGCCGAGCGAGGTGTCGGTCAGCACGACGGTGGGGTCGAGCGCGAGGATCGACTCGGCGTTGAGCTCGTGGCCGTTGCTGGTGACGAGCGGCCTGTCGGCGATCTCGGGGAACTGCGAGGAGATGTCGCGGCCGACCACGCTGTCGCCGAGCCCGAGCTCGTAGACGGTCTGCGAGAGCGTGCCGTAGATGTCGAGCGCGAGGATCCGCGAGGTGTCCTCGACGGTGACCTCGGTGCCCTGCGCGTCGGTGACGGTGACCGGCAGGTCGGGCTGCGGGTCCGTGGCGACCGGGTCGATCCCGGTCGCGGGCAGCGCGATGTCGACGACGCCCTCCCACGAGCGGGGATCGGCGATCGGAGTGACGTCGGAGACGCGGGGTACGTCGACGGTGCCGGTGCTCGCGGACGACGACTGCGTCGCGACAGGGGAGCAGGCGCCGAGCAGGAGGACCGCTGCGGCGGCAGCGGCGAGGGACGGGAGGGACGACATGACGACCTTTGGTGAGGCTTACCTAAGTAAGCAGAGCCTAACCTCACTTCGTGGGGCCATGTCACCCCAGGTCCACTCCTTAGCGTCCGGAGACACGAAGAACTGCGGCCGTACGACGACCCCGGACGGATCCGGGGTGTCGTACGGCCGCAGTTCTTCGAGCTGGTGCCGGGGCTGGATCAGCCCTCTGGGTCAGCCCAGGGCGGCGACCGCCGCGTCGTAGTCGGGCTCCTCGCCGACGGCGTCGGTCAGCTGGGTGTGGAGCACGGTGCCGTCGGTGTCGAGGACGACGACCGCGCGGGCGAAGAGGCTGTCCCAGCCGCCGCCGTCGATCGCGATGCCGTAGTCCTGGCCGAAGGAGGAGCGGAAGGCCGAGCCGACCAGTACGGCGTCGATGCCCTCGGCGCCGCAGAAGCGGGCCTGGGCGAAGGGGAGGTCGCGCGAGACGCAGACGACCGCGGTGTTCTCGAGGTCCGAGGCGAGCTCGTTGAACTTCCGGACGCTCGCCTGGCACACGCCGGTGTCGATGCTCGGGAAGATGTTGAGGACCACGCGCTTGCCCGCGACGTCGGCGTCGGTGAGCGCACCGAACTTCGCGTCGACCAGGTCGAAGCCCGGAGCCTTGGAGCCGACCGCGGGGAGCTCGCCCACGGTGGAGATGGTGTTGTCGCCCAGAAGAGTGGTTGCCATGCGCCCAACCTAGTGGCCGGCCGGTCGCCACGGGACCTGACCTAGGGTGGCGAGATGGCAGCCGGCAAGCAGGAGAGCGACCGTACGACCGTCATCGTCGAGGTGCTGCGCGACGCCTTCGCGCCGCTCATGCGCGCCGATCCGGCGGCGTTCCGCGCGAAGTACCGCAAGATGGCGCGCGACCCGCACGCCTTCTACCGCGGCACCGCGTGCCTGTTCTGCCACGACGTGACCTCCGAGCCCGACCCGCACGGCTGGGCGCAGCACGGCTCCGAGCGGATCTGGATCCACGGCGACCTGCACGTGGAGAACTTCGGGACCTACCTCAACTCCGACGGCCGGCTGGTCTTCGACATCAACGACTTCGACGAGGCCTACGTCGGTCGCTTCACGTGGGACCTCCAGCGCTTCGCGGCGAGCCTGGCCCTCGTGGCGTGGCAGAAGGCCCTGCCCGAGGACGCGATCCGCAAGCTCGTCGCGCGCTACGTCCGCTCCTACCTGGCCCAGGTCAACCACTACGTCGCCTCGGACACCGACGACGACTTCGAGCTCACCCTCGACACCGCCGAGGGTCCGGTGCTCGTCGCGCTGGAGGAGGCGCGCGCCATGCGTCGCGCCGACCTGCTCGACTCGATGACCCTGATGCAGAGGGGGAGCCGCTCGTTCAGTGACGACGCCTCCACGCGCCGGCTCCCGCGCGAGGAGCGCGCCGAGGTGGTCGCGGCGTTCCGGGCCTACCTCGACACCATCCCGGAGTCGAAGCGCTTCGACCGCGCACTCTTCTACGAGCTGCGCGACGTGGTCGGGAAGTCGGGCTTCGGGATCGGCAGCGCCGGGCTGCCGGCCTACAGCGTCCTGGTCGAGGGCTACAGCCAGGCGCTCGACAACGACGTCGTGCTCAGCATGAAGCAGGCCAACGTCCCGGCGCTGAGCCGCTTCGTCGACACCAGCGAGGTCGATGCGTACTTCGACCACGAGGGCCACCGCACCGTCGTCAGCCAGCGCGCGCTCCAGGTCCACACCGACCCGCTGCTCGGTCACACCAGCATCGGCGGCGTCGGCTACGTCGTCTCCGAGGTCTCGCCCTACGAGGTCGACCTCGACTGGTCGGAGATCAACGAGCCGGCCGACATGAGGTCGGTCGTCGACCTGCTCGGCCGGGCGACGGCGAAGATCCACTGCGCCTCCGACGAGGACAGCCAGCAGGACCTCGTCGACTTCCAGGTCGAGGAGGCGATCGCCCGCTCGCTCGAGGGCCGGCGCAACGACTTCGTCACGTGGCTGTGCGACTGGGGGATCGCGTACGCCGAGCGCGTCCGCGCCGATCACGCGCTCTTCGTCGACGCCTTCCGCGAGGGCCAGGTGGGCATCGCCGCCACCTGACCCCCGCGGTGTGCGCGGTCGATCAGGCGTCGATCGTGCCCATGTTGCCGTAGCGGTCGCCCTGGACGGCGTCGCGCGGGACGGCCTGCTCGAGGGCGGCGAGGTCGTCGGCGGTGAGCTCGACGTCGGCGGCGCCCACGTTCTCCTCGAGGTACTTCACGCGCTTGGTGCCGGGGATCGGCGCGACGTCCTCGCCCTGCGCGAGCACCCACGCCAGCGCGAGCTGGCCGGGCGTGCAGCCCTTGGCCGAGGCGATCTCGCGGACCTTGTCGACCAGCACGAGGTTGGCGTCGAGCGCCTCGCCCTGGAAGCGCGGGAAGTACTCCGAGCGGCGGCGGTCGGCCTCGCCGTCGGCGCCGCCGTCCGCGGTGATCGCGCCGGTCAGCAGGCCGCGGCCGAGGGGGGAGTACGGCACCAGGCCGATGCCGAGCTCGCGGAGGACCGGCAGGATCTCGTCCTCGAGGTCGCGGGTGAAGAGGGAGTACTCGGTCTGCAGCGCCGTGATCGGGTGCACGGCGTGGGCCTTGCGGATGGTCGAGGCCGAGGCCTCGGACAGGCCGAGGTGCAGCACCTTGCCGGCCTCGACGAGCTCCTTCATCGCGCCCACCGTCTCCTCGATCGGGACCGTCTGGTCGACGCGGTGCTGGTAGTAGAGGTCGATGTGGTCGACACCGAGGCGCTGGAGCGAGTCGTCGCACGCCTTGCGGACGTAGTCGGGCGAGCCGTTGATGCCGACCATCGTGCCGTCGGGGAGCCGCTCGTTGCCGAACTTGGTGGCCAGCTGGACCTCGTCGCGTCGACCGGCGATCGCCTTGCCCACCAGCTGCTCGTTGGTGAAGGGGCCGTACATGTCGGCGGTGTCGAGGAAGGTCACGCCGAGGTCGAGGGCGCGGTGGATGGTGTCGGTGCCGCCCTGCTCGTCGGGGGTGCCGTAGAACTCCGACATCCCCATGCAGCCGAGCCCGAGCGAGCTGACGGTGAGGGAGGAGGTGGTGCCGAGGGTGCGCTTCTGGATGCTCATGGCACCCAGACAACTCCTTGGAGTGCGCTCGAAGTCAAGCGGTCCCTCAGGCGGACTTGTCGAGGGTGCCCTCGTAGAGCGCGATCTTGTAGTCGATCGCCCGCAGGTGGGAGGTGACCTCGGCGAGCTGGCGCTCGACGACCTCGCGGTGGGCGAGCAGCAGCGCCAGGCGCTCGGCCTCGTTGCCGTCCCCGGTGCGGACCAGCTCGGCATAGCGTCGTACGTCGCGGATCGGCATGCCCGTGGAGCGCAGCCGCGTCACCATCTCGATCCAGCGCAGGTCCGCGTCCGTGTAGCGACGGTGCCCCGACGGGGCGCGGTCGACCGCGTGGAGGAGCAGCCCGTCACGCTCGTAGTAGCGCAGCGTGTGGGCGGTGAGCCCGGTCTTCTCGGCGGCCTCGGCGATCGTCAGGCTGGTCATCCGACCAGTGTCTGACTTGGAGTGCACTCCAAGTCAAGGGCGGGTCAGTCGCGCAGGGCCGGTCGGACGA
Source organism: Nocardioides exalbidus (assembly GCF_900105585.1). Taxonomy (NCBI): domain Bacteria; kingdom Bacillati; phylum Actinomycetota; class Actinomycetes; order Propionibacteriales; family Nocardioidaceae; genus Nocardioides; species Nocardioides exalbidus. Next base: position 2,600,970 of record NZ_FNRT01000002.1, read on the forward strand.
ACTCCGCGGTCGCGAAGGGGCCGCCGACGAACTCCGCCTCGGCCTCGTCGTGGGGGCCGGCCTGCACCGTGTCGGCGTACGCCTCCGCGTCGTCCTGGGGGTCGTAGCCCAGCCGCCGGCCGGGCTCGAGGTCCCACCAGGCGCGGGTGTTGGCGCTGATGCCGTAGAGGACGGCGAAGCCGGGCGCGGGCGTGGTGAGCGCGGCCTCGACCATGCGCAGGCCGTCGCCGTGGGAGAGCCACGTCGACAGGCCGCGGATGCTGGCGGGCTCCTCGAGGAAGGAACCGATCCGGCAGGCCACCGCGTCGATGCCGTGGCGGTCGGCGAAGAGCTGCATCAGCGCCTCGGCCGCGACCTTGGCGACGCCGTAGTAGGTGTCGGGGCGCGGGAGCGCGGCCTCCGTGAGCACGCCGGACGCGCGCGGGGTGCGGCCGACGGCGTGGTTGGAGGAGGCGTAGACCAGCCGGGGCACGTCGTGCGCGACCATCGCGTCGAGCAGCGCGGCGGTGGTGATCACGTGGGAGGTGAGCTCGTCGGGGAGCGAGGCCTCCTCCGGCACGCCCGCCAGGTGCACGACCGCGTCGAGCCTGCCTCCGGTGGACAGGGCGGCGAAGACCGCCTCGACCGCGTCGGCGTCGGCGCAGTCGGCCTCGTGCCAGTCGAAGGTCGTGCCCTCCGGTGCCGGCACCAGGTCGAGGCCGACCACCTCGTGGCCGAGTCCCTCCAGGCCGACGGTGATCACCCGGCCGAGGCTGCCGGCGGCTCCCGAGACGAGGACGCGCATGTCGGACCCCTCCGCTCAGATCCGGGCGACGACCTGGCTGAGCAGGCCGCCCATCCGGCTGGCGGCGGCCTTGCCGGCCTCGAGGACCTCGGCGTGGTCGAGCGGCTCGCCGCTCAGGCCGGCGGCGAGGTTGGTGACCAGGCTGATGCCGAGGATCTCCATCCCGGCCTCGCGGGCCGCGATCGCCTCGAGCGTGGTGCTCATGCCGACCAGGTGGCCGCCCATGATCCCGGCCATCCGGACCTCGGCGGGCGTCTCGTAGTGGGGGCCGGTGAACTGGACGTAGACGCCCTCGTCGAGGCTCGGGTCGACCTCCTTGCACATCGCGCGCAGGCGCGGGCTGTAGAGGTCGGTGAGGTCGACGAAGTTCGCCCCGACCAGCGGGCTGTGGCCGGTCAGGTTGATGTGGTCGGAGATCAGCACCGGCTGGCCGGGCTGCCAGCCCTCCTTGAGGCCGCCGCACCCGTTGGTGAGGACGATCGACGAGCAGCCGGCGGCGGCCGCCGTACGGATGGGGTGCACGACCGCGGCGACCCCCTTGCCCTCGTAGAAGTGGGTGCGCGAGAGGAACACCAGGAGATTCTTGTCGCCGTTGCGGATCGAACGGATCTTGCCGCTGTGCCCGGCGACGGCGGCGGCGCTGAAGCCGGGGACGTCGGTGGTGTCGATCTCCGCGGTGGCCTCGCCGAGCGCGTCGACGGCCGGGAGCCAGCCCGAGCCCAGCACGAGGGCGATGTCGTGGCGCTCCACGCCGGTCAGCTCGGCGAGCTTCGCGGCGGCGGCCCGGGCGAGGTCGTAGGGGGTCTGGTCGCTCATGGGCGGCAGCCTAAGGGTCAGAGGCCAGTGGAGCGGCACGAGCGCCGGCGCAGGGCCGCGACGTAGTCCTCCGGGGCACCCGCGGCCTCGGCGGCGTCGGAGATCACGCCGAGGTAGGACGCCGACGGCAGCCCGCCCTCGTAGGCGTCGAGCACGTAGGACCAGACCACCATCTCGCCGGTCATGGTCGAGACCCGCACCTTGGTCTTGCGGTAGAGCCCGGTGTCGGCGGCCTCCCACCCGTCGAGCGCCCGCTCGTCCTCGGGGGTGACGTCGTAGACCGCCACGAAGACCTGCTCGAACGGGTCCTGGACGATCGTGGAGAGAGCGCCGTCCCACCCGTGCTCCTCGCCGCCGAAGGTCAGTCGCCACCCCGTCAGCCACCCGGTGGAGTGCAGGATCGAGTGCGGGCAGCGCTCGCTCATCCGGGCGGGATCGAGGTTGGTCCCGTAGGCGGCGTAGAGCGTCACGAGGATCACGATATCGACCCGCGACCTCGGTGTCGGTCCCGCACAGGGGACAACTAGGCTGGGGACGTGACAGACACGCACTTCGACACCCTCGTCCTCGGCGCCGGCCCCGGTGGCTACGTCGCAGCGATCCGCGCAGCCCAGCTCGGCCAGAAGGTGGCCGTGGTGGAGGAGAAGTACTGGGGAGGTGTCTGCCTCAACGTCGGGTGCATCCCGTCGAAGGCGCTCCTCAAGAACGCCGAGCTGGCGCACACGCTCCAGCACGAGAAGGCCAAGTTCGGCATCGAGGGCGACGCCACGATGTCCTTCGGCCCGACGCACAAGCGCAGCCGCGACGTGAGCGCCGGCATCGTCAAGGGCGTCCACTTCCTGATGAAGAAGAACAAGATCACCGAGATCGACGGCTGGGGCACCGTGACCAGCGCGACCGGGATCGACGTGGAGAAGGACGGCGAGAAGACGTCCTACACCTTCGACAACCTGATCCTCGCCACCGGCGCGACCGTCCGCCTGGTGCCGGGCGTCGAGCTCAGCGACAACGTCGTGACCTACGAGGAGCAGATCCTCACCGACCAGCTCCCCGAGTCGATCATCATCGGCGGCTCCGGCGCGATCGGCGTCGAGTTCGCCTACGTGATGGCCAACTTCGGCGTCGACGTCACGATCGTGGAGTTCCTCGACCGGATGGTCCCGACCGAGGACCCCGACATCTCCAAGGAGCTCGCCAAGCACTACAAGAAGCTCGGCGTGAAGGTGCTGACCTCCACCGCGGTGAAGCGGGTCGAGGACACCGGCTCCGGGGTCAAGGTCACCGTCGCGCCCGCCGCCGGCGGCGACGAGCAGGTGCTCGAGGCCGGCAAGTTCCTCGCCGCCTTCGGCTTCGCCCCGCGCGTGAAGGGCTTCGGCCTCGAGAACATCGGGGTCACGGTCTCCGAGCGCGGCGCGATCGAGATCGACGACTTCGGCCGCACCAACGTCCCGAACGTCTACGCCATCGGCGACTGCACCGGCAAGCTGATGCTCGCCCACGTGGCCGAGGCGATGGGCATCGTCGTGGCGGAGACCATCAACGGCGCCGAGACCATGCCGGTCGAGTACGACTTCGTCCCGCGCGCGACCTACTGCATGCCGCAGATCGCGTCCTTCGGCTACAGCGAGCCGCAGGCCAAGGAGCGCGGCTACGACGTCAAGACCGCGACGTTCCCCTTCACCGCCAACGGCAAGGCCATGGGCCTGGGCGAGGCGGTCGGCTTCGTGAAGGTCGTCGCCGACGCCGAGCACAACGAGATCATCGGCGCCCACATGATCGGCCCCGACGTGACCGAGCTGCTGCCCGTGCTGACGCTGGCACAGAAGTGGGACCTCACCGCCGACGAGGTGGGCCGCAACGTCTTCGCCCACCCGACGCTCGGTGAGGCGGTCAAGGAGGCCATCCACGGCATCGCCGGCCACATGATCAACCTCTGATGACCGACCGCATCGTCATCGTCGGCGGCGGCCCGGGCGGCTACGAGGCCGCCCACGTCGCCGCCCAGCTGGGCGCCGACGTCACCGTCGTCGACACCGACGGTGTGGGCGGCTCCGCGGTCCTCACCGACTGCGTGCCGAGCAAGACCCTCATCGCCACCTCCGAGCTGATGACCGACATGGCCGCGGCGCAGGAGCTCGGGGTCAACTTCCGCGACCACGAGGGTGATGCGGCCACCTCGATCGTGGTGGACCTCGCCCGGGTCAACGCCCGGGTCAAGCAGCTCGCGGCCGACCAGTCGACCGACATCGCCTCGGGCCTCGCGCGCGACGACGTACGCGTCGTCACCGGTCGCGGCCGCCTCGGGCCCGGCCTCACGGTCGTCGTCGACACCGACGGCGGCGAGGAGACCATCCAGGCCGACGCGATCCTGCTGGCGACCGGCGCCTCGCCGCGCACGCTGCCGAGCGCCCAGCCCGACGGCGAGCGCATCCTCACCTGGGAGCAGGTCTACGACCTGACCGAGGTGCCGGAGAAGCTCATCGTGGTCGGCTCGGGCGTCACGGGCGCGGAGTTCGCCAGTGCCTACCTCTCGCTCGGCATCGACGTCACGCTCGTCAGCAGCCGCGACCGGGTGCTGCCCGGCGAGGACGCCGACGCCGCTGCCGTCCTCGAGGAGGTGCTGACCCGGCGGGGGATGAACCTCCTCGGGAAGTCGCGCATGCAGTCGGTCACCCGCGAGGGCGACGAGGTCACCGTGACGCTGACCGACGGCCGCACGGTCACCGGCAGCCACTGCATCCTCGCGCTCGGCTCGGTCCCGAACACCGCCGGCCTCGGCCTCGAGGAGGCGGGGGTGTTCACCGACGAGGGTGGCTTCATCAAGGTCGACCGGGTCTCGCGCACGTCCGCACGGGGCATCTACGCGGCCGGTGACTGCACGGGCGTGCTGATGCTGGCCTCGGTCGCTGCGATGCAGGGTCGCATCGCGATGTGGCACTACCTCGGTGACGCGGTCGCGCCGCTCGATCTCAAGAAGGTCGCCTCCAACGTCTTCACCTCGCCCGAGATCGCCACGGTCGGCTGGTCGCAGCAGGCCGTCGACTCCGGCGAGATGGCGGCCGAGGTCGTCACCCTGCCGCTCGCCGGCAACGCACGCGCCAAGATGCAGGGCGTGCGTGACGGCTTCGTGAAGCTCTTCTGCCGCCCCGGCACCGGCATCGTCGTCGGCGGCGTGGTCGTCGGCCCGCGCGCGTCCGAGCTAATCCACCCGGTCTCGATCGCGGTCGCGGAGTCGCTCACGGCCGACCAGCTCGCCCACGCCTTCACGGTCTACCCCTCGATGAGCGGGTCGATCGCCGAGGCGGCCCGCCGCCTGCACCGCGTCTGACCCGCGCGTCGGGGCCGGGACCGGGCTGGCAGGCCGCGCACCACCACGTCCACCGGTTGGCAGCGTCGCCGGGGATCTCCTCGACCGTGCTGACCGGTCCGCCGCAGCGGCGGCACCCCTGGCGCTGGCGACCGACGACCCAGTGGTCGTCGCCCTTCGCGGACGACCCGGTCGTCACCTGGTAGGCGCCGTCGACCGTCGCCGAGTGGCGCAGCATCCCGGCCGCGCGCGCGACGAGGCGATCGACGTCGACGTCGCCGACGGGTGTCCAGGGGCTCACGCCGGTGAGGAAGGCGAGCTCGTTGGCCCAGAGGTTGCCCAGGCCCGCCATCGACCGCTGGTCGAGCAGGGCGCTCACCAGCGGCCTGGCCGGGTCGGCGCCGAGCCGACGGGACGCCTCGTCGGCGTCCCAGTCCGCGCGCAGCGGGTCGGGACCGAGGTGGCCGACCAGGTCGTGCTCGCGGTCGGTGGCGACCAGGTCGAGGTCGTGCAGCCGGATGCCGTGCACGGTGCGCCGGTCCTCGAGGGCGAGCACCAGACGCACGTGCGGCTGGACCCTGCCCGGGAGCCGCTTGCCCGGCGCGAGCGTCGACCACGACCCGTCCATCTTCAGGTGGCTGTGGAGCGTGGCCGCCGGTGAGGAGTCCGTGGCGGAGAAGCGGGTGAGCAGGTGCTTGCCGTGCGTGTCGTGACCCAGCACCGTGCGCCCGCCGAGGTCACGGGTCGCCAGGCGGGGCACCCGGAAGTCGGAGCGCGCCACGACCTGTCCGGCGAGCTGGCGGTCCAGCCGGCGGGCGAGCTTCCAGACGCTGTCTCCCTCGGGCACCCGACCAGTGTCACAGGCGGGTACGACAGCCTCAGTGCGGCGAGGCGACCAGGTCGGCGACGCTCGCCCACGTGCGGTCCGCGTCCTGGAGCCAGAAGTCGTGCCCGACGCCGGGCAGGCGGCGTACGTCCCAGCCGAGGGCAGCGAGCCGGTCCGCCAGCTCGTCGGGGAGGACGGCGGGGGAGTCGTCGGACAGCACGAGCGTCGACGGCACGGCGGGTGTGGCCACCGCGACCGGGTGGTGGGCGATCTCGCGGAACACCCCGACCGCCATGGCCTTGTCGAACCGCGCGGTCGCTGCCTTCCGGAGCGCGACGTCCGCGGGGGACATCGCCGGACGGCCACGGCTGCGCAGCTTCTGCACGAGCGCTGCGCCGACGACGCTCACCGGGGACGTGGCCCAGAAGAGCCGGCCCGCGAGGCCTGAGGTCGGCAGGCCGAGCCGGAACCCGGGGTCGAGGTAGACCGCGTGCGCGGGGGCCAGTCGGGCGACGGCTCGCTCGAGGACGGTGCCGCCGAGGGAGTGGCCCACGACGACGTCGAGCCCGGTCGGCAGCGTCTCGACGAGGTCGTCGGCGAAGGCCCGGACGGAGTAGTCGACCGACCGACCGCTCGCGCCGTGGCCGCGCAGGTCGACGGCCGTGACGGTGGTGCCGCCGGCGTCGACGAGGCGCTCGGTGAGCCCGCGCCAGAGCGCGCCGCCGGCGCCCAGGCCGTGGACGAGCACGACCTGCCGCGGACCGGTGCCGTGCTGCTGGGTCGCGAGCCTCATCGGGGTGCGACCTCGCCGAGGAACTCCAGCAGCACCTCGTTGAACCGGTCGGGCTGGTCGATGCTGACCGCGTGCCCGGCGTCCTCGATGACGAGCGCGCGGCCGTGGGCCGTCCCGGCCACGGCGGCCTCCGCGTGCTCGCACGACCAGACCTGGCTCTCGCGGCCCGCGACCATCAGCAGCGGGAGGGGGAAGCGTCGTACGACGTCGCGCCAGTCCGCCAGCGCGTGGTCGCGCAGCAGCGGCAGCGTCTCGGGTGCGGTGCTGTCGCGGAAGGAGGGGAACCCGCCGAGGCGCTCGGCCAGCCGCGCCACGGCCGGGCCGGACCTGTCCACGGTGCGGCCGCCGTCGAGCTGGGGGACGCCGTGGTCGAAGAAGGTGGCGGCGTTGCCGGGCTCGTAGCCGTAGAAGCCGTGGGGCCAGGTGTCGTCGTTGAGCATCTTCGGGGTCTGGTCGACGACCACCACACCGGACAGGCGAGCGGGGCCGAACTGGTCGACGTAGGCCCAGAGGGTGTTGCCGCCCATCGACGCCCCCACGAGCGCCACGTCGCTCAGGTCGAGGTGCTCCAGGAGCTCGCCGAGGTCGCGCCCGTGGCGGGCCATCCGCTGGCCGTGCGAGGGGGTCTCGGACTCGCCGTGCGCCCGGCGGTCGAACGTCACGACCCGGTGGCCGGCGGCGAGGAGCGCGTCGACGGTGAGGATCCACGCGGTCGCGGGTGCGGTGAACCCGTGGACGAGCACCACGGCGGGCCCGCTGCCCTCGTCGGTGTAGGCCAGCGCCACGTCGTCGGTCGTGCGGAAGGTCGGCATGACCCGACCGTAGCCGCGCACGCGGGCCCCCGGGGATGGAGACCTCGCCCGTCACGGGCGACGTCAGGTGGAGGGGGTGTCCATGAGTCGGTGCAGCCGGAGCGCGACCTGCAGCTCCAGCGCCCGGCCCGGGTCCTTCCAGCCGGGGCCGAGGAGCGCGGTGACCCGGTCCAGCCGCTGGTAGAGCGTGTTGGCGTGGATGTGGAGCGCCTCGCAGGTGCGCGCGTGGTGGCGGGCCTGCTCGAGGTAGGTCTCCAGGGTCAGCGTCAGGTCACGCTGCCGCTCGCGGTCGTGGTCGAGGAGCGGGCCCACGGTCGTGCGGACGAAGGCCGCGATCTCGCCGCGACCGGACCGGCTGAACAGCGAGCGGTAGAGCCCGAGGTCGTCGCTGACGGCGCACGCGCCCGCGCGGTCGAGGGCGAGCAGCAGGGCCGCCGTCTGCCGGGCCTCCTCGTGGGCCGTACGCACTCCTGCCGGCCCACCCGGCCCCGAGGCCAGCCCGGTCGTGGGGGTCGCGCCGTCCGCGCCGGAGAGCCGGGCCACGACGTCGCGCACGTCGTCGACGCCGGCCGGCAGCAGCACGACGACCTGGCCGGCGTGGGCGGCCGACCACCCGCGCACGTCGGCAGCGAGCCGGGCCGCGAACGCGGTCGCGGCGGCGCTGCCGACCGGCTCGGGGTCGACGACCGCGACGGTCGCCACGGAGCGGAGGTCGATGCCGATCGCGCGCGCCCGCCGGAGCAGGCTGGCCTCGTCGGCCTCGGAGGAGAGCAGCGCGTGGACGAACTCGCCGCGCGTGCGGAGCTCGGCCTCGGTGACGGAGCGCTCGGAGGCGAGCAGGACGGCGACCGTCGTGGCGCCGATGCGCAGGAGCCGGTGCGACTCCTCGTCGTCGGTCGCCAGGGAGGCGACGAGGTCGCCGGCGTGGCCGCTCGGCAGGTTGACCGGCACGACGGGGCCGCCGTCGGGCGAGCGCTCGCCGGCGAGTGTCCGGCCCTCGTGGTCCCGGACCTCGACGACGATCCCGGCCGAGCGTTCCAGCGCTGCGACCACCGCGGGCAGGCCGCCGCCCTGGATCACGACCTCGTTGAGCACGTCGCGCAGGTCGCTGGCGCGCTGCCTGCCCGCGTTCGCCTCGCGAAGCGCTGCGTTGGCCGTGCGCAGGTCGGCGGCGGCCGTCCGCTCGCGGTCGAAGAGGTCGGCCGTGCGCAGCGCCAGCGCCGCGTGGGCGGCCAGGCCCGCGAGCAGCTCGACGTCGTGGTCGACGAACACGCGCGGTCGCCGGTCGGCGGCCAGCAGCACGCCCAGGATCTCCTCACCCACGACGAGCGGGACGCCGAGGATCCCGCCCAGCTGCTCGCTCTGCGCCGCCGACTCGGTCCCGGGTGTGCGGGGGAAGCGGTCGTCGGCGAGGTAGCTGTCGCTCCACATCGGCCGGCCGGTCGCGAGCACCTGGCCACCGAGGCCCTGCCCCGATCGCAGCTCGATGCCGCGCATCGCGGACCCCATGGCGCCGTCGACGACCTCGATCCGGAGCACGTCGGTGCGCAGCAGCATGATGTAGGCGACGTCGACGACGAGCAGCCTCCGCGCCTGGCGCGCCACCTCGTCCAGCACGTCGCGGGTGTCGTGCAGGGCCGCGAGCCGCCGGGCGAGGTCGTTGAGGACGGCGAGCTCGTCGGCGCGGCGACGCAGGTCCGCGACGTCGTACGCCGTCTCCTCGCCCGTCGCGCCCATCGCCCCATCCTCGCCCATGGCGTCAGGATCAGGGCTGGGACCAGTGCTGGGACCAGTGCTCAGGTGACGACCTTGCCCGGGTTGAGCACGCCGTGGGGGTCGAGGGCCCGCCTGATCGCGCGGTGCATCTCGACGACGGCGAGCGGCAGCTCGGCGGCCAGGCCGGCCCGCTTCAGCAGGCCGACGCCGTGCTCACCGGTGACCGTGCCTCCGCAGGCGAGCGCCTCGACGATGATGTCGTCGAAGGCGTGCTGGGCCCGCACGCGCGCCTCGTCGTCGCCGGCCGGCGTGATGATCAGCGGGTGGAGGTTGCCGTCACCGGCGTGCGCGATGTTGGCGATCAGGACGTCGTGGCGCCGGGCGATCTCCTGCACGGCGGCGAGCATCGCCGCGACGCGGCCGACCGGGACGCACACGTCCTCGGTGAGCACCGGCCCGAGCCGCTCGAGCGCGGGGTAGGCCAGGCGGCGGGCGGCGAACATCGCGTCGGCCTCCGACTCGTCCTCCGAGCGCGCGGCGAACGTCGCGCCGGCGCCCTCGAAGGCGGCCAGGACCGCTTCGGCCTCGGCCACGCCGGCGGCTCCCGGGCCGTCGAGGCGGGCGAGCAGGATCGCCTCGCAGTCGGCCTCGATGCCGAGGTCCTTCCAGTCGTTGACGGCCGTGAGGCAGTGCCGGTCGAGCAGCTCGAGCGCCGAGGGGACGGTGCCGGCACGCGCCACCGCGGCCACCGCCTCGCCCGCGGCGACCAGGGAGTCGAAGAAGCCGACGACGGTCTGCTCGGCCGGCCGCGCGGGACGCAGGCGCACCGTGATCTCGGTGACCAGCCCGAGGGTCCCCTCGGAGCCGACCAGCAGCGAGACCAGGTCGTAGCCGGCGACGCCCTTGGCCGTCTCACGTCCGACGCGCACGAGCTCACCGGTGCCGGTGACGACCTCGAGGGCGAGGACGTAGTCGCCGGTGACGCCGTACTTCACGCAGCAGACGCCGCCGGCGTTGGTCGCGACGTTGCCGCCGATGGTCGACCAGGGCGAGCTGGCCGGGTCCGGGGGATACCACAGGCCGTGCTCGGCGACGGCAGCGCGGAGGTCGTCGTTGACGACCCCGGGCTGGACGACGGCCAGCCGCTCGACCGGATCGATCCGCGTCACGGCCGCCATCCGCTCGAAGCTGACGACGATCCCGCCACTGACGGAGTTGGCGCCGCCGGACAGCCCTGTCCCGGCGCCGCGGGGGACGACGGGGACCTCGTGCGCCACGCACCAGCGGACGATGGTGCGCACCTGCTCGGAGGTCGCCGGCCGGGCGACGGCCAGCGGGAGCGCCCAGGGTGCCCACTCGGCCTCGTCGTGGCTGTAGCGGGCGGTGGAGGCCGGGTCGGTGAGCAGCGTGCCCGCGGGGAGCTGGTCGACGAGCGAGGCAAGGTCCACGCGCCCAGTCTCCGCACCGTGCGCAACCGGTGTCGTCAGGGTCATCGCACGGCCTTGATCGGGCGGACCAGGGCCGCACCGAGCATCACGAAGACGATGCCGGAGACGAACACCGCCGGGTAGCCGCCGGTGATCGTGACGAGCGCCGCGGCGATCGACGGGCTCATCGCCTGGGGGAGCGTGGTCGCCAGGCCGAGGATGGCCAGGTCGCGACCGGCGCTGCTCTCGCCCTGGAGGCGTGCGGGGAGCACCTCGGTCATCAGCGCCAGGTCGATGGAGATGTAGACCCCGAAGCCGAGGCCGAGCAGGAAGGCGTACGCCAGCACGCCCGTCGTGGTGGGTACGAGGAGCGGGATGGCCAGCGCGAGCGACATGACGACCGACGACCAGACGATGAAGGGCTTGCGGCGCCCGACCTTGTCCGACAGCCAGCCGCTGCCCAGCGCGGACAGCAGCACGCCGACGAGCAGCACGACGCCCATCGTGGCGGCGAACGAGTTCGACTCGGCGTCGCTGAGCCCGATGTAGTCGCGCAGGATGTAGAGGCCGTAGGTCTGCGAGCCGTAGAAGCCGATCACCATCAGGAAGCGCGAGGCGAAGGCCCAGGCGAAGTCGGGGTGCTGGCGCGGGCTGATCCAGAAGCCGCGCAGGAAGTCCTTCGCCGACGTGCGCTGGCGGGGGAGGTCGGCGCTCGAGGGGTCGCGGTTGACGACGACGAAGAGCCCGACGACGGCGAGCATCAGCAGCGCCAGGACGGCGTAGGGCAGGAGGCCCCGGGTCGCGGTGCCGCCGGCGACGATGACGCCGACGGCGTTGCCGATGGTGATGCCCACGCCGATCATCGCCGACACCCCGCCGCGCCGGGTCGGGGGATAGCGGTCCGGGACGAGGGCGGTCGCGGCGGCCTGCAGGGCGTTCACGCCGACCTGCACGACCAGCCACACCAGGGCCACGGTGAGCACCGACCCGGCGAGCGGCAGGCCGAGGAGGAAGCCGCTGGTCAGCAGGGCGCCGCCGACCATCCAGGGCGTGCGTCGGCCGAAGCGCGAGCGGGTCGCGTCCGACAGGGCGCCGGCGACCGGCTGGGCGAAGATGTTGGCGACGAAGGCGACCGTGGTGACGAAGGCGAGGTTGCCGACCTTCGACGCCTCGTCGAGACCCGAGACGATGTTGGGCAGCAGGATGCCGTTGCCGCCGGAGTTCACCGCGAGGATCGCGACGTAGACCATCAGCAGGCCGAAGGACATCCGGCGCAGGCGGGGCTCGGGCGCCGCGGCGCCTGCCTCGGCCGTCGAGGCGGGGGTGGGGATCTCGGTCAGCGCCATGGTGTGCTCCTGGCTCCGGGGCGGCTGGTCGCCGCCGGTGCCGGGGACGCTACGGACGACGCCGGGCGTCGGCGATGGAGAAGTTCTCCGTCATGTGACGCTCGTCATGGAGGGTCTGCCGGTCACGGCCCCAGTGAGCCGCCGACGCCGTTGTTGTTGCCCATCGCCTGGTTCAGGTAGGCCTGCGCGAGGTTCTGCTGGCCGTGCACGCCGTGACCGGGTCGTGACGCCAGGCGGGCGGCGGCGTCGATCGCGCCGTCGACACCCGCGGCGAGGTGCCACGGCACCCAGCGGTCACCGATGCGGACCATCCGGACGAGCGGCTCCTCGCCCGCTGCCAGCCGGCGCGCGTCCGCGGCGCAGACCGCGATCACGCGCGGGGTGCCGCCCGGAGGTGACCACTCGACGTCCTGCATCGACGGACCGTGCTGCGGGTTGAAGAAGCAGGGGTCGCGGCGCTCGGGCAGGGGCTCGCCGTCGCGCAGGGCGATGACGGCGGCCCGGTGGTAGCGGGCGTCGGTGACGACCTGCTCGATCGAGGTCACGTCGTCGGCCGTCCGGCTCGCCGCCACGAGGTGCTTGGCCTGGTCGTAGAGCTCGATCGCGCGCCGGTAGTGGTCCCTCGCCCCGGGGTCCAGGTCGTCGCCGAGCGTGTCGACGTGGAGCTCGGCGACCTGCTCGCCGAGGACGGTGACGTCCTCGTCCACCAGCTTGCGTGCGACGCGCCAGCGGTCCTTCTCGACCAGCTCCTGCTCGCGCCTGCGCCTGCGTCCCCCGAACATCCTCGGAGTGTGCCACGGGGTGGGGTCGTCGTACGAGGCGTTCGGGTCCGTGGTTCGCGACCCGCCTGTACGGTGGGTGGCTCTGTTGCCGCACGCTGGAGGAGGTCCCGTGCCCCGTCCGACCCACCTGGTCCGCCTGCTGCTCGTGGTCCTCGCGAGCGCGCTGCTGCTGCCGGTCATCCCCGCGAGCGCCGAGGCCCCGCCGCGCAAGAAGGTCGAGACGTGGACCGTCGCGGGCAGCACCGCGATCACCGTCACCGGGCACGGCTACGGCCACGGGCACGGCCTGTCGCAGTACGGAGCCCAGGGTGCGGCCCTGCAGGGACTGACCTGGCAGCAGATCGACGAGTTCTACTACCCGGGCACGGACTGGGGCCGCATCGCCGGCAGGATCCGGGTCCTGATCACCGCCGACACCGGCCGCGACGTGCAGGTCGCCGCCCGCCCCGGCCTCCGCGTCGGCAGCCTCGACCGGCCGCGCACCTGGCGGCTCCCGGCCGACCGGGCCACGAAGTGGCGCCTCGTCGGGAACGGCAGCGACACCCAGGTGCAGTGGACCAGGGGCGGCGTGTGGCGCACCTGGAAGAAGCTGCGCGGGCAGGCCGAGTTCTCCTCGACGACGAGCCAGCCGCTGACCCTGGTGCTCCCCGGTGGCGCACGACGGGACTACCGCGGCACGCTGCAGTCCGCGGCCGCGCGGCAGAGCACCACGCGCGAGACGGTCAACGAGCTCAGCATGGAGGCGTACCTCCGTGGCGTCGTGCCGCAGGAGGTGCCCGCGCTGTGGCAGCCCGCAGCGGTGAGCGCGCAGTCGGTGGCGGCCCGCACCTATGCCGCGTTCGAGCGCTCGCACCCCTCGGCCGCCCACTACGACCTCTGCGACACCTCGGCGTGCCAGGTCTACGGCGGCGTCGACGCCGAGCACCCCGCCGCGACGGCGGCGATCAGGGCCACCGCCAAGCAGGGCCTGTTCTACGGCGGCCGGCCGGCCTTCACGCAGTTCTCCGCGAGCAACGGCGGCTTCTCCGCGTCCGGGTCGATGCCCTACCTCGTCGCGCAGGCCGATCCCTACGACGGCGTCGACAACCCGAGGTACTCCACCTGGACCGCGACCCTCGACGACACCCAGGTCGAGCGGCAGTGGCCCGCGATCGGCGACCTCACCGGCATCGAGGTGGCGGCCCGCGACGGCAACGGCGACCTCGGCGGCCGGGTCCTCGACATGGCCTTCATCGGCACGGCCGGCACCGTGCGCGTCGACGGCGACGACGTCCGGTCCGCGTTCGGGCTCAACTCGGACTGGTTCACCTTCGCCGTGATGCCCCGGCAGAAGGGCCAGGCGCGCGAGTGAGGCTCCGCGTGCTGTGGGCGGGGCTCGCGGCGACCCTCCTGGTCACGTCCGCCTGCTCGGCCGGCGGCACCGCGGCGCCCGGTGACGACGGCGGCCTGCCCGACCCGGTCATCGAAGCCGAGGTCACCTCCGACGTCGACTACGTCGCGCTCGGCGACTCGTTCTCCGCCGGCCCGTTCATCGGCACGATGCGCACCGACCCCGCGGGCTGCGCGCGCTCGAAGGACAACTACCCGGCCTTCCTCGCCGACTGGCTCGACGTGAAGAGCTACACCGACGTCACCTGCTCGGCCGCCACCACGCAGGACCTCACCGGGACGATGGCGCTCTACGACGGCGGCACGGCCCCGCCGCAGCTCGACGCGGTCACCGCCGACACCGACCTCGTCACGCTCGGCATGGGCGGCAACGACTTCGGCATCTACGACTCGCTCATCCGGTGCCAGGACGGCCGCCTGGCGGTCTGCCCGGTCGCGGACCTGCGCACCGACGCCGGCAAGGTCGCCGGCAACATCCGCAAGGCCGTGCGCGACATCCGGGCGCTGGCGCCCGAGGCGGACGTCTACGTCGTCGGCTACCCCGACATCCTCCCGACCGAGGGCACCTGCAAGGCCGTCGGGGTCCAGGCCGAGGCGCTCGGGCCCATCGCCGAGGTGGCGGTCGCCCTCAACGCCTCGCTCCGTGAGGGCGCGACGGCCGCCGGGGCGTCGTACGTCGACATGGAGGCGGTGTCGGACGGCCACGACGTCTGCGCCGGGGGGCGGGCCTGGATCAACGGACCGCGGTTCCGGATCGGGGTCGCGGCGCCGTTCCACCCGAAGATCAACGGCATGCGCGCCGTGGCCGCGACCGTCTACGAGCAGGTCACCGGGGACGAGCCCGACGTCACGGAGTACGCCGAGCCCGACCCGGACGTGGTCGTGCTGAACGAGGGGTAGCGAGCCGCACGGGACGGGGTGCGAGGCGTGCGCCACACTGGTGGTCCAGAGACCCCACCCCCAGGAGAGCCCGTGTCCCTCACCCAGGTCCCGCTGCGCCTCGCCACCGGCGCGTTCATCCTCAACTCGGGCATCGGCAAGCTCGGGGCCGACGAGGGCACCGCGCAGTTCCTCCACGGCGCGGCTGCGTCCACCTATCCCACGTTCTTCAAGGACATGGAGCCCACGAAGTTCGCGCGCCTGCTCGCCTGGAGCGAGATCGGGGTGGGCGCCGCCCTCCTCGCGCCGATGGTCCCGGCCACCGTCGCCGGCGCGGCGCTGACGGGCTTCGGCTCGAGCCTGGTCGGCATGTACCTGCGGACGCCGTCGATGACGCTGGACGACGGCATCCGTCCCAGCCAGGACGGCATCGCGGTGGCCAAGGACGTGTGGCTCGTCGGTGCGGGGCTGACCCTGATGACCCAGGGCATCTCCGCCGCGGCGAAGTCCGGTGCCAAGGCGTCCAGGCGCGCGCTGAAGAAGGCCTCGCCGCTGCCTCGCTGACGCCTCAGCCGATCACCAGCACCAGGTCGCCACCCTCGGCGGCCTTGGTGGACGGGATCGCGAGCCGCTGGACCGTGCCCGCGACGGGGGCGGAGATGGAGGCCTCCATCTTCATCGCCTCGATCGTCGCGACGGTCTGGCCGGCCTCGACGGTGTCGCCCTCGGCGACGGTCACGGTGACCGCGCCGTCGTAGGGCGCCGCGACGTGGCCGGTGTTGGCCGGGTCGGCCTTCTCGGCCGACGCGACGTCGGCGGAGATGCTGCGGTCGCGCACCTGCACGGGCCGCAACTGGCCGTCGACGGTCGCCATCACGTTGCGGAAGCCGCGCTCGTCGGGCTCGCTGATCGCCTCGAGGCCGAAGATCATCTCCCGGCCCTCGCGGACGCGGACCTGGTGCTCCTCGCCGCGGCGCAGGCCGTAGAGGTAGTCGATCGTCGAGACGCCGGACAGGTCGCCGTACTTCTCCCGCGACTCGTGGAAGGCGGCTGTCGGGCCGGGGAAGAGCAGCTCGTTGAGCGTCTCGCGGCGGTCGGTCGCGAGGCTCGCCTGCTGCTCGGCGGTGAGGGTCTCGGCCGGCTGCTTCCAGGTCTTGCCCGCCAGCGCCTTGCTGCGGAAGGGCTCGGGCCAGCCGCCGGGCGGGTCGCCCAGTTCGCCGTTGAGGAAGCCGATGACGGAGTCCGGGACGTCGTACGACGCCGGGTCGGCCTCGAACTCGGCCGGGTCGGCCTTCGCGGCGACGAGGGCGAGCGCCAGGTCGCCGACGACCTTCGACGACGGCGTCACCTTCACGACGTTGCCGAGGATGTCGTTGGCCGCGGCGTACATGTCCTCGACCTGCTCGAACTTCTCGCCGAGGCCGAGCGCGATCGCCTGCTGGCGCAGGTTGGAGAGCTGGCCGCCGGGGATCTCGTGGCGGTAGACCCGGCCGGTCGGGGCGGGCAGGCCGGACTCGAACGGCGCGTAGACGCGGCGCACGGCCTCCCAGTAGGGCTCCATCGCGTTGACCGCCGCGAGCGAGAGGCCGGTCTCGCGCTCGGAGTGGTCGGTCGCGGACACCAGCGCGGACAGCGCGGGCTGCGACGTGCCGCCGGCCATCGACGCGGTCGCGCCGTCGACCGCGTCGACACCGGCGTCGATGGCCGCGAGCAGCGTCGCGAGCTGGCCTCCGGGGGTGTCGTGCGTGTGGAGGTGGACCGGCAGCTCGAAGCGCTCGCGCAGCGCGGTCACCAGGGTGCGCGCGGCGGGGGCGCGGAGCAGGCCGGCCATGTCCTTGATCGCGAGCACGTGGGCGCCGGCCTCGACGATCTGGTCGGCGAGGCGGAGGTAGTAGTCGAGGGTGTAGAGCTTCTCGCCGGGCGACGACAGGTCGCCGGTGTAGCAGAGCGCCACCTCCGCGACCGAGGTGCCGGTGGCGCGGACGGCGTCGATGGCCGGGCGCATCTGGGAGACGTCGTTGAGGGCGTCGAAGATGCGGAAGACGTCGATGCCGGTCTCGGCGGCCTCCTGGACGAACGCCTCGGTGACCTCGGTCGGGTACGGCGTGTAGCCGACCGTGTTGCGCCCGCGCAGCAGCATCTGCAGGCCGATGTTGGGGATCGCCTCGCGCAGGGCGGCGAGCCGCTCCCACGGGTCCTCGTTGAGGAAGCGGAGGGCCACGTCGTAGGTCGCGCCGCCCCAGCACTCGACCGACCACAGCTGCGGCGTGGTGCGGGCGACGTGGTCGGCGACGGCGAGCAGGTCGCGGGTGCGGACCCGCGTGGCGAGCAGCGACTGGTGGGCGTCGCGGAAGGTCGTGTCGGTGACCGCGACGTTCTTCTGCGCCCGCAGGCGGCGGGCGAACTCCTCCGGGCCGATCTCGCGCAGGAGCTGGCGGGTGCCGTCGGGCACCGGCTGCGAGCGGTCGAGCCGGGGGAGCTTGCTGACCGGTGCCACCGAGACCGGGGCCGTGCCGTGCGGCTGGTTGACCGTGACGTCGGCGAGGAAGTCGAGCAGGCGCGTGGCGCGGTCGCCGCCGAACTGCTGCTTGAGCAGCTGCGGGTGGTCCTCGATGAAGGACGTGGTGACGCCGCCGGCGGTGAAGTCGGGGTCGGCGAGCACGGCCTGGAGGAAGCCGACGTTGGTCGAGACGCCGCGGATGCGGAACTCGAGCAGCGCGCGGCGGGCCTTCTGCACGGCGGCCTCGAAGGTGCGGCCGCGACAGGTGAGCTTGGCGAGCATCGAGTCGAAGTGCGGGCTGATCTCGGCGCCGGTGTAGGTGGTGCCGCCGTCGAGGCGCACGCCCGGGCCGCCGGGGGAGCGGTACATCGTGATGCGGCCGGTGTCGGGCCGGAAGCCGTTGGCCGGGTCCTCGGTGGTGATGCGGCACTGGAGCGCGAAGCCGCGCGGGGCGACGGTGTCCTGGGTGAGCTCGAGGTCGGCGAGGGTCGCCCCGGCGGCGATGCGCATCTGCGACTGCACGAGGTCGACGCCGGTGACCTCCTCGGTCACGGTGTGCTCGACCTGGATGCGCGGGTTCATCTCGATGAAGACGTACTTGCCCGACGGGTCGAGCAGGAACTCGACGGTGCCGGCGTTCTTGTAGTTGATCTCGCGCGCGAAGCGCACCGCGTCGGCGCAGATGCGGTCGCGGAGCTCGGGGTCGAGGTTGGGCGCCGGGGCGATCTCGACGACCTTCTGGTGGCGCCGCTGCACCGAGCAGTCGCGCTCGTAGAGGTGGATCACGCCGCCCTCGGAGCCGGTGCCGTCGGAGAGGATCTGCACCTCGATGTGGCGCGGGTCGACCACGGCCTGCTCGATGAAGACGGTCGGGTCGCCGAACGCGCCCTCGGCCTCGCGCATGCAGGTCTCGATCGCCTCGCGCAGGTCCGCGCGGTCGTCGACGCGGCGCATGCCGCGACCGCCGCCGCCGGCGACGGCCTTGACGAAGAGCGGGGCCTCGATCGCCTCGGCGGCCGTCAGCAGCTCCTCGACGTCGGTCGACGGCGGCACGGACTCCAGCACGGGTACGCCGGCGGCCTTGGCCGCGGCGATCGCGCGCGCCTTGTTGCCGGTCAGGGTGAGCACGTCGGCGCTCGGACCGATGAACGTGATGCCCGCCGCGGCGCAGGCCTCGGCGAGCGCCGGGTTCTCCGAGAGGAAGCCGTAGCCGGGGTAGATCGCGTCGGCCCCGCAGTCGACGGCGACCTGCACGATCGCCTCGGGGTCGAGGTAGGCGCGGACCGGGTGGCCGACCTCCCCGATCTGGTAGGCCTCCTCGGCCTTCATCCGGTGCTCGGACCCGCGGTCCTCGTGGGGGAACACGGCCACCGTGCGCGCACCGATCTCGCGCGCTGCACGGAAGGCCCGGACTGCGATCTCGCCACGGTTGGCGACGAGCACCTTGGAGAACATGGGCCGAACGCTATCCAGTCCGGGTGTGAGCGAGGGCACGTGTCCGTCACCCGGGCATCGCGTCATGCCGCGCTGGCATCCTGGGCGCCGTCCTGCGCGCGCCACCACGCGACCGTCGTGGTCAGCCCGTCGTCGAGGGGCGTGGGGGACAGGCCGAGGCGCTGCTCGCTGGCGCTGGAGTCCATGACGAACGGCCGGCTGAACATGTAGCCCGTCTCCGCCATCTCGCGCATCGACCGCGAGGCGAGGCCCATCGCGCTCATCACGCCGACCGGGATCGCGGACATCTTCGGGGTGCGGACGCCGGCCACCTGCGCGACCCTCGTGACCAGCTCGCGCTGGGTGAGCGCCGGCGCGGTCGGGGCGTGGAGGAAGGAGTTCCAGAGGTCCTCGCGGCCCGCGGCCGTGATCATCGCGGCGGCCAGGTCGGGGACGTAGGTGAACGAGTGCGGCTGGTCGATGCTGCCGAGGACCCGCATCGTCCTCCCCGCCAGCACGGTCGGGACCAGCCGCTCACCGGCGTGCGCCATGCGGACGGCGGGGCCGTAGAAGTCCGACGCCGCGACGCTGACCGTCGGCGTGCTCGACGCGTCACGCTGAGCGAGGAGCTCGGTGCGGATGCCGAGCTTGCCCGTCGTCGCGGTGCGCGGGGTGGCCTCGGTCATCACGCCGTCGACCTGGCCGTAGGAGTAGAGGCTCTCGGGGAAGACGACGACCGCACCGACGCGTCCGGCGGCCTCGAGCACCGCCTGCTCGGCCTTCGGCAGCTCCGCGCGCCACACCTTCGAGTCGTACGCCGACCCGTGGATGCAGTGGTGCACGGCGACCGCACCCTCGAAGGCGCTCTCGAGGGCGGACCGCTGGGAGACGTCGACCTTCCTGCGCTCGATGAGCGGGTGGACCGGGCCGCTGCCCGAGCGGGTGAGCAGCCGGACCTGGTGTCCGGCGTCGGCGAGCTGCTGGGCGACGGTCGAGCCGACGGGTCCGGCTCCGGTGACGACGTGGATGGTGTTCATGCGGATCTCCTGGTCAGAAAGTGAGAGCGGTGCTCTCGTTTCGACCATCCTGACGCGCGCACCGGTGAAAAGCAAGAGCAGCGCTCTCTTTTGTCACGCACGCTCGCAGATGTGCTTCACTGGAGGAATGATCGACACCTCCACCCCGCGCGCCCGGGCCCGCGAGCAGACGATGCGCGACATCGTGCGGATCGGTCGCGTGCACCTCGCGACCGACGGCGCTGCGGCCCTGTCGCTGCGGGCGGTCGCGCGCGACCTCGGGATCGTGTCGTCGGCCGTCTACCGCTACGTCGCGAGCCGCGACGAGCTGCTCACGCTGCTCGTCGTCGACGGCTACGACGAGCTCGGCGACGCCGTCGACGCCGCCCTCGCCTCCGTGGATCCGGCCGACTTCGCCGGTCGGATGACGGCCATCGGCCGCGCCGTCCGGGCGTGGGGCCTCGCCGAGCCGGCGACGTACGCCCTCCTCTTCGGCAGCCCCGTCCCGGGCTACGAGGCGCCCGCCGAGCAGACGACCGGCCCCGGTGTCCGCGTCGTCGGCCGTCTCGTCGAGGTCTGGGAGGACGCCTGGCAGGCGGGCGCGATCGCGGTCGCGGTCGACGAGGGTCCGCTGAAGCCTCGCCGCCTCGCCCGCGACCTCGCCCGGATCCGACGCGAGATGGGCCTGACCGTGCCCGACGCGCTGATGGCGCGCGGCTTCTTCGCGTGGGCCGCACTCTTCGGCTGCGTGACCTGGGAGGTCTTCGGGCAGTACGGCTCGGCCACCTTCGCCGACCCCGCCGACCTCTTCGAGCAGCACCTCGCGGCGCTGGTCGAATCGGTCGGCCTGGCCCAGCCGTCAGTCGCGGTGCTCGTCCCCGGCCGGTGCGGCGACGTCGAGGGCCCAGATGACGCCGAACTTGTCGCGCAGCTGGCCGGCGAGGGATGACCAGGCGGCGGGGCCGAGCGCCTGACGGACCTCGGCGCCCTCGAGGAGGCCTTCCCAGGCGCGGGTGATCTCATCGGCGTCGGTCCCGCTGAGGTAGACGTAGGAGGCGTTGGTGCCCTGGTCGTAGGGCTGGCCCGGCCACACGTCGAACGCCATCACGCGGATGCCGGAGGGCGACTGGACCTGTCCCCACACGATGCGGTCGGCCCACGCGGGGTCGTCGGTGGCGCCCATCGCGCCGTAGGTCATGGTCATGGCCTCGCTGCCGAAGGCCGTGGCGTAGAACGCCAGGGCCTCGCGGGCGTTGCCGTCGAAGTTGAGGTGGGGTGTCGTGGTGATCGTCATGGGGGTGACTCTTCCGGGGGAAGAGGTCAGTTCGTGTCCTCTACTCGACCCGATCGCAGATTCTTCGGCTGCGGGTCGCTCGGCGACCCTGATCAGCTCGTCCGCAGGGCCGCGATCCCCAGCAGCGCCAGTGCGCCCGCAGTGGTGAGGGTCCGGGCGGCGTTCAGCAGGACCCAGCGCGACTCGAAGTCCGCGCGCACCGCGGCCAGGTCCTGGATCGCGTCGACCCTGCCCGCGGCCTCGAGAGCGTCGTTGAGCGGGATGTTGCCGGCGACGGTGATCGCCACCGTGCCGACGGCGAGTGCGGTGGCGGCGATCGCCCACGGCCGGGCCTGCGGGCCTCCGAGCACGGCGACCGCCGCGGCGAGGACGGGCGCGCCCACGAAGGTCGCGACGAAGAGCGGGTTCACGATGGCGACGTTGATCTGCTGCAGCGCGCCGACGAACGTGCGGTCGTCCACGCGGGCCAGGCCCGGCATCACCCCGGTGGACCACGTGAAGTAGGTGCCGGCCTGGAGCCCGGCGACGAGGACGGCGGCGGCGAGGGCGACGGTCGACAGGAGCGACTGGGGCGGGAGGTCCTGGGTGGTGGTCATGGCACCAGTCCATCGTGCCCGGCCGAGAGTATCCATGGTTGATCCGCCGCTCTCCATACGTGAGCGTCTACATTCTCTCCATGGACGCCCTCACCGGACTGCTCGACGGTCCTCGTGCCCGGGGAGCGTTCCTGCTCCGGATCCTGCTCGACGCCCCGTGGTCGGTCCGCCTCGAGGACGAGGCGCCGCTGTCGGTGACGTCGGTGGTGCGTGGCCACCTCTGGGTGTGCCCCGACGGCGAGGAGCCGGTCCGCCTGGACGCGGGCGACGTGGTGGTGTGGGTGGGAGGTGAGCACTGGTCGATCGCCGACGACCCGGGCACCGCCACCCAGGTCGTGATCCGTCCCGGCCAGGTGTGCACCACGGTCGACGGCCACGACGTGTCGAGGAGATGAGCCAGGGAGTGCGCAGCTGGGGCAACAGTGCGGCCGGGGAGACGGTGCTTCTCACCGGCGTCTACCTGATGGAGGGCGAGGTGACGCGACGCCTGCTCCGGGCCCTGCCGCGCACGATGGTGCTGCGTGCGGACGAGCTCGACACCCCGCTGCTCGACCTGCTGGGCGAGGAGGTGGTCCGCGACGCCCCCGGCCAGGAGGCGATGCTCGACCGGTTGCTCGACCTGCTGCTGATCAGCCTCCTGCGCACCTGGTTCGCCCGGTCGCGATCCGACGCGCCGGGCTGGTACGCCGCGCAGGGCGACGCGGTCGTGGGGCCGGCGCTGCGCCTCATGCAGCACCACCCCGAGCACCCGTGGTCGGTGGTGGAGCTCGCCGATCGCTCAGGGGTGTCGCGCGCGGCCTTCGCCCGGCGCTTCACCGAGCTCGTCGGCGCCCCGCCGATGGCCTTCCTGACCGACTGGCGGATCTCCCTGGCCGCCGACCTGCTCCTCGACCCGGACGTCACCGTCGCCTCGGTCGCACGGCAGGTCGGCTACGCGACCCCGTTCGCGCTGAGCGCCGCGTTCAAGCGTGAGCGTGGTGTCAGCCCGCGCGACCACCGGAGGGCCGCGCTCAGCGCGTGAGGGCCCGGCCGACCGCGCGGCCGGAGAAGATGCAGCCGCCGAGGAAGGTCCCCTCGAGCGCGTTGTAGCCGTGGACGCCGCCCCCGCCGAAGCCGGCGACCTCGCCCGCGGCGTACAGGCCCGGGACGACGCTCCCGTCGGCGGCGATGCACCGGCCGTCGAGGTCGGTCTCGAGCCCGCCGAGGGTCTTGCGGGAGAGGATGTTGAGGCGGACGGCGATGAGCGGGCCGTGCGAGGGGTCGAGGACCTTGTGCGGCTTGGCGACCCGGATCAGCTTGTCCGTACGACTGCGGCGGGCGTTGTGGATCGCCATCACCTGGACGTCCTTGGAGAAGGCGTTGTCCATCTCGCGGTCGCGGGCGACGATCTGCCGCTCGAGGTCGTCGACGTCGAGCTTCGGGCCGCGGGCGAGCTCGTTCATCCCGGTCACCAGCTCGTCCAGGGAGTCGGCCACGACGAAGTCCACGCCGTGCTCCTTGAAGGCCTCGACCGGACCGGGCGCGCCCTTGGCGAGGCGGCTCTGCGCCAGGAACTTGAGGTCCTTGCCGGTGATGTCGGGGTTCTGCTCGGAGCCGGAGAGGGCGAACTCCTTCTCGATCATCGACTGGGTCAGGACGAACCACGAGTAGTCGTGGCCCGCGGCGAGGATCTGCTTCATCGCGCCGATCGAGTCCGCGCCGGGGACGCCGGACATGCCCTCGAGCCGCTTGCCCGTGGCGTCGAACCACATCGACGACGGGCCGGGCAGGATCCGGATGGCGTGGTCGGGCCACACCGGGTCCCAGTTGTGGATGCCCTCGACGTAGGCCCACATCCGGTCCTTGTTCACCATCGTGGCGCCGGCGGTCTCGGCGATGCCCTGCATGCGTCCGTCGACGTGCGCGGGCACGCCGGAGATCATGTGCTCCGGTGCGGCGCCCACGCGCTCGGTCGGCCAGTTGCGGCGCATCAGCTCGTGGTTGTGGCCGATGCCGCCGCTCGTCACGGCGACCGCCGCGGCGCGGAGCTCGAAGTCACCGGCCTTGTCGCGGTTGGACTTCACACCCCGGGCACTGTCGTCGTCGGCCAGGATCGTGCCGCGCACGCCGACGACCGCGCCGTCCTCGACGACCAGCTCGTCGACCTGGTGGCGGAAGGCGAAGCGTACGAGCCCGGCCGCCTCGGCCTTCTCGACCGGCTCGGCGAAGATCCGGACGACCTCGGGGCCGGTGCCCCACGTCAGGTGGAAGCGCGGGACGGAGTTGCCGTGGCCCAGGGCCCGGCCGTCGCCGCGCTCGGCCCAGCCGACGAACGGCAGCGACTTGAGGCCGAGGTCGTGGAGGTAGTCGCGCTTCTCGCGGTGGGCGAAGTCGACGTACGCCTTCGCCCACTGCCGCGGCCAGAAGTCCTCGCCGCGCCCCGGGCCGTCGGTGCCGTCGCCGAGCCGGTCGAACTGCGCGGAGCCCTGCCAGTCCTGCCACGCGAGCTCGGGGGAGTCGGTGATGCCCATCCGGCGCTGCTCGGGGCTGTCGACGAACAGGAGCCCGCCGAGCGACCACCAGGCCTGGCCGCCGAGGTTGGCGCGGTTCTCCTGGTCGAGGACGAGCACCTTCTTGCCGGCCAGGGCGAGCTCGTGGGTGGCGACGAGGCCGGCGAGGCCGGCGCCGACGACGATGACGTCGGGGTGGAAGGTGCTCATGCGTGCTGCTCCATCGGCGAGGGGTAGTGGCGGACGATCATCTCGGCGAGCAGGCGCAGTGCCCGCTCGACGGTGCGGCCCGGTGGGGCCGTCGGGTCGGGGTCGAGGGCGGAGAACGCCAGCCCGTCGAGCATGTTGACCACGATGCTGAGGACGGCGGCGAGGTCGTCGGCTCCGAGGTGCTCGCCCCACAGGTCGGCCGCGGCGGCGAGCATCTGTGCGTGGAGGGACTCCCGGGCGGGGTGGAGCGCCACCCGGAGGTCGGCGTCGGCGCGGGCCGCGACGAGCAGCTCGCGCCAGGTCTGGTTGGCGGGGGAGAGGACCGCGCGGCGGAGGTGGCCCAGGACGGCGGCGACGTCGTCGGCGGTCGCGACGGACGCACCTCCGACCGTCGTGCGGAAGGCCACGACGTTGCGGGTCGCGACGTGCTCGGCGGTCGCGACGAGCAGCGCCTGCCGCGTCGGGAAGTACCGGAACAGCGCTCCCTGGCTCACGCCCGCCTCCGCGCAGACCGCGGCGGTCGAGGTGGCGGCGTACCCCCGCTCGGTCAGGCACGCCACCGTCGCGTCGAGGAGCGCGGTGATCGTGCCTTCGCGGCGCTCGGCCTGGGTGCGCCGTTCGCGAGTCGTGGTCACCCGGCAAGTGTCACATAAAAAGTGAGTGCTTGCTATCTATGTCTGTCTGGAGTCACCGGATATCCGGTGACCGCCCCGCTTGTCACACCAGATCTCGGCCGACAAGCGGGAGACTCGGGTGCAAAGTCGGCCTCGCCGCTCGATCAGTCCTTGATCTCGCAGATCACGGCGCCGTTGGTGACTGTGGCGCCGACCTCGGCGGCGAGGCCGGTGACGGTGCCGGCCTTGTGGGCCTTGAGGGGCTGCTCCATCTTCATCGCCTCCATGACGACGATGACGTCGCCCTCAGCGACGCTCTGGCCGTCCTCGACGGAGACCTTCACGATGGTGCCCTGCATGGGGGAGGTGACGGCGTCGCCGGACGCCGCGGCGCCGGCCTTCTTCGCGGTGCGCTTGCCGGCCTTCTTGGCACCGCCGGCAGCGCCGCCGCCGGTGGAGAGCCCGCCGAGCCCAGCCGGGAGGACGACCTCGAGGCGCTTGCCGCCGACCTCGACCGTGACCTTCTGACGCTCGCCGGCCTCCTCCGCCTCGGCCGAGTCGCCGGCGTAGGGCTCGAGCTGGTTGTCGAACTCGGTCTCGATCCACTGGGTGTATACCGTGAACTCGCCCTCGCCCGACGGAGTCGAGGGGCCGACGTAGGCCGGGTCACGCACGACCGCGCGGTGGAACGGGATGACGGTCGGCATGCCGTCGACGACGAACTCGTCGAGGGCGCGGCGCGAGCGCTCGAGGGCCTGGGTGCGGGTGGTGCCGGTGACGATGAGCTTGGCGATGAGGGAGTCGAACGAGCCGGGGACGGTCTCGCCGTTCTCGTAGCCCCCGTCGAGGCGTACGCCGGGACCGGACGGCGGTGCCCACGCGGACAGGGTGCCGGGCGCGGGCATGAAGTTGCGGCCGCCGTCCTCGGCGTTGATGCGGTACTCGATGGAGTGGCCGCGGATCTCGGGGTCGCCGTAGCCGAGCTCCTCACCGGCGGCGATGCGGAACATCTCGCGGACCAGGTCGATGCCCGTGACCTCCTCGGAGACGCAGTGCTCGACCTGGAGGCGGGTGTTGACCTCGAGGAAGGAGATCGTGCCGTCCTGCGCGACGAGGAACTCGCACGTGCCGGCGCCGTAGTAGCCCGCCTCCTTGAGGATCCGCTTGGACGACTCGTAGAGCTCGTCGAGCTGCTCCTGCGACAGGAACGGCGCGGGCGCCTCCTCGACGAGCTTCTGGTTGCGGCGCTGGAGCGAGCAGTCGCGGGTGGAGACGACGACGACGTTGCCGTGCTGGTCGGCCAGGCACTGGGTCTCGACGTGGCGCGGCTTGTCGAGGAACTTCTCGACCAGGCACTCGCCGCGACCGAACGCGGTGACGGCCTCGCGGACGGCCGACTCGTAGGCGTCGGGGATCTCCTCGAGCGTGCGGGCGACCTTGAGGCCGCGGCCACCGCCACCGAAGACGGCCTTGATCGCGACCGGGAGGCCGTTGGCCTTCGCGAACTCGACGACCTCGTCGGCGCCGGCGACGGGGTCCTTGGTGCCCGGCGCGAGCGGGGCGTTGGCGCGGTCGGCGATGTGCTTGGCCTTGGCCTTGTCGCCCAGGGCCTCGATCGCGGCCGGCGGGGGACCGATCCAGATCAGGCCGGCGTCGAGCACGGCCTGCGCGAAGTCGGCGTTCTCGGCGAGGAAGCCGTAGCCGGGGTGCACGGAGTCGGCGCCGGTGTCGGTGGCGACCTTGATGATCTTGGCGATGTCGAGGTAGGACTCGGCCGGGGTGGCCCCGCCGAGGGAGTGGGCCTCGTCCGCGAGCCGCACGAACAGCGCGTCGCGGTCCGGGTCGGCGTAGACCGCGACGGAGCTGATACCGGCGTCCTTGCAGGCGCGGATGACGCGGACGGCGATCTCGCCGCGGTTGGCGATGAGGACCTTCTTCAAGCTCACGCGAGGACTCCTGGGTCAGCAGAACGGCGACGTACCGCTCGGCAGGTTACCGCGCCCCGGCCGCGGCGTGACGGGTGCCCGTTGTGACGGACAACACCCTGTCGAGACAACTGCGGCCGCGACCCCCCGGGAGGGGCCACGGCCGCAGCAGGTGGAGGTTCGGTGCCCGGTCAGCGCACGGTGAGGGTGCGCTTGACCTCGGTGCGTCCACCCGCGCCGACGGCGATGACCTTGATCTGGGCGGAGCCGCGGTCGAGCCTCGGCAGCTTCACCGAGCCACCCTTCCTCGACAGCTCACGGACGACGACGTCCTTGCCCTGCTTGATCTTGACCTTCACCGAGGTCGCGCCGTCCACGGTGACCGAGATCCAGGTCTCGGAGCCGCGAGCGACCTTCTTCGGCGACGCCAGCCAGATGGTCGGCTCCTCGACCGGGGTGCTCGTCGGGGTGCTGGTCGGCGCCGGGGTGGTCGGCGACGGCGTCGTGGTGACCGTGGTGGTGGCGGTCGCGGTGGGCTGCGTCGGCAGCGTGCTCGGCGTACGACCCATCATGGTGTTGAAGAGGTCGGTCTGGTCGATCACGCCGGTGACGTTGGCGGCCTGCGGGCCGATCGCCGCGACGCGGATCTGCGAGCCGGTGTGCGTGGCCTGCTGCGGCGGCGTGCCGGCGTACGACGACGAGTACGCGACCGTCATGGGGTCGCCGTCGGCGGTGGTGACGGTCGCCGTGGCGCTGCCGCCGAAGTTGTCCATCACGATCTGCGTCGAGTGGGCGTGGTCGCCGGTAACGATGACGAGCGTGTCGGGGTGCGCCTTCTGGTAGTCCAGCGCGGCCTTGACGGCCAGGTCGAGCTCCTCGAGCTCGCCGATCGCGCCGCAGATGTCGCGCTCGTGCTCGGCCTTGTCGACGCTCGCGCCCTCGACCTGCAGGAAGAAGCCGTTGGGGTTGTCGAGCAGCGAGATCGCCTCGGTGGTCATCGCGGCCAGCGTGGGCTGGGTGCCTCGGCTCTGCTCGACGCACGGGCCGGTGTCGGAGGTGCCGCCGTTGACCGCGAGGCGCGGGGCGTACTTGCGGGTCATGTTGCCGGGGCTGAAGAGGCCGAGGACCGGGCCGCCGGAGAGGCTGGTGACGCCGGCCAGCTCGCTGGCCGTGGTGACGGAGCGGTAGCCCCTGGTGTTCCTGGCGTAGTCGAGGACCGTCGTCGAGCTGCCCTCGAGCGTCTTGGCGTAGCGGTTCTGCCCGCCCCCGAGGAGGACGTCGACCTTGTTGTCGACGAGCTGCTCGGCGATCGAGCCGAGGCCGTTCTGCGACTTGAGCGCGGCCTGGCAGTTGGTCATCACGCTGGGGTCCTGGCAGGCGCGCGCGTTGATGTGCGACGCGGCGGCGGCCGGGGTGGCATCGGTGATCTCGGCGGTGGAGACGTCGCCGGTGAGCTTGCCCATCGCCTTGAACTTCTCGAGCACGGTCTGGTAGTTCTCACCCGGCACGGTGTCCGCGGTCGAGGGGCCCTGCGAGATGCGACCGTCGACGGTCTTCTTGCCGGTCGACCAGCCGCTGGCGGTCGGAGCGGAGTCGGAGACGTAGGCGATCGGGTACTTCGGGCCGGCGCCGACCTTGAGGCCATACGTCGTCATCGCGCCCGTGAAGGGGAGCTCGTCGAGCACGAGGCGGCCCGAGGCGCCCTTGGAGTAGTTGCGCGCAGCGGTGATCATCGAGTCGTCCATGCCGTCGCCGATGAGCAGGATCACGCTCTTGGGCCTGGCCGGGTTGATCTGCTGGGCCAGGTCTGCCGAGCGGTCCTGGGTGAATCCCATGGGTACGGCGCTCGCAGCGGCGATGCCGAGGGCGACGACGGCAGCGGTGCCGGCGGCGATGGCGGGAACGGAGAGACGCTTCACGTCCGGTGGTCCTTTCGATGTGGGCAACAGTCCGACTTTGGTCGTCCGCGGCGACCGGGGCGCGGCGGTCCGGTGACGATTGCGTGACCGTCGTACGTCGCCGAGGCGACCCTCGTGCGCAGGGTTAGCGATCGTTAACCTTTGGGGTTAGGGTGCCGAGCATGACCTTCGAGCTGTCCCCCGAGCACGAGCAGTTCCGCCGCAGCGTCCGCGACTTCGCCGAGGCCGAGATCGCCCCGCACGCCGCGCAGTGGGACCGCGACCACCACTTCCCGACCGACGTGGTCCAGAAGATGGGCGCGCTCGGGCTGATGGGGCTCACGGCGCCCGAGGAGTTCGGCGGCGCGGGGATGGCCGGCGAGGACGGCGGCTTCACGTCGCTGTGCCTGGCGATCGAGGAGATCGGCCGCGTCGACCAGTCGATGGGGATCACCCTGGAGGCCGCCGTCGGGCTCGGGATCAACCCGATCCTGACCTACGGCACCGAGGCGCAGAAGAAGGACTGGCTGCCGACCCTCGTGGCCGGCGAGCACGTCGCGGGCTTCGGGCTGACCGAGCCCGGCGCCGGCTCCGACGCGGGGGCGACGAAGACGAAGGCCGTGCTCGACGAGGGCGAGTGGGTGGTCAACGGCGCCAAGCAGTTCATCACCAACTCGGGATCGTCGATCACCTCGCTCGTCACCGTGACCGCGCGCACGGGCGAGCGGCCCGACGGCCGGCCGGAGATCTCGACCATCGTCGTCCCGTCCGACACTCCTGGCTTCGTCGCGGAGAAGGCGTACGACAAGCTCGGCTGGCACGCGTCCGACACCCACCCGCTGTCCTTCACCGACGCGCGGGTCCCCGAGGAGAACCTCCTCGGTGAGCGTGGTCGCGGCTACGCGCAGTTCCTCGCGACCCTCGACGACGGTCGGGTCGCGATCGCTGCGCTGGCGGTCGGCTGCATCCAGGCGTGCCTCGACATGTCGCTGCAGTACGCCGGCGAGCGACAGACGTTCGGCGGGCCGATCGGGCGCAAGCAGGGGCTCGCGTTCCAGGTCTCGGACCTCCAGGTCATGCTCGACGCCTCGCGCCTGCTGACCTACAAGGCCGCCGCGATGAAGGACGCGATGGACGCCGGCGCCAGCTCGGTCTCCACCGCCGCGTTCAAGCAGGCCGCTGCCGTCGCGAAGCTCTACACCACGGAGTCCGCGGTCACCGCGACGCGGATCGCGACCCAGGTCTTCGGCGGCTACGGCTTCATGGAGGAGTACCCGGTCGTCCGGTTCTACCGCGACGCCAAGGTGCTCGAGATCGGCGAGGGGACCTCGGAGGTCCAGCGGATGCTGATCGCGCGGGGGCTCGGCCTGCCGGTCGAGTGACCCAGGAGGGTCGGAGCGACCCGCCTACGCCGGCCGCGGCGCGTACATGATCACCGCGACCCCGACGAGGCAGATCAACGCGCCGGCGACGTCGTACCGGTCCGGCCGGAAGCCGTCGACGACCATGCCCCAGGCGAGCGAGCCGGCGACGAACACCCCGCCGTAGGCCGCGAGGATCCGGCCGAAGTTCGCGTCGGGCTGCAGGGTCGCGACCAGTCCGTAGACGCCGAGCGCGACGAACCCGGCGCCGATCCACAGCCAGCCGCGGTGCTCGCGCACGCCCTGCCACACCAGCCACGCACCGCCGATCTCGGCGACGGCGGCGAGCGCGAACAGGATGAGCGACTTGGCGACCGTCATGGCGGCAGTGTCGCAGCGCTGCCGCGCGGCGGAGCCATCCGGTCAGGAAGTGCTCGAGGACCAGTGGGGCCCGCGACCGGCCGGTCACCGCCGGGCGATGGCCTCGGCCGCTGCCAGGAGCGCGTCGACGACGTCCGCGAGGGGAGCGGTGGCGTCGATGGCCGTCCCGGGCGGTACGTCGTCGCCGGCGGCGTGCAGTCGCAGCACGAGCTCGCGTTGCTCCGGCGTCGATCCCCAGTCGTCGTCAGCGCGCTGGTCGAGGCGACGCACGAGGGTCGCGCGATCGACCTCCAGCACGAACACCGAGTCGAACACGTCCAGGAAGCTCGCCGCGTTGCGCGAGCCACCGCAGAAGAACGTGAGCCGCGCGCTCGTGTCGGCGGCCCGCGCTCGCACGAGGGTCGCGTCCCAGCCGTGGTTGCCGTGGATCTCGGCGGCCGTCGTCGGCGCGAGGTCGGGGGAGAGGCGGACCGCGAGGTCGGTGTCGCCGTTGACGGCGTCGTGCCCCCGCCGGCGCAGCTCGTGGCACACCGACGTCTTGCCCGTGCCCGACGCGCCCTCCACCAGGAAGTTCCACCGACCCATGCCTGCATGATCTCCCCCTCCCGACGGATCCGCGCGCGGGTGGCGCGATCTACCCTCGGCCCATGCCCCACCCGACCGCCCGCGTCCTCGAGTGGTTCGGCGTCGACGACGCCTTCGAGCGCGGGCGCCCGCCGATCGGTCGCAGCGACGTCCTCCTCGCCGTCCTCGTGGAGGCGGTCAGCCTGCTCGCCCTGGAGCTGGTCAGGAGCGCCGGAGGCTTCTCGCACACCGATGTCCCGGTCTGGGCGCAGTGGTTCGCCGTCTCGAGCGGTGCCGTGCTGCTGCTCGGCCGACGCCGCTGGCCGTTGACGGTCGCGCTGATCGCCTCCGTGCACATGTTCGTCGCGGGCGTCACGATGCCCGAGGTGATGGGTCAGGTGTCGCTGCAGATCATCTACTTCGTCGCGATCCTCAGTGGCGTCGCGTGGGCGCGCGACCGCCGCGCCATGGTGCTGGTGATGGGCCTGATCGTGCTCTTCATGTTCGCCTGGATCACCTGGCAGTTCGCCCTCGGTTCGTCCGTGCAGGACTGGCTCGACGACGAGGAGCTCTCGGAGCACATCGGCTTCTTCCCGCCCATCCCGGCGGCGATCGCGATCACGCTGCTCATCAACGTCATCTACTTCGGCGGCGCGATCATCGGCGGCGGCGTCTCGTGGCGGGCCGCACGCCAGCGCGGCCGGCTCGAGGAGCAGGCCGTCACGATCGCGGCCCAGGCCGGGCGCCTGCGCGACCAGGCGGTCGTCGACGAACGGCTCCGCATCGCCCGCGACCTCCACGACGTGGTCGCCCACGGGGTCTCCGCGATGGGGATCCAGGCGGGCGCGGCGCGACGGGTGCTCGACCGCGACCCCGACGCGGCGTGTACGGCCCTCGCGAACGTCGAGGAGGCCTCGCGCGAAGCGGTGACCCAGATG
Organism: Nocardioides exalbidus; assembly: GCF_900105585.1. Lineage (NCBI taxonomy): Bacteria > Bacillati > Actinomycetota > Actinomycetes > Propionibacteriales > Nocardioidaceae > Nocardioides > Nocardioides exalbidus. The sequence continues at coordinate 2,633,067 of NZ_FNRT01000002.1, forward strand.
CGCCACCTCCTCGGCACGCTGCGCGAGGGCACGGCCGAGCGCACCGAGCGCACGACCGACGCCGGGGTCCGCGACCTCCCCGACCTCGTCGCCGACGTCGCCGGGCAGGGACTGGCGGTCAACCTCGACGTCGTCGAGGCGCAGGCCGACGCGGCGGGGCGGCTCTCGCGGGGGATCGGGCTGGCGGTCTACCGCACGGTCCAGGAGGCGCTGACCAACGTCCGCCGGCACTCGACCGCGGACACCGTGTCGGTCGTCGTCCGCATCGACGAGTCCCAGCCGCGGCCCTACGCCGAGGTGGAGGTCGTCGACAACGGCCGCCCGCGGCACGGTACGTCCGGCAGCGGGCTCGGCCAGCTCGGCATCCGGGAGCGCGCCGCGACGCACGGCGGACAGGTCGACATCGGGCCCCGGGTGACCGGCGGCTACCGCGTGCGGGTGCGCTACCCGCTGGCGGTGTCGCGATGAGCGACGTGCTGAGGGTCCTGCTCGTGGACGACCACGCGATGGTCCGCTCGGGCTTCGCGATGGTCCTGTCGGTCGAGGACGACATCGAGGTCGTGGGGCAGGCCGCCGACGGCCTCGACGCGATCGAGCTGGCGCGCCGGACGCGGCCCGACGTGGTGCTGATGGACGTCCAGATGCCGCGCATGGACGGCATCGAGGCCACCCGCCACCTCGTCGCCGACGACCTCGGGCACGTCGTGATCGTGACGACCTTCGACCGCGACGACTACCTCTTCGACGCGCTGCAGGCCGGAGCGAGCGGCTTCCTGCTGAAGAACGCCGGCCCGGAGCAGCTCCTCGACGCCGTACGCGCCGCCGGACGTGGGCACGCCCTGCTCGCGCCCGAGGTCACGCGGAGGGTCATCGGCCGGATGGCCGGAGAGGACGCGGCCGTCGACCGGCCGGAGCCGGCCGAGCTCGCGCACCTCACCGCTCGCGAGCGCGAGGTGCTGGTGATGCTCGCGCGGGGCCTGTCCAACGGCGAGATCGCGGCCGAGCTGGTGCTCGGGGAGGCGACGGTGAAGACCCACGTGTCCAACGTGCTCGCCAAGCTCCACCTGCGCGACCGGGTGCAGGCCGTGATCTACGCCTACGAGGCCGGCCTCGTCCTCCCGACGGAGGACTGACCCAGGAGGGTCGCACCTCCACCCCCAGGTTCCGTCGCGCGGGGGATCCCAGGAGGGTCGCCCCCGCCTAGCGTCGGAGCCATGTTGGAGATCCGAGAGCTGACCAGGCGGTTCGGCGAGAACACCGCCGTCGACCACGTGTCCTTCGAGGTGCCACCGGGGCTGATGACCGGCTTCGTCGGTGGCAACGGTGCCGGCAAGACCACGACCATGCGGATGGTCATGGGCGTGCTCGGCATCGACGAGGGCGAGGTGCTGTGGCAGGGCCGGCCGATCACCCGGCTGGACCGCCGCACGTTCGGCTACATGCCGGAGGAGCGGGGCCTCTACCCGAAGCAGCCGATCCTCGACCAGCTGGTGTACGTCGCCCAGCTCAAGGGCATGGAGCGGACCGAGGCGCGGAGCGCGGTGCAGGAGCTGCTGGAGCGGTTCGGCCTCGGCGAGCGGACCAAGGACCACCTCGAGAAGCTGTCGCTGGGCAACCAGCAGCGGGTGCAGATCATCGCCTCGGTGCTGCCGAAGCCGGCCGCCCTGATCCTCGACGAGCCGTTCTCCGGCCTGGACCCGCTGGCCGTCGACTCGATGGTCGACCTGCTGCGGGAGTACACCCGCGACGGTGTGCCGGTCCTCTTCTCCAGCCACCAGCTCGACCTCGTCGAGCGACTGTGCGACCGCCTGGTCGTGCTGTCCCAGGGACGCCGGGTCGCCGCCGGGACCGTGTCGGAGCTGCGCGACGCGGGGGTGCCGCGCTTCCGACTGGTCCTCGGCGGCGACGCCGGTTGGGTCCGCGACCTGGGCGGGCTCGACGTGCTCGACCTCGACGGCTCCAGCGTCCTGGTCGAGGTGGCCGAGGACGGGGCCGAGCAGCACCTCATCGCCGAGGCCACGAGCCGCGGCGCCGTCCACGAGTTCGTCCGGGTCCGCCCGGCCCTCAGCGAGATCTACCGGGAGGCCACCGCATGAGCACCACCGACACCAATCGTGACCGCCAGACCGGGGAGCCGGGCTGGCTCCTCGTCACCCGCCGCGAGGTCGTCTCGCGGATCACCGACAAGTCCTTCCTCATCGGCACGGCGCTGATGGTCGTGATGCTCGTCGGGTTCATCGGCTTCACCGCCTGGCAGGACGAGCGCACCAGCGACTACGACCTCGCCGCGACACCGGACGCGGTCGCGATGGCGACCGCCGTCGCCGACAACGCCTCGGCGATCGACGACAAGGTCAGCGTGAAGCTGGTCGAGGTCGCCGACGAGGACGCCGCCAAGGCCGCGCTGCGCGACGAGGACGTCGACGCCTGGCTCCACCCGACCGACGACGGCTGGCAGCTGACGTCCGAGTCGAGCGAGCAGGACTCCCTGACCACGGTCGTCGAGGGCGTCGTACGCCAGCAGGTGCTCACCGAGAACGCCACGGCCGCCGGTTCGTCGGTCGAGCAGCTCGAGGCGGGCAGCACCGTCAGCACCGACTTCCTGCGCGGCGACGCCGAGAGGGCGAGCGTGGCGGAGGCCGTGGGCTTCGTCTTCGTCTTCCTGTTCTACTTCGCCGCGCTGATCTTCGGCATGCAGCTCGCGTCGTCGGTCATCGAGGAGAAGCAGAGCCGGATCGTCGAGATCATCGCCGCCGCGATCCCGCTGCGGCACCTCCTCGCCGGGAAGGTCCTCGGCAACACCGCGCTCGCGGTCGTGCAGCTGCTCGTCTACGTCGCGGTGGGACTCGTCGGCCTGAGCTTCACGTCGTACAAGTCCTACGTGCCCGCGCTGTCGGGGCCGACCGTGTGGTTCATCGCGTTCTTCCTCGCCGGGTTCGTGGCGCTGGCGTGCCTCTGGGCGGTCGCCGGGTCGCTGGCCTCGCGCACCGAGGACCTGCAGGCGACCTCGACGCCGCTGACGATGCTGATGCTGGCGATGTTCTTCGGCGGCCTCTCGCTCGACGGACGCGGCCAGGTGATCGCGTCGTTCATCCCGCCGGTCTCGGCGGTCGTGATGCCGAAGCGGATCCTCGCCGGGGGTGTCGACTGGTGGGAGCCGCTGGTCGCGCTGGGCCTGCTGGCCGTCTTCGCCGCGATCACCGTGATGGTCGGCGAGCGGCTCTACCGCCGGGCGCTGCTCCAGACGGGCGGCCGGGTCACGCTGCGGCAGGCGTGGTCGAGCGCGGAGTAGGTCAGGAGTAGGTCAGGAGAGCCAGCCGAAGAGCGACGAGGCTCCGAAGACGACCACCCAGAAGCGCAGTCCGCGTCCGAGGGTGCCGGTGACGAGGAAGATCCACATCGGCACCCGCAGGATCCCGGCGAGCACGGCCGTCACGGCGTAGGGCGGGAAGCCGCTGAACGCCGAGACGAAGAGGAGGCCGGCCGTGAACCACGGCCGGCCTTCTGCGCGCTCGTGCCACTTGTCGAGCGACGCCTTGGCCGCCGGCTTCTGCAGCTGCCGGTTGACCCAGGGTGCGCGCTCGACGTGGGTGCCGCCCCAGTACCAGAGGATCTTGCCGAGCATCTGGCCGATCGTCGCGGCGATGACCAGCGCCCACTCGTGGCCGGGGGCCTGGCTGACCGCCCCGGTCAGGATGATCTCGATGTTGATCAGCGGGAGGAGGGCAGAGCCGATCGACGCGCCCAGGACGCTCCAGAACAGCGTCAACCGCGGGCTCCCGGTACGGGCAGCCCGATCCGCACCAACCGGTGCAGCGAGACGCACTTCAGCACCAGGAGCGCGGTCGCGATCACCAGGCCGACCCACATCCAGCCGGTCACGAGCAGCAGCACGGCGAACAGTGCGCTGTTGACCGCCTTGGCGGGCTTTGACCAGTTCCACAGCCAGATCGGCCGGTCGATCACGAAGAAGTAATTGGGGCTGCGCACCGGCCACGCGAGGAACGCGATCGACAGGAAGCAGTCGACCACCATGAACTCGGCGAGGTAGACGAAGATCGCCGGTGAGAGGTCGGGCTGGAGCCACGCCAGGCCGATGTAGAACGCGGCCGCGTTGAGCCGGTCGCACATGATGTCGAGCACCGCGCCGATCCGGGTCTCGCAGTCGCGCACGCGCGCGTAGAAACCGTCGAGCATGTCGCCGAGCCAGTAGACGACGAGCGCGACCACCAGCAGGGTCAGGCTCTCCTGGTGGGCAGCGGTGGCGGCGAGGACGACCGAGGCGATCGTGCGGACCGCGGTGATGACGGTCGCGCCGGTCAGGAGCCGCTCGTCGCGGACGCCGTAGCGGTCGTCGGGATCAGGGTCCGGCTGTGCCACGACCTGCTTCGACGCCACTCCCGACCCGCTCCCCACGGTCCGGAATGCTATCGGGTCAGGTCCACAGGCTCGGCCACCCGTGCCCGAGTTCGACGACGAGCTCGCGCAGGAGGGGCAGGCTGACGCCGACGACGTTGTGGTGGTCGCCCTCGATCCCGGTGACGAACGCCCCGCCGATCCCGTCGATCGTGAACGCCCCGGCGACCTCCAACGGCTCGCCCGTGGCGACGTAGGCGTCGATCTCGTCGTCGCTCACGTCGGCGAAGTGCACGAGGGTCGAACCCGTGGCCGCGGCCACCCGACCCGTCGCCACGTCACGCAGGCAGTGCCCGCTGTGGAGGACGCCGGAGCGCCCGCGCATCGCCTGCCAGCGGCGCCTCGCCTCGGCGGGGTCGTGGGGCTTGCCGTGCGCCTCGCCGTCGAGCTCGAGCACCGAGTCGCAGCCGAGGACGAGGGCGCCCGGGGGCACGTCGTCGCGCGCCGCGACCGCCGCGCACTTGAGCTCGGCGAGCCCGAGCGCCAGCTCGGCCGGCGGCAGGTCGCTCAGCTGCGACTCGTCGACCCCGCTGACGATGACGGTCGGCTCGATGCCGGCGCTGCGGAGCGTGGCGAGTCGCGCCGGCGACGCCGACGCGAGGACCAGCTGCGTCACAGGCGCTCCAGCGCCGCGCGTAGTGGGTCGAGGCCCAGCGAGCCGAGGTCGAGCGCGGCGCGGTGGAAGGCCTTCAGGTCGAAGTCGTCGCCCTGTCGCTCCTGCACCCCGGCGCGCGCCTCGAGCCAGATCCGCTCGCCGACCTTGTAGGACGGCGCCTGGCCGGGGAGGCCGAGGTAGCGCTTGACCTCGAACTGGATGAACTCGTCGTCCATCCGGCAGTGCAGCCGCATGAACTCGAGGCCGAGCTCGGGCGTCCACGTCTCGCCGGGGTGGAACGCGGTGCCGCCGGCGCCGAGCCGGTTGTCCTCGGGGATGGTCAGCTCGAGGTGCATGCCGATGTCGACGATCACGCGCGCAGCGCGCAGCGACTGGCCGTCGAGCATCCCGAGCAGGTCGGCCGGGTCGTCGAGGAAGCCGAGCTCCTCCATCAGCCGCTCGGCGTAGAGCGCCCAGCCCTCGCCGTGCCCGCTGCACCAGCACATGAGCCGCTGCCATCGGTTGAGCGTGTCGGAGCGGTAGGCCGTCTGCGCGACCTGGAGGTGGTGGCCGGGGACGCCCTCGTGGAAGACCGTCGTGACCTCGCGCCACGGGTGGAAGGCCTCGATGCCGTCGGGCACCGACCACCACATGCGTCCCGGGCGCTCGAAGTCCTCCGAGGGGCTGGTGTAGTAGATGCCGCCGTCGTTGGTCGGGGCGAGCATGCACTCGATGCGGCGGATCGGCTCGGGGATGTCGAAGTGCACGTCCGCCATCGCCTCGATCGTGCGGTCCGCGAGCGCCTGCATCCAGTCGCGGAACTCCTCGCGACCGTGCACCACGCGAGACGGGTCGGCGTCGAGGTGCGCCACGGCCTGGTCGACGTCGGCGCCGCTCTGGATGCGATCGGCCGTGGCGTGCCTTAGGTCGGAGAGCCGCTGGAGCTCGGTCCAGCCCCACGCGTAGGTCTCGTCGAGGTCGACCTCGGCCCCGAGGAAGTAGCGGCTGGCCAGCGCGTAGACCTCGCGACCGACGCCCTCCTTCGCCAGGCCCTGCGGCTCGAGCTCGTCGCTGAGGAACAGCCCGAACGCCGCCGTGGCCGCGCTCGCGGCCCGCGCCAGCGCGCGGAGCTCGTCCTGGTCGGCAGCGTCCAGCCGCTCGACCAGGCCGAGGTAGAAGTCGCCGGCCTCGCCCGCCTGGCCGGTCCAGCGACGCACCTGCTCGGCCACCTCGGCGTACTGCCGCGAGGCGACGACGTTGCCCTTGCGCGCCTCGTCGGACAGCGTGACCCGCAGCCCCTCGAGCGCGGTGGGCACCAGCGCGAGCCGGGCGGCGATCGCGGCGACCGCCTCCTCGCCCTCGGTCGGCATCAGGTCGAAGACGCCGCGGATCTCGTGGAGCGGGCTCCACAGCACCGACATCCGCGACCGGGCCACGCCCGCCTCTTCGAGCTCGATCTCGAGGCGGGTGCGCTCGAGGAACGAGTCCTTCGCCGCGGCCTCGCGGTCGTCGACCGGCGTCGCCGCCTCGACCGCGGCCACGGCGGCGCGGTTGAGCGCCTCGCGGGCGTCGAAGCCGGCGGGGGAGTAGTCGGTCATCGCGTGCTCGTGGCCGGCCACCCCGATCGAGGTCGCGGTCAGCGGGTCGAGCGCGCAGAAGTCGTCGACGTAGGCGTCGCAGAGGGCATCGATGGCACGTGTCTGGCTCACGCGGCCGACCCTAGCCCGCTCCGTGACAGCCAACAGTCCGGTTTCGAGTCGGACAGTGGAGCTCCCGGCCGCTAGGTCGGGCCGCGGGCTCCACTGTCGATGGTGCATGCGGGACCGCAGGCGCGTGGTCGGCCGTCCCATCCCCGCTGGTGGAGCACCCCGCCGACGATCGCCGCGAGGCGGCACGGCTGGAGGACCTGTGCCCATCCGGGCCTGAGGGTGACGTGGTCGTCGACGACAGCGTCGAGGTCACGCTGCAGATCGGCCCACCGGTCGACGCTGTCGCGGTGGCCGAAGGCGCCGTCGAGCTCGATCAGCACGCGCTCGGGAGCGTGTCGTACGTCGCGCAGGACCACGCCGCTGGGAGTGCCGACGCGCAGCTGCCGATCACCGGGAGGGAGGTCGTGTGCCCGTTCGACATCGCGGAGATAGCGCCTCTCGAGCACCGAACGTGTGCCTGCGGCGATGTCGGCCAGGATCTCGCGGAGGATCGCGCGCTGGCGGAGCCGCGGCAACCGATCGATCGTCTCCACGAGCCGCGCGGCGGTGGTCATCCCCTGGTGCACCGCGTCGGACAGCAGCCCGACGGCGTCGGCCTCGTCCTGGTCGCTCGCCGCCTTGAGGACGGCGAAGTCGAACGTCGCGCGCGGTGGCCGCCTGTTGACCTGGGTCCACGCCTCCCGGTCGGCAACGCGCTCGACCGTCACGCCGGCCGGCGGAGTGATGCGCCTCTCCCGGTCGACGAGCAGGTGGATCTGCCGCGGCTCCTCGACCCGACCGCGGTCGCGCGTCATCCCGTGTGCGTCGAGAGCGGACTCGCGGTGGAGCGCGGCCGGGCTGCAGGCAAGAACGGCCGCCCACTCCCGCTGCTTCCTGGACGGGCGGCCGTTGTGGTCGACGTACACCCGCGGGTGGATCTCCACCAGCTCACCGCGCGCGAGGAGACGGCGTACGTCCGCCCGCGAGGCCCGAAGGTCGACCAGCTGCTGGCGTGAGACCACGCCGTCCTGGCGCCTGAGGAGTCGGGCGAGCCCCGTCGTGTCGAGGGTGCTCGTCGTGCGCTTCGGCATCCCACGACGATGAGTCCCGGGGCAGGCCGTCCGCCATGGCTCGCGAGGACCTGTGGAGAGCGACAGTGGAGCTCCCGGCCGCTAGGTCGGGCCGCGGGCTCCACTGTCGAGTGGGGTCAGCGGGGCAGGCCGCTGGCGCGCCAGCCGCCGGTGCCGTTGCGGTGGGTACGCCGGACGCCGCGGGCGGGATGGTTCCAGGAGGGTCGCGTCGGGCGGGGCGCCTCGCCGTCGGCGGACCCGAGCGCGGAGAAGACCGCCACGAGGGCGGCGACCTCCTCCGGAGTGGCGTCGGGGTTGACGACCCGCAGCAGCGGGGCAGGCGTCTCCTGCTCGGAAGGCGTGTCCATCAGAGCGGGATGTTCCCGTGCTTCTTGGCCGGCAGGGTCTCGCGCTTGGAGCGGAGCAGGCGCAGCGAGCGGATGATCTCGACGCGGGTCTCGTGGGGCGCGATGACGGCGTCGACGTAGCCGCGCTCGGCCGCGATGTAGGGGTTGGCGAGGGTGGTCTCGTACTCGTCGATGAGCTCGGCGCGCTTCGCCTCGACGTCGCCGCCCTGGTCCTCGACGGCCTTGAGGGTGCGGCGGTGCACGATGTTGGCGGCACCCTGGGCGCCCATCACGGCGATCTGGGCGGTGGGCCAGGCGACGTTGATGTCGGCGCCGAGGTGCTTGGAGCCCATCACGTCGTAGGCGCCGCCGTAGGCCTTGCGCGTGATCACGGTGATCAGCGGGACGGTGGCCTCGGCGTAGGCGTAGATGAGCTTCGCACCGCGGCGGATGATGCCGTCCCACTCCTGGTCGGTGCCGGGCAGGAAGCCGGGCACGTCGACGAACGTCAGGACCGGGATGTTGAAGGCGTCGCAGAACCGGACGAACCGGGCGGCCTTCTCGGAGGCGTCGATGTCGAGGCAGCCGGCGAACTGCATCGGCTGGTTGGCCACGATGCCGACGGACTGGCCCTCGACGCGGCCGAAGCCGACGAGGATGTTGGGGGCGAAGAGCTCCTGGACCTCGAGGAAGTCCTCGTCGTCGAGCACGGCGGTGATCACGTCGTGCATGTCGTAGGGCTGGTTCGCGCCGTCCGGGATGATCGTGTCGAGCGCGCGGTCGAGGTCGGTGACCTCCATCTCCGGCGAGTCGGCGAACGAGGGCGACTCGTCGAGGTTGTTCTGGGGGAGGAACGACAGCATCGACTTGACGTACTCGATGGCGTCCTTTTCGTCGGTGGCCATGTAGTGGGCGTTGCCGGACTTGGTGTTGTGGGTCCGGGCGCCGCCGAGGTCCTCCATCGTGACGTCCTCGCCGGTGACCGTCTTGATGACGTCGGGTCCGGTGATGAACATCGCGGAGGTCTGGTCGACCATGATCGTGAAGTCGGTGACGGCGGGGGAGTAGACGTGCCCGCCGGCGCAGTTGCCCATGATCAGGCTGATCTGGGGGATCACGCCGGAGGCGTGGACGTTGCGGCGGAAGATCTCGCCGTAGAGGCCCAGGGAGACGACGCCCTCCTGGATGCGCGCGCCGGCGCCCTCGTTGATGCCGATGATCGGGCAGCCGGTCTTGATCGCGAGGTCCATCACCTTGGTGATCTTCTCGCCGTAGACCTCACCGAGGGAGCCGCCGAAGACGGTGAAGTCCTGGCTGAAGACGCACACCGGGCGGCCGTTGACCTCGCCGTAGCCGGTGACGACGCCGTCGCCGTAGGGCCGGGTCTTCTCCAGGCCGAACGCGGTCGAGCGGTGCCGGGCGAGCTCGTCGAGCTCGACGAAGGTGCCCTCGTCGAAGAGCATCTCGATGCGCTCGCGGGCGGTCCCCCGGCCCTTCGCGTGCTGCTTCTCGATCGCCTTCGCGGAGCCGGCGTGGACCGCCTCGTCGAGGCGCCGCTCCAGGTCGGCGAGCTTGCCCGCCGTCGTGTGGATGTCGATGTCCGTCTCCTGAGGGGGGACGTCCGTGCCCTCACCCGGCTGTGCACTCACGCGATGGCCTCCTGGTCGCACTGGGTCTACTACCTGTTGTCCGAATCTGTCGGGCAATCTAGACCCCATGACGCACAGCCCTGCAGAGCGCCCACCCCTCGACCCCGCCCGGCTGGTCGCGCCGATCGGCTGGCGCGTCGAGGTCGAGGAGGCGACGCCCTCGACCAACGCCGTGGTCGCGGCGCGCGCCCGCGGCGGCGAGGAGCCCGGGCTCGTCGTGGTCACCGAGCACCAGACCGCCGGTCGCGGCCGGCTCGACCGCGTGTGGGAGACACCGGCCCGCTCGTCCCTCACGTTCTCGGTGCTGCTGCGACCCGACGTACCCCCGACGTCGTGGTCGTGGCTGCCGCTGCTGACCGGGTACGCCGTCCAGGCCGCGCTCGCGGACCGGCTGCCCGACATCGCGCTGAAGTGGCCCAACGACGTCCTCGTCGACGGCGGGACCGGCGTCGGCCGCAAGGTCTGCGGCATCCTCGTCGAGCGGGTCGAGACGGAGGCGGGGCCGATGGCGGTCATCGGGTGCGGGATCAACGTCGACCAGACCCTCGACGAGCTGCCGATCGCGCTGGCCACGTCGGTCGCGCTGGAGACCGGGGAGCCGGTGGAGCGCACAGGCCTGCTGGGGCAGGTGCTCGGCTCGCTGCACGGCCTCCAGGGGCTGCTCGACGACACCGAGTCGCTGCGCCGGGCCTATGCCGACGTGTGCGTGACCCTGGGCAAGACGGTCGACGTGCACCTGCCCGGGGGAGAGGTACGCCGCGGGGAGGCGCTCGACATCGACGCGACCGGTGCGCTGGTGGTCGGGACCGACGAGGGAGCCTTCACCGTCGCCGCCGGAGATGTCGTGCACGTGCGGCCCGCCTAGTGACATGATCGGCGCGTGGCCTATCCCAGCAAGCTCCTCAACGAGGGTGAGCACGTCGTCGTCACCACCCGCACGCACGTCAAGTCGCTGATCCTCCCGGGTCTCGTGGTGCTCGTCGCGCTGGCCGTCGCGCTGTTCCTCAACGGCCTCGTCGACAACTCGGTCGTCAGGATCGTCGTCTGGGTGCTGTTCCTGGCGGTCCTGGTGTGGTTCCTGGTCGGGCCGTTCCTGAAGTGGCTGACGACGACCTACACGTTCACCAACCGCCGCTTCATCAAGCGCTCCGGCTTCATCGCCAAGGAGGGCCGCACGATCCCGCTCAACCGGATCAGCGGGGTCGACTTCGAGATCGGCGTCATCGACCGCATCTTCGGCTGCGGGACCCTCGTCGTCTCCGACGCCAGCACGGACGGCAGCGTCGAGCTCTACGACATCCCCGACGTCGAGAAGGTCCAGCTCCAGGTCTCCGACGAGCTGCACCGCCTCTCGGGTGGCGACGCGCACCGCCGGGACGATGGCACCTGATCCCAGCGAGCAGGGCGAGCAGCCCGACCCCGCGACCCGCCAGCAGCGTCCGGGTGAGCGGCTCGACGAGGCGATCCTGCGCAGCAAGCCGCGCTTCAACGCCCTCGAGGTGGCCGCCGAGACCGGTGTGACCATCGAGGAGACGCGGCGGCTCTGGCGCGCCCTCGGCTTCCCGGAGTTCAGCGGCGAGAAGGCCTACACCGCCGCCGACATCGAGGCCGTCTCCACGCTGATGAGCTTCGTCGACGCCGGCGCGGTCGACTTCGACACCGCGGTGAACCTCACCCGCGGCGTGGGCCAGACGATGGCCCGGCTCGCCGACTGGGAGGTCTCGACCCTGGTCACGAGGGTCGAGGAGATGGCCGCCGGCGACGAGGCCAACAGCTCGCGGGTCCACAGCGCGCTGCAGCTGATCAACGAGGTCAACCCGCCCTTCGAGCGGCTCGTCGTCTACGCGTGGCGGCGCCACCTCGCCGCCGCTGTCGGCCGGATCGAGGCGATGGGCGCGAAGGACGAGGACCTCCACACCATCGACGTGACCGTCGGCTTCGCCGACCTGGTCTCCTTCACGGCCCTGTCCAACACGCTCGACCGCGACGAGATCGGCGACCTCGTCGAGGTCTTCGAGTCACGCTGCCAGGACGTCGTGGCCCGCTACGGCGGCCGGATCATCAAGAGCCTCGGCGACTCGGTCCTCTTCGTCACCAACACCGCCGAGGAGTCGGTCGGGGTGGCCGAGGGGATCATCAACGTCATCGGTCGCGACGCGAAGATGCCCGACGTGCGCCTCGGCCTCGCGAGCGGACCGGTGATCCAGCGCCTCGGCGACATCTTCGGGCCGCCGGTCAACATGGCCGCGCGGCTCACCCAGGTGGCGCGCCGCAACCGGCTCATCGTCGACCAGAACACCGCCGACCTCCTCCCGACCGACGAGTGGGAGCACCGCCGCCTCCCGGCCCGTCCGGTCCGGGGCTTCGGTCTCGTGGAGCCGGTCGCCGTACGCCGTCGCTGAGCCCGCCCCGGCGTCAGGAGGCGCCTGTCAACGGTCTGGACCACTCGTCCACAACTCACCCAAAAGGGCTGCCTCCGCGGCCGCGAATCCCTACGTTCGGGCTCGTGTTGGCTGTGCAAGACGTGCGACTGGACCCGACCACCCGACAGGTGTGGCGTGGCGAGCGCGAGATCAGGCTCTCGCGCAAGGAGTTCCAGCTCCTGCATGCCCTGATGGTGCGCCCGGGGCACATCGTGACCCGCAGCGAGCTGATGGCGGACGTGTGGCAGACCTCGTTCTACACGAACTCCAAGACCATCGACGTGCACCTCGGCTGGCTGCGCCGCAAGCTCGACGACGACCCGCGCAACCCGACGCTGATCACCACCCACCGCGGTCGCGGCCTGCGCTTCGAGACCAAGGCCGACACGGTCGCGTCCTGACGCCCCGATAGGCTCCCGGTCGTGTCCTCGACCGGTTCCCACCGTGCTCCCACGCTCGCCGTCATCGGGGGCGGCCAGCTCGCCCGGATGATGGCCCAGCCCGCGATCGCACTCGGCCTCCCCCTGCGGCTGCTCGCCGAGGCCGAGGGCGTCTCCGCCGCCCAGGTCATCCCCGACCAGCTCGTCGGCGACCACACGGACCTCGACACCCTGCGCGCCGTCACCGCGGGCACCAGCGTCGTCACGTTCGACCACGAGCACGTCCCGATCGCGCACCTGCACGCGCTCGTCGCCGACGGGATCGCCGTCCGCCCCGGGCCGGACGCGCTCGTCCACGCCCAGGACAAGGCCGTGATGCGTCGACGGCTCGCCGAGCTCGACGTGCCGTGCCCCCGCAACGCGGTCGTCACCACGGCCGCCGACGTCGAGGAGTTCGGCCTGCCGTGCGTCCTCAAGACCACGCGCGGCGGCTACGACGGCAAGGGCGTCTGGGTCGTCCGTGCGATCGACGAGGCACAGGCCGCCTTCGACGCGGCCGCGGCCGCCGGCGTGGAGGTGCTGGCCGAGGAGCTCGTCGACTTCCGCCGCGAGCTGTCGGCGCTGGTCGCCCGGTCGCCCAGCGGCCAGGCGGCGGCGTACCCGGTCGTGGCCTCCACCCAGCTCGACGGCATCTGCCACGAGGTCGTCGCCCCCGCACCCGACCTCGCGCCCGCCCTGGCCGGGGAGGCGCAGGAGATCGCCCTGCGCATCGCCGGTGCGCTCGACGTCACGGGCATCCTCGCCGTCGAGCTCTTCGAGACCGCCGACGGCCGGATCCTGGTCAACGAGCTGGCCATGCGCCCCCACAACACCGGCCACTGGTCCCAGGACGGCGCCGTGACGTCCCAGTTCGAGAACCACCTCCGCGCCGTCATGGACCTCCCGCTGGGCTCGCCGGCCCCGCGTGAGCGCTGGACCGTGATGGTCAACATCCTCGGTGGACCCACCGACACCGGGAGGCTGTACGACGGCCTGCCGCACGCGATGGCCCGCGACCCGCGGCTGCGGGTGCACTTCTACGGCAAGGACCTGCGGCCCGGCCGCAAGGTCGGACACGTCAACGCCTACGGCGACGACCTCGAGGACTGCCTCGAGCGCGCCCGGCACGCCGCCGCGTGGTTCCGTGGCGACCTCGGCAACGTCAGTGCTTGATCAGGGGGAGAGTGAACGATGAGTGAGACGCAGCAGCAGCCCGTGAGGGTCGGGATCGTGATGGGCTCCGACTCCGACTGGCCGGTGATGCAGGCCGCGGGCGAGGTGCTCACCGAGCTCGGCGTCGCGTGGGAGGCCGACGTGGTCTCGGCGCACCGGATGCCGACCGAGATGATCGCGTGGGGCCAGGAGGCGCACACGCGCGGGCTCTCGGTGATCATCGCCGGCGCCGGCGGGGCGGCCCACCTGCCCGGCATGCTCGCGTCCGTCACGCCGCTGCCCGTCATCGGCGTGCCGGTGCCGCTGAAGTACCTCGACGGCATGGACTCGCTGCTGTCGATCGTGCAGATGCCCGGTGGCATCCCGGTCGCCACCGTCGCGATCGGCAACGCCAAGAACGCCGGCATCCTCGCCGCGCGGATCCTCGGCACCAGCGACGCCGGGCTCCAGCAGCGCCTCGTCGACTACCAGGACCAGCTCGCCGAGACCGCCCACGCCAAGGGCGACGTCGTGCGCCAGGCGGCGACCGGCGGCACCCGCAAGGTCGGCTTCTAGTCGCGCTCGCGCACCCGGCCGCGCAGCGACTTCGTCGAGGCGCGCTCCTTCTTCGCCCTGAGCCGGCGCTCCTTCGCGCCGCGTGACGGCTTCGTCGGCCGGCGCGGGGGCGGCGGCGGAGCGAGGGCGGAGCGGAGCTGCTCGGCCAGCCGCTCGCGGGCGGCCACCCGGTTGCGGTGCTGCGAGCGGTGCTCGGACGCCGCGATGCTCACGGTGCCGGACGGCCAGCGGCGCAGGGCCCGCGACCTCTGGGTGTCGGTGAGCGCCGTCGAGGACGCGACGTCGTAGTCGAGCTCCACCCGCGAGTCGCTCGTGTTCACGGACTGACCGCCCGGTCCCGGCGACCTCGAGAACCGCTCGACCAGCTCGGAAGCGGGCACGACCAGGCCGTCGGGCAGGCCCGGTCCGGCGGGCACGTGGAGGTCGCGCATACCCCCATTGTGGGAGGTCGGGCCGTCCGGCTTGACGCGGCCCGCGGCACGCACCACCGTCCTCCCTGTGGGGAGTGCGGTGGGGGAGCAGAGGATCGGCGTGGTCGGCGGAGGCATCCTCGGGGCCGCGATCGCGCGTGAGGTCGTCCGCCGACGCCCCGGCACGCACGTCGTGGTCCTCGAGAAGGAGGACCACCTCGCCGCCCACCAGACCGGGCACAACTCCGGCGTCGTGCACGCCGGCATCTACTACAAGCCCGGCAGCCTGAAGGCCGAGCTCTGCACCCGCGGCCGCGGCCTGCTGCGCGACTTCTGCGCCGAGCACGCGATCGCGTACGACGCCTGCGGCAAGCTCGTCGTCGCCGTCGACCCGGCCGAGATGGGGCGCTTCGACGCGCTCGAGCGGACCGCGACGGAGAACAAGGTCCCCGGCCTGCGACGGGTCGGGCCGTCGGAGATCCGCGAGGTCGAGCCGCACGCCGTCGGCCTGGCCGCGCTGCACTCGCCCGAGACCGCGATCACCGACTACCCGGCGATCACCCGGGCGCTGGCCGACGAGGTCGTGGCCGCCGGCGGAGAGGTGCGCCTCGGTGCGAGGGTCGTCGACATCCAGCGGCACGCGGGAGGGGTGACGGTGCGGGTCGAGGGTGACCCGGCGCCGCTGCGCTTCGACCACGTCGTGGTCGCCGCGGGGCTCTACGCCGACCGGGTCTCCGCGCTCGTCGACGGCGAGCGTGCGCCGGCGATCCTGCCGTTCCGCGGGGAGTACCTCGGCGTCAGCGCCGCCAAGCAGGACATGGTGCGCGGCATGGTCTACCCGGTGCCCGACCCGCAGTACCCCTTCCTCGGCGTGCACTTCACCCGCCGCGTCGACGGCACGCTCGAGGTCGGGCCCAACGCGGTGCTCGCCACCAAGCGGGAGGGCTACCGGCTCCGCGACGTCTCGGCGGGCGACCTGCGCGAGGTCCTCGCGTGGCCCGGCTTCTGGCACCTCGCCCGTGCCCACTGGCGCACCGGCATCGACGAGGTGATCGGCTCGGCGTCGCAGCGTGCCTTCATGAAGCGGGCCTCGGCCTACGTCCCGGACATCGGGGTCGCCGACGTGCGGCGGGCGGGCAGCGGCGTACGCGCCCAGGCGGTCGACCGCGACGGGAGCCTCGTCGACGACTTCCGGATCACCAGCGCGGACGGCGTGACGTGCGTGCGCAACGCGCCCTCGCCCGGGGCGACGTCGAGCCTCGCGATCGCCGAGCACGTGCTCGACCAGGCGTGGGGCCCCGCCTGACGCCACGGGTCACTAGGGTCGGGGCATGACGACTCGCTGGGGAATCGCTGCCACCGGGAAGATGGCGCAGGTCTTCGCCACCGACCTCGCCCTCGTGCCCGACGCCGAGCTGGCCTTCGTGGGCAGCCGGTCCGCGGAGTCGGCCGACGACTTCGCGGGGCGGTTCGGCGCCGGTGGGGCGGGCACCTACCGGGACCTGGTCGACGCCGGCCGGGCCGGGGAGGTCGACGTCATCTACGTCGCGACCCCGCACCCGCAACACCGCGACCTCGCGCTCGCCGCGATCGAGGCCGGCACCCCGCTCCTCGTCGAGAAGGCCTTCACGGCGACCGTCGCCGGCGCCCAGGAGGTCGTCGACGCGGCCCGTGCCGCCGGCGTGTTCTGCATGGAGGCGATGTGGACCCGCTTCCAGCCCGCGCTCGTGCAGGCGCGCGAGCTGGTGGCCTCCGGTGCGATCGGCGACCTCGTGCTCGTGCAGGCCGACTTCGGCGCCCACCGCGCGTTCGACCCCGCGGACCGGCTCTTCGACCTCGCGCTCGGCGGCGGCTCGGTCCTCGACCTCGGCGTCTACCCGATCTCGCTCGCCCAGCACTTCCTCGGCCGCCCGGACCGGGTCACGGCCACGGGCACGCTGTTCCCCAACGGCGCCGACGCGTCCGCCGCGATCCAGCTGTCGTACGACGACGGGCGGGCCGCCGCGCTCACCTGCACGCTCGCCAGCCAGACCCCGGGCCGGGCGGTCATCAGCGGCACCGGCGGCTCCATCGAGCTCGAGCCGCCGTTCCACCACCCCAGCCGCATCGTCGTACGACGCAACGGGCAGGAGCCGGAGACGGTCGAGCGGTCGGCCGTCGGTCGCGGCTACACCCACCAGGTCGACGAGGTGCAGGCGTGCCTCGCGGCCGGGCTCACCGAGAGCCCCGTGATGCCGCTCGCCGACACGCTCGACGTGCAGTGGATCCTGGGGGAGTGCCTCGCACAGCTCGGCATCGACATCCCGGAGGGCTCCGTGGAGCTCGCGTGAACGACCCGCGCGACCTGCTCGCCGAGCACTGGGGCCTGACGGCGCCGCGCGTGCGGTCGCTCGACGGCGGCATGAACTCGACAACCTGGCTGGTCGAGCACGACGGCACTGCCTACGTCGCCAAGCACGTCCCGCCCGGCGGCGTCGACGCGCTGCTGGCCGGCTCCGAGGTCGCCCGGACCCTCGCCGACGCCGGGTTCACCACGGGTCGTCCGGTGGCCGCCCGCGACGGACGCCTCGTCGTGACCGAGGCTGGCCTGGCCCTGCTCGAGCACGTGCCCGGCCGCGAGCTCGAGGGCGACTCCGAGGACGAGCAGGAGTGGATCGCCCGGGTGCTGGCCGGGGTGCACGCGACGGACGCGGCACCCGGCCCCGCGACCTCGGTCTTCGCGACCGACTGGCTCGACCCGCACGCTCCCGGGGTCGGCGAGCACGACTGGCTGGTCACCGCGATCGCCCACGTCCGCGAGGAGACCGACCCGCTCGCGCTGACCTGGTCGGTGCTGCACACCGACCCGGCGCCCGAGGCGTTCGTCCACGACGACGCGACAGGTGTCACCGGGCTGATCGACTGGGCGGGCGCCCGGCGCGGCCCGGTGCTCTACGACGTCGCCTCGGCAGTGATGTACCTCGGCGGACGGGCGCGCGCGTCGGCCTTCCTGGCGGCGTACGCCGACCGCGGCCCGCTGGCGGCCGACGAGCTGCGGCAGCTCGACGCGTTCAGCCGGCTGCGGGAGGCGGTCCAGGGCGTCTACTTCGCGGGTCGCCTCGCCACCGACGACCGGACGGGCGGCGTGGAGGTCGCGGACAACCAGCGGGGGCTCGACGACGCACGTCGCCGGCTGGCCGGGCTCGGCTAGCGCCCGCGCTTGCGCCACTCGATCGCGGGGCAGGTGTTCATCACCATCGGCACGCCCGCCGCGATCGTGCGCTCGAACGCCTCGGGGTCGACGACGCCGAGCTGGAACCAGACCCCGCCCGCGCCGATCTCCACCGCCTGGTCGGCGAACTCGCCGGCGGCCGAGGAGCGCCGGAAGACGTCGACGACGTCGATCGGGAAGGGCACCTCAGCGAGGGTGGCGTAGCCCTGCTCGCCGTGCACGGTCGCGGCCGAGGGGTGGATCGGGACGATCTGCTTGCCGCGGTCCTGCAGCAGCTTCGCGATCGACCACGCCGTGCGCTCGGGGTTGTCGGAGAGTCCGACGACGGCCCAGGTCTGCCCCTCGTCGAGCATCCGCTCGATGCTCGCGGGGTCCTGCCAGCTGAGCCGCTCCGACGTGGTCACGCCTCATCGTAGGACGGTGTCGCGTCCGCGACGACCTCCCGCAGGGCGGGCAGCAGCCTCTCCACCGGCACGTCGCTGCGCAGCACGACGACCGCGGTGTCGCCGGAGGGCCGGGACGCACGGAAGACCTCCTCCATCGCGACGGCGAACTCGGCCTCGGCCTGCTCGGCGGTGATGGTCCCGCGCAGCCAGCGCCGCAGCACGTGGTTGTGCGCGGTCACGACGGCGTTGGCGAGCAGCTCGGCACGGAGATCGCCGATCAGGTCCGGCCGGTCGCCGTCGCCCGTCCACTGGTCCAGGAAGGTGCGGAAGAGCCGCTGGTACTGCAGCAGCCCGGCCGTCTCGCGGCTGCGGAGCGCGGGCACGTTGCGGGCGAGGCGGTAGCGCTGCTGCGCGCGGGCGCCCTCGGCGACGTAGTGCGCGAGGACCAGGTGCGCCGCCTCGGTCACCGCGACCTCGACCGTCGCGGAGGTGGCGGTCGCCAGTCGCGCGGAGACCGCGCCGAGCATGGCGTCGTGGTCGGGGAAGATCACGTCCTCCTTGGACCGGAAGGCCCGGAAGAACGTGGTGCGCCCGACCTCGGCCCGCGCCGCGACGTCGTCGACGGTCGTCTCGTCGAAGCCGCGCTCCTCGAAGAGCGCGAAGGCCGCGTCGATGAGCCGGTCGCGGGTGCTGGTCACGGGGGACATGGTGGCGATGGTACTCAGTACCACATCACGTACACTCAGTTTCCATGAGTGCTGGAGTGCAGGACGTCGGTGTGGTCGGGTGCGGACTGATGGGTGCGGGCATCGCGGAGGTGACGGCGCGCGCCGGCCTCGACGTGGTCGTCGCCGAGTCGTCCGAGGCGGCCGCTGACGCGGGCCGGGCGCGTCTCGAGCAGTCGCTCACGCGTGCCGAGTCGAAGGGCAAGATCGAGTCCGCAGCCGCCGTGCTGGAGCGGATCCGCGTCGTCACCGACCTCGGCGAGCTGGCCGACCGCGACCTCGTGGTCGAGGCGATCGTCGAGGACGAGTCGGCCAAGACCGACCTCTTCGCCCGGCTCGACGAGATCGTCACCTCGCCCGACGCCATCCTCGCCTCCAACACCTCCTCGATCCCGATCATGAAGCTCGGCGTGGTCACCTCCCGCCCGGCCCAGGTCATCGGCGTGCACTTCTTCAACCCCGTGCCGGTGCTGCCGCTGGTCGAGCTGGTGCCGAGCCTGCTGACCTCGGCGGAGACCACGGCTCGCGCCCGCGACTTCGTCGAGACCTCGCTCGGCAAGCAGGCGATCGACAGCCAGGACCGCGCGGGCTTCGTGGTCAACGCGCTGCTCATCCCGTTCGTGCTCTCGGCGATCCGGATGCTCGAGTCGGGCTTCGCCACCGCCGAGGACATCGACCGCGGCCTCGTGCTGGGCGCCGCCCACCCGCAGGGTCCGCTCGCGCTCGCCGACCTGATCGGCCTCGACACGACCAAGGCCGTCGCGGAGTCGCTCTACGAGGAGTTCAAGGAGCCGCTCTACGCCGCCCCGCCGCTGCTCAACCGGATGGTCGACGCCGGCCTCCTCGGCCGCAAGACCGGCCGCGGCTTCTACACCTACTGATCCGTCCGCACCAGGAGTCATCCGATGAACGAGTTCCCGATGTATGCCCTCTCCGAGGAGCACCAGGCCATCCGCGAGGCGGTCCGCGCCGTCGCCGACGCGAAGATCGCGCCCCACGCGGCCGAGGTCGACGAGGAGGCCCGCTACCCGCACGAGGCCGCGGCGGCCCTGCTCGCGTCCGACTTCCACGCCCCGCACGTGCCGGAGCAGTACGGCGGTGCCGGTGCCGACGCGCTCGCCACCGTGCTGGTGATCGAGGAGGTCGCGCGCGCGTGCGTGTCGTCGTCCCTGATCCCGGCGGTCAACAAGCTCGGCTCGCTCCCGGTGCAGATCGCCGGCTCGGAGGAGCTCAAGCAGAAGTACCTCGGCGCGCTGGCCCGCGGCGAGGGCGGCTTCTCGTACTGCCTCTCCGAGCCCGACGCGGGCTCCGACGCGGGCGGAATGAAGACCCGTGCGGTGCGCGACGGCGACCACTGGGTGCTCGACGGCGTGAAGCGCTGGATCACCAACGCGGGGGAGTCGGAGTTCTACACCGTCATGGCCGTGACCGACGACGAGAAGAAGACGCGCGGCGGTGTCTCGGCCTTCGTGGTCGAGAAGTCCGACGAGGGCGTCTCCTTCGGCGCCCCGGAGAAGAAGCTCGGCATCAAGGGCTCGCCGACGCGCGAGGTCTACCTCGACAAGGTCCGCATCCCCGCCGACCGGATGATCGGCGAGGAGGGCACCGGCTTCACCACCGCCATGAAGACCCTCGACCACACCCGCGTCACCATCGCCGCGCAGGCCGTCGGCGTCGCCCAGGGGGCGCTCGACCACGCCCTCGACTACGCCAAGGGGCGGGAGCAGTTCGGCACGTCGATCGCCGACTTCCAGGGCCTGCAGTTCATGCTCGCCGACATGGGCATGAAGGTCGAGGCCGCACGCCAGATGACCTACGCCGCCGCCGGCCGCTCCGAGCGCGGCGACGACGACCTCACCTTCTTCGGCGCCGCCGCGAAGTGCTTCGCCTCCGACGTCGCCATGGAGGTCACCGTCAACGCCGTGCAGGTCCTCGGCGGCTACGGCTACACCCGCGACTACCCGGTCGAGCGGATGATGCGCGACGCCAAGATCACCCAGATCTACGAGGGCACCAACCAGGTCCAGCGGATCGTGATGGCGCGCCAGCTCCTCGCCGGGGTGCAGTCCGAGCTCTGAGCCGGCCGGCGCCGGTGAGACGTGCGCCTCATCCACGCCCCGTCGGGGGCTGCCGATGCCGCTGCGGGCGGTGCGGCTGAATACCGTCGTGGTGTGAGCTCACCTGCCCCCGCCGTCTCCGTCCTCGACGACCTCGCACCCGGCGCGCTCGCCGGCGTACGACTCGTGGTGTCGGACCTCGACGGCACGCTGCTGGCGCCGGACCGGACGCTTCCGTCCAGCACCGGTGGGCTCGTCGCCGACCTGGTCGCCGCGGGCCTCACGTTCGTGCCGGCCAGCGGGCGGGCGCACGCCTCGCAGGCCGAGCTCTTCGCCGAGGTCCCGCTCGTCGACACCTACATCGCCGACAACGGTGCGGTCCTCGTGGAGCACGGGGAGGCCAGGGCGACGGGGACCCTCGACGAGTCGCTCGTGCGCGAGCTCGTCGACGCGGTCCGGGAGTACGCCCGTGCCGAGGGCCGGCGGGCGACCGCCGTCGTGTGCGGCGTCGACAGCGCGTGGGTCGAGGTCGACGGCGAGATCTGGGACGAGGCCCTCCACTACCACCCGACCCTGACCCGGGTGGCTCGCCTCGAGGACGTCACCGACGACGTCATCAAGGTGGCGATCATCGACCTCGAGAGCACCGAGGCGGTCGACCGTGACGTGCTGGTGCACTTCGCGGACCGCGCTCAGGTGACCCGGTCGGGCACCCACTGGGCGGACGTCACCGCCTTCGGCGTGACCAAGGGCCAGGCGCTGCGCGACCTGCAGGCACGCCTCGGAGTCGGTCCCGACCAGACGGCCGTGTTCGGCGACCACCTCAACGACCTCGAGATGTTCGGCGAGGCCACGCACTCCTTCGCCGTCGCCCACGCGCAGCCCGAGGTCGCCGCGATCGCGCGCCACCAGCTGCCCGACGTGGTCGAGCCGGTGCAGGCCGTCATGCGCCGGATCCTGGACGACGTCGCCAGTCAAGGCTGACGCGAACGTGCCTGTGACCCCGCCGTCGTGGTGACGGGCGGGGTGCGGGGCGGGGTCACGGTCGTGCGGGCGGTGGGGGCTCGATGTGGTTGATCGGGGTGGTGCCTGATCGGTCGCGTCTGAACTGGTGGCCGTGGGGTGACGTCCACTCGAAGACCCCGGGCTCGACCATGGCGTAGTGCCAGCTGGTGAAGGTCTTGAGTCGGTGGTGGGAGCGGCACAGGCAGGCGAGGTTGTCGGACCGTGTGGGTCCGGGTTGTGGTCGGCCTTCGGCTTCGGCGTCGTGGTCGTACGGGCTGATGTGGTCGATGTCGCAGGCCCTGGCTGGCCTGGTGCAGTGGGGGAAGACGCAGGTGCGGTCGCGCAGGATGACCTGTTCGCGGATGCGGTCGGGGATCTCGTAGCCGGGCGCGCTCAGGTTGTGGTTGAGGTCGATGACCGGCTTCACGGTCACCTTCGTCCGACTGTCGGAGCACCAGGACTGGAGCTGCTCCAACAGGAGGAGCTTCTGCCGGTTCTCCATCCGTCCGGTGGGACCGAAGACCGTCGTCTCCTCGACCAGGTCTGCGTCGAAGTGGGCGTGGAGCACGACCTCCCGCGCGACGGGGAGGTCGTCCTTCCGGTCGTCCGTCGAGGTGGTGGTCGTGGCGCCGCGGGCGTGGAAGAGGTCGAGGGCGGTCTGGGTGCGGGCGAGGTTGCCGAGGGCCTTGGCCCGCCGCACGTCGAGGGTCTCGGTGGAGCCGAGGGCTTTCTGCGTCGCGGCGTCACGGCTGAGGGCGTGGTCGAGGTCGATGCCGTCGGCGAGGTCGAGGTCGGCCTCGACGTGGACGGTGCCGGCGAAGTGCACGTCCTGATCCAGGACGGTGACGTGGCGGGGGTCGACGTACAGGTAGCCGTCGTCCGGGTCAGCCGCCCGATCCGGTTGAGCGAGCTGGAACCTCTTGATGGCTTCTGCGACGAGGCGGTCGAGCTGCGCGACACCGACCTTTCCCGCGACAGCCGTGACCTGGTCGTCGACCCAGCTCGCGGCGTCACGGGTCAGCGAAGGAACCGCGTGGATGGTCGCCTCCGCGACCGACCGCGCCCGCCACGCGGGCACCGCACCGGCGTGGACCTGGGACCACAGCCTGGGGAGGCGGTGGCGGAGCTCGAGGGCGTGCCCGATGAGCTTCTTCGCCGCGGTCGTGCTGATGCCGAGGACGGCTCCGAGCTCGGCCACACAGAACTCCGCTACCAGCGGGCAGCCGTCGCCGGCGATCGGCTCCTCGTGCTCCGAGCCTGGTGTGGTGAAGGCTGCGGCGAGGTGGATCGACTCGGGTGGGTGGAGGTCGGCCCAGCGGGCGGCGAGGTCGAGCTGGTCGGCGGCTGCCTGGTCCTCGACGGCCTTGCGGTCGCGCAGGGCAGCGAGCAGGGCGAAGGCAGTGAGGTCGTCGACCCCTGCCTCGCGGACCGCTGCCAGCACTTCGCTCATGTGTTCGATTGTAGGCGACGGGTCCGACAGTGGCCATGCTCGGAGGTGCGAGGTTCGGTCAAGGGATGGTCTGGTTGGCGCCGGCGTCAGGTCAGAAGAGCTGGTAGTCGTCGCGCGAGACCCGGAAGCCGTGCCCGGAGCCGGTGTCCCAGCAGGTCATCGCGGTCTCGGTGCTCTGGCAGGCGCGGTCGCCGACCACGGAGGTGGTGCCGTACGTCAGCTCGGGCGGCTGCTCGGTGAAGGTCACGTCGCCGCGGCAGATGCCGCGGGCGCCGGTGCTGCGGTCGACCCGGAACTGGTTGTCGGCCCAGTCGAGCCGGCAGTCAGCGGGCTTGGGGAGGGGTTGGTAGGAGCTCTCCTTCACCTCGCACTCGATGCCGTACTCGAGCGAGCACCAGATGTTGCCGCTCGGGGAGCTCAGCTGATCCTGCGCCACGACCGGGCCGTCGACGGCAGGAGCGCCGGCGGTCGGGGTGATCGACCCGGACGGGGTCTGGGTGGTGGGCGAGGTGGACGTCTCCGTCGGTGACGCGGTCTCGGTCACCGTCTGCGTCACGGTCGGTGCGGCGGACTCGTCGGCACTCTCGCCTCCGCCACTGGAGCAGCCGGACAGTGCGAGCCCGACCACCACCGCGGCGTACGCCATCGCGCGCCGACCCGTCCCCCTCCGCATGGACCGATGCTCGAAGCGGGGACGGATCTCTGTCAACCGCTCGCGTGGAATGCCCGCCTCCGCGCGTCGGTTGGGCTGGACATGGCAACCATCGGACTCATCGGCAGCGGAAACATCGGCAGCACCGTCGCGCGGCTGGCGCTCGACGCCGGGCACGACGTCGTGCTCAGCAACAGCAGGGGTCCCGAGACCCTCGCCGACCTCGTCGCCGAGCTGGGCGACCGGGCTCGCGCAGCCACTGCGCAGGAGGCGGCCGCGGCCGGTGACATCGTCGTCGTGACGGTCCCGCTCAAGGCCTACCGCGAGGTGCCGGTCGAGCCGTTGCGCGGCAAGACCGTGATCGACACGAACAACTACTACCCCGACCGCGACGGCCGGATCGCCGAGCTGGACGACGAGTCGACGACCACCTCCGAGCTGCTCCAGGCGCACCTGCCCGAGTCGCACGTGGTGAAGGCCTTCAACAACATCTTCTTCGCGCACCTGGCCACGCTCGCCCGCCCGCACGGCGACCCGGAGCGGTCCGCCCTCGCCATCGCGGGCGACGACGCCGGTGCCAAGCAGGCCGTCACCGAGCTCCTCGACTCCCTCGGCTACGACGCCCACGACGTCGGCCCGCTCGCCGAGGGCTGGCGCTACCAGCGCGACACGGCGGCCTATGTCGCCCCGTACGCACAGCCGGACGCCGAGGACTTCGCCACCGGCACCCGGCGTGCCACGTCCGCCGACCTCGAGGCCCTCCTCGCGCAGGCGGTCCGCTACCGCGACATGTGACTCAGGCCCGGCGATCGGGCTCCAGCATCCCCTGGAGCGCCGCGAGCCCGCGCGAGGTGTGGCTCTTCACCGTGCCCTCGGGGATGCCGAGGTCGGTCGCCGTCTCGGCGACGCTCAGGCCGAGCCAGTGCCGCGACACCACGCACGCGCGCTGCATGGCGCTCAGCTGCTCCAGCGCCTGCATCAGCACCGTGCGCTCCTCCACGGGGAAGGGCTCACGTGCTGCACGCTCGGGCAGGCGGTCGGTCGCCTGCTCCCGTCGCCAGGGTCGGCGGTGCTCGTCGATGTGGGCGCGGAGCAGGATCTGCCGGACGTACGCCTCCTCCCGGCCGTCGCGTCGGACCCGCGGCCAGGCGACGTAGAGCTTCACCAGCGCCTGCTGGAGCAGGTCGTCGGCGCGGTCCCAGTCGCCGCAGATGACGTAGGCCGCCTCCCGCTCGGCCTTCCTCACTGGGCCTCCCCGAGCATGCACTGGCGGTCGGGGTCGTAGGCGGGGGAAGAGACGTGGGCGAGGACGTCCTCGACGCTCCCGAAGCGACCGAACAGCGGGAACGCCAGCGCCATCCCCCCTGCGCGCTGCACGAGGTACCAGGTGCGCGCGTCGTCGTCGAGCTGCACGACCGCGTCCACCCCGGTCGGACCGCGGTAGCCGGCGGGCATCGTCAGTCCCGTCGCCTGCTGCCGGATGGCCCAGCCGGGCAGCGCCTCGAGGTCTCCGCCACGCGTGTAGGCGACGAGAAGGGTCGCGGGCGTGCCCTGCCATCGCGACGCGACGTAGGAGACCCAGGCGCCGAACGTCAGGTCGCCACGCAGGTCGGCAGGATCGGCGTGCTGCGCGAAGAGGCTCCCGTCCGCGCCGGGCTCCTTGAGCAGCGCCCAGTCGGTGTCCGCGCCGTCGGTGACCTCCACGGCTGCGGCATCCACTCCCACGAGGGGGTCCATGATGCGGGCCGTGTAGGTCCAGCCGTCGCGGATCACCAGCGTGCCGCTGGAGGTGTAGGCCACGGGGTCGTCCTGGAGGAGCTGGTAGCCCTCGCACTCCGCCGACGTCCGTCCGGCGCTCGGCAGGTCGCACCGGTCGGCTCCCCGCGACGCGACGCGATCGCCCGACGGCGCCGCACCGGGGTCGAGGGCCACGACCAGGCTCGTTGCGATCGCCACCGACGCCACCGTCGCGGCGAGTGCCGACAGGGCGCGACGGCGTACGACGGTGCGCCGACCAGCCCGGAGCGCGTCCTCGATCGCGAACCGGTCGACCGGCTCGGTGCTGAGGTCGCGCTCGATCTCCTCGCGCAGGTCCATGGGTGCCTCCGGGTGCAGTATGCGGAACCTCTCGACAGGGATACGGAGCGACGCCCGGGTGCGTTGCAGTGTCAGGTGGTCCTTGCAGATTGCGTACTGAGTATGCATACTCCGTATCCATGTCGATCCGTCACGGACTCCTGGCCCTCCTCGAGCGCGGCCCGGGCTACGGCTACCAGCTGCGCGCCGACTTCGACGCCGTCACCGCCGACGCCTGGCCCCTCAACATCGGGCAGGTCTACTCGACCCTGTCGCGCCTCGAGCGCGACGGACTCGTCGAGCCCGCGGGGCAGGACGAGCAGGGCCGCGCGCGCTACGCCATCACCGGCGCGGGGAGGGCCGAGCTGCTCGACTGGTTCGCCTCCGCCGTGACGGCTCAGGACCGGCCGCGCGACGAGCTCTCGATCAAGCTCGCGCTCGCCGTGACCGTCCCCGGGGTGGACGTCGCGGCCCTGATCCAGCACCAGCGGGCCGCGACGATCGGCCGCCTGCAGGACCTCACCCGGCTCAAGTCACAGGGGGAGCCGGGAGAGGAGCCGGGCGGCCTCGCGTGGTCGCTGGTGCTGGAGAACCTGAGGTACGCCGCGGAGGCCGAGGTGCGCTGGCTCGACCACTGTGAAGCGATGGTCGCGCGCGCGGCGAAGCGTGGTGCACCCGCACACGCGGCAGCACCGGCGAAGGACCGCGCGACGACGGGCAAGGGGGCGCGGCGATGACGCAGCCGGTGCTCGAGATGCAGGACGTGAGCCGGATCCACGGCCGTGGCGACGCGGCGGTCCATGCGCTGCGCGGGCTCGACCTGACGGTCATGCCCGGTGAGATGGTCGCCGTGATGGGCCCGTCGGGCTCGGGGAAGTCCACCCTGCTCAACCTCGCCGGCGGCCTCGACCAGGCCACGGCAGGTCGCACGCGGGTGCAGGGCGAGGAGCTCGGGTCGATGTCGCAGGGTGCGCTCGCGTCGCTGCGGCGCCGCCGGGTCGGCTACGTCTTCCAGGACTACAACCTGATCCCGTCGCTCACCGCGCAGGAGAACGTCGCGATGCCGCTCGAGCTCGACAAGGTCAGGTCGCGCGAGGCGCTGCGGACGGCGCGCGCCGTCCTGGACGAGGTCGGGCTCGAGGGCCTGTACGACCGGTTCCCGGCGCACCTGTCCGGTGGCCAGCAGCAGCGGGTCGCCATCGCACGTGCGGTGGTCGGGGAGCGCTGCCTCGTGCTGGCCGACGAGCCCACGGGCGCTCTCGACTCGGAGACCGGCGAGCAGGTCCTCGCGCTGCTGCGTGCCCGCTGCGAGGCCGGCAGCGCCGCGCTGCTGGTCACGCACGAGGCACGGCACGCCGGGTGGGCCGACCGGGTGGTGTTCCTCCGCGACGGTGTCGCGGTCGACGAGACCCAGCGGTCCTCGCCGCAGTCGCTGCTGGTGGGTCGCGAGTGACCCGCTGGCTCCCGGCACTGCGGATGGCGCGCCGCGACCTCTGGTCCCACAAGGGCCGCTCGCTGCTCATGGCGTTCCTCGTCGCGCTGCCGGTCCTCGTCGCCGTGACCGTCGCGCAGTTCCACACCAACCTCCGCTGGACCGGCGAGCAGGCGGCGCGGGCCGCGATGGGTGGTGCCGACCTCATGGTCGAGGTCTCGCCCTGGGACCGCGTCGAGGTCACCTACTGGTCGGGCGACATGGGCTACACGGCCGTCAAGCCGAACGGTGAGCCGGCCCGGGCCGACCGGAGCCCGAAGCCGCAGCGCGACGCGTCCTCCGTCGACGTCGCCGCGCTGATGCCCGAGGGCAGCCGCGTGATCGACCACCGAAGCTACGGCTGGGTCGTCCTCGCCAGCGGTGGCCAAGCCAGCGTGGAGGTCATCGACGCGAGCGATCCGATGGCCGAGGGGTTGGGCTGGGTGTCCCGCGGCGCGGCACCGATCGCCCCCGACGAGGTCGCCCTCGACGCGGGATCGGCCCGGGCGCTGGAGCTCCTCGACGACGACGGCGACCCGCTGCCCGACGCGTCCCTGCAGCTGCTCGACGGCACCACCGTCCGGGTGGTGGGGGTCGTCGACCCGCGCGAGCGGGAGGTCTTCGCCGAGGGGGTCGAGATGATCGCCCCGCCCGGGGGAGTCGTCGCCACGGAGGCCCTCGCAGCCCAGCAGCAGGACGAGGCGGCGTCGTACCGCTTCCTGGTGGACCTGCCCGGCACCTCGGGCGCGGACCTGCACGAGCTGGTCGACACGCTGGCGGCGCAGGGGGTCGCGGCCATGCCCCGTCAGGCGATGTTCGACCCTCAGGAGTGGGACGTGCAGTACGCCGACGACGGGCCGGTGGACGCCGCGGCGCTCGCCGTCGGCGCCCTGGTGGTGCTGTTCGGCCTCATCGAGGTGGTGCTGCTGGTGGGCTCGGCCTTCGCCGTCGGTGCCCGTCGCCAGGTGCGCGACCTCGGCCTCGTGGCCGCCAACGGGGGAGCGGCGGGTGACGTGCGCCGGGTGCTGCTCGCCCAGGGTCTCGTCCTCGGGGTCGGGGCGTCCGCGCTGGGTGCGGTGGCCGGGGTCGTGGTGTTCCGGCTCGGCGTCCCGGTCTACGAGGTCGTCGCCCACACGCGGGTCTGGACGCAGGACGTCGACTGGTTCCTCGTCTCGGTGCTCACGCTGCTGGGCGCGGTCACCGGCCTCGCCGCCGCGCTCGCGCCGGCGTGGAGCATCGGCCGGATGAGCCCGGTCGATGCGCTCTCCGGGCGCTTCAGCGTCGGCGGCTCGGGAGACCTCCGCACGCACCGGCCGGCCACCGGCCTCGCGATCCTCGGGCTGGTGGTGCTCGTCGCGAGCGGGTGGTGGATCTCCGCGGAGTTCGCCGCGGTCGGGACGAGCGTGCCGACCGAGCCCTACCGGTCGCAGCCCTCGGGGGTCCCGGTCGTCATCGGCGCCGTCGGCCTGGTGCTGCTCATCGGTGGACTCACGTGGCTGTCCCCGCACGTCGTACGCCGCATCGCCGGGGCGTCGCGGTGGCTGTCGGTCTCGGGCAGGTTCGCCCTGCGCGAGGCGTCGCGGCACCGGTTCCGGACGGCCGCCAGCGCGGTGTCGCTGATGATCACGGTGGCGGGCATGGTGTTTGCCGGCTTCGCCGTGCAGGCCGCGTCCGCCGAGCTCGCGAGCCAGGCCGGTGACGCGGGGAGGCGTTGGATGTCGATCACCGTCGCGACCGACGAGCTGCCCGAGGAGGTCGGGCCGGCGGCCGGAGCGCAGCGGGTGGCCGGCGTCATCGCTGCTGTCGAGGACCAGGTCGGGACGAGCACGACCTACGTGACGTCGCGGGCGACGATGCCGGGCGTGCCCTACGTGGAGCCCTTCCTCGGCTCCCGCTCCATGCCCGGCGACGGCGTGCGCGTCGTCGATGAGGAGTCCCTGCGGCAGCTGGTCGACGTGGACGACGACGTCCTCGCCGCCTTCGCGGACGGGGTCGTCGTCACCACCTCGACGGGATCGGTGGTCGACGGCCAGGTCCGGGTGAGCTTCGACCCCGGTGACCGCACGCAGCGCGACTCGTGGGAGCTGCCCGCGATCGCGGCGCGGGCCACGGGCGCCGACCGCGGGTACGACGGCGGCAGCGCGTGGATGTCGCCTGACACGGCAGAGGGTCTCGGGTTCGTGGTCTCCCCGCAGACCGTGACCGTGCTGACGCCGCGCGACATCACCGGCGCCGACCTCGACGCGCTGGCCGTCGAGGGCATCACGCCCTCGACGGTGGTGCGCGACCTCGACACCGCCAGCCTGCTGCGCTTCGCGGCACTCGGCGCCGCCGCACTGCTGACACTGGTGGTCGTCGGCATCGCGGTCTCGCTCTCGGCCGCCGAGGGGCGCGCGGACCAGGCCACCATGGCGGCGGTCGGTGCGGGGCCGTGGCGACGGCGGCTGGTCGGCGCGATGCACGGGCTGTTCATCGGGGTGGTCGGTGCGCTGCTCGGCGCGGCCATCGGGTTGCCGGCCGGGGCTGCCCTGATGCAGGTCGACGGCATGCCGGGCACGGGGATCCCGTGGCTGGTGCTGCTCGGCCTGCCGCTCGTGCCGCTGCTGGCCTGGGTGGCCGGATGGCTGGCGACCTCGACGCGGCTCACGATGGTCCGTCGCACCGGCTGAGCTCCCGGCGCCGACTGCCGGCGGGACTCACCCGGCGAAGACGGATCGCCCCTCGGTTGCCGAGGTCCCGAGGTCGCTCTTCGGCAGCGGGTCGCCGGCGGTGGCTGCGGTGATCCAGGCGTCGGTGGTGGCGACGGCCGCGAAGTTGGAGTGCAGCAGCACCATCAGCACGTCGTGGAGCTGCTCGGCCGAGACCTTGCCGGCCTCGTTGGCGAGGTGGATGGCGCCGGTCGCGTCCGAGAGCACCTCCGCCTCGAGGCCGAGCTCCTCGGCCGAGACGGCCGTGGCGATGTCGCAGTTGTTGGTCATGTAGCCCACGAGCGAGATCGTGTCGACACCCTGCGCCGAGAGCCACGCGGCGACGTCCGTGCCGGCGAAGACGCTCGAGCTGTCCTTCGTGACCCGCTTCCACGCCTCGGTCGCGCGCGACTCGACCTCGGGGTGGACGGTCCAGCTGTGCGAGCCGACGGCGAAGATCGGGGCGCCCTCGGGCAGCTCGTGCTGCACGAGCACGACCGGGATGCCCCGCTCGTTGGCCAGGTCGAGGGCACGCACGACGTTGGCCAGCGTCTCGTCGCGGTCGGGGTGCTGGATCTGCAGCACGCCGTCGAAGTACTCGTTCTGGACGTCGACGACGATGAGCGCACGCTTGCTGGGCACGGATCTTCTCCTGGGCGGGGGTGGGGGCAGGGCCTCCAGCATGGCCGCTCGTGCCTGAGCACGCATCCGAGGTTCGCCTGGTCGAGAGCGGCTGCTGCCGGTGCCGGCCTGACCGTCGTCCGGCTAGCCTCGGGCGCGTGCCCACACTGACGCTGACCATGCCCGACGGCAACGCCGAGGCCTACCTCGCCGCCGCGCCCGACGGAGCCCCCGCACCCGGGGTGCTGTTCGTGATCGACGCGATCGGGCTGCGGCCGCGGATCGAGGAGATGGCAGACCGGATCGCGTCGTGGGGCTACACGGTGCTGGCGCCCAACGTCTTCTACCGCGACGGTCGCGCCGCCGACGTCGCACCGAAGGCCGACCTGCGCGAGCCCGGCAACCGGGAGGCGTTCATGGGCGAGGCGATGCAGCGCGTCCGAGGACTGACCCCCGAGCTCATCGCGCGGGACCTCCCGGCGTACCTCTCCGCCCTCCGCTCGCGCCCGGAGGTGTCGGGGGACGAGGTCGGCGCCACGGGCTACTGCATGGGTGCGCGGATCGCGATCCGCGCGGCCGGCGCCGACCCCGGCGTGGTGGCCGTCGGCGGCTGGCACGGCGGCGGTCTCGTCACCGACGAGCCCGACAGCCCACACCTCGCGATCGCGACCGCCCGGGCCACCTTCGCCTTCGGCCACGCCTCGAACGACGGGTCGATGCCGCCCGAGGCCGTCACCGCGCTCGGCGAGGCGATCGACGCTGCCGGGCTGACGGTCGCCAACGAGGTCTTCCCCGGCCCGCACGGCTACTCGATGTCGGACACGTCGATGTACGACGAGGAGTCCGCCGAGCGGCACTTCGACAGCCTCCGGGCGCTGCTCGACTCGACCCTGCGGGGCTGACTCCCGCACGCCCGGTCGCCGACGACCGGTGACCTAGAGGTGCACCGGCGGCGGCGTCCAGTCGCGGTGGTTGGCGACGACGTCGGCCGCGTAGGACTGCAGCCCGATGTCGGCGAAGCCGGTCGTGTCGCCCGGCCGCTCCGTGCGCAGCTGGTCGAGGGTCTTGATCATCTCCTCGGTGATCCGCTTGAGGTCGTTGAGGAAGCCGTTGTGGATGTCGGAGGCGGTCGCGGCACTGAGCACCTCCATCTCGATGCTCTCGTCCGGGATCACGTAGGTCACCAGGCCGGTGACGAGGCTGACGCCACCACTGACGGCGGCAGCCGGCGGGAACAGCGCGACCAGACCGGTCACCGTGCTCACGTGGCCGAGGATGTCCTTCACGCCCTCGTTGCTCGTCATCGCCCCGGTCGGCCAGGCACCGCTGCGGTCCTTCCACGCCTGCCACTGCTCGAGCGCCTCCACCACCCGGTCGCGGCACTTGGTCGACGCCTTGACCATGTTCTTCTGGTAGCGGGAGATGGCCGTGGCGACCTGAGCGCTCGAGGAGGCGAGCCGCGCGGCCGCCTGGACGTAGAGGGCGCACTTCTCGTTGACGTCGGTCCAGAAGTCGTAGAACGACTCCGAGCTCTGCGAGGTCGCCGGCCAGTGCTGCTGCAGGTCGGTGAGCCACTGGGGGGCGTGGGGGTCGCCGGGCGCGGCCCAGCCCGCCTCGGGCTCCAGCTGCTGGTGGAGCCACTGGGTGAGGGCGTAGAGCGACTCGACGGGCGCGTGCATCGCCTCGGCGTCGGGCTCCCACACGTCGCGGGTGGCGCTGCGGTAGACGGTGGTGACGGCACTGTTGACCCAGCTGTCGTGGCGCTGGTTCCACACCGAGGTCAGGGCCTCCTGGAACAGTCGCTCACGGTCGGCGTTGGTGACGGTCTGCTCGTACCAGTCGGGGTGCGTCGGGTGCATGCCGACGTAGTTGGCCTGGGTCTCCCAGGCGTGCGAACCCGGGATGCTGAAGTAGCCGGGCATCCAGCACCAGCCCTCCTCGAGCGTGCGGCCCTGCTCGCCCTCGAACAGGTCGGCGCACCCCTCGTTGCCGTCGAGCTCGCCGATGCCGTCGACGATCTCGGTGAACAGGGGGTCGAGCTGGTCGAGGATCCCGGCCACGTCAGACCTCCGGACCGGTCGGCTCGGTGGCGAGCTCGGGGTCGCCGACGTACTGCGTGTGCTGGTCGAACCACGCCTGGGCCTCGGCGTCGACGGCCACGAAGTCGTCGGCGATGAGGTCGAGCGCGGTCGCGCTGTCGTTGAAGGTGC
The DNA here is from genome assembly GCF_900105585.1 of Nocardioides exalbidus. Lineage (NCBI taxonomy): Bacteria > Bacillati > Actinomycetota > Actinomycetes > Propionibacteriales > Nocardioidaceae > Nocardioides > Nocardioides exalbidus. The sequence continues at coordinate 2,666,363 of NZ_FNRT01000002.1, forward strand.
GCACCATCGAGCGCAGGTGGAGGAAGAGCTCGACGGAGATGTCGGAGAGGTCGCCGGCGATCGGGTGGTTGCCGGCGAGGGCCAGCTGGGCGGCGATCGGGTTGATCGCGCCCGAGTCGCTGGTGGCGTGCGCTGCGAAGTCCGCGGCCCTGGCCGGGAGCTCCTCGTGCGCGGCGCGGTAGATCGCGCTCATCTTGATGTCGATCACGGTCATGTGTGCGTCCCTTCGGTGTGCTCCGTTCGTACCCGTGCCGGGCGTCGCGGAAACACACCCGGAACCGGGGAGTCGCAGGGCGGCGGGACGGTCAGACGAGCAGGGTCACGAGTGCGAGGGCCACAGTGGCTGCCACGAGGGTCGAGATCGTCGCCAGCAGCAGGGCGCGGACCGGGACCGGCCACAGGTAGCGGGCGACGATGCCGGTGCCGAGGCCGAACATCGCGGCGCTGAGCAGGAGCGTGGTCAGCTGGCCTGCGAGGTCGAGGACGCCCTGGGGGAGGACCCCGGTCGTGCGGACCGCGACGGCGGCCAGGAAGCCGAGGAGGAAGAGCGGGACGAGCGGGCCTCGACGGGTCGCGTCCTCCGAGCGGCAGATCCGGGCCGAGACGAGCTGCACCGGTGCGAGCAGCGCGACGCGGGCGAGCTTGACCGTGGTGGCGGTGGCCAGGACCGTCGCCCCGCCCGCGCCGATGAGTGACGCGGCGGCGATCACCTGGGCGACCTCGTGGATGCTGGCGCCCGCCCAGACCGCGGTCTGCTCGTCGGTCAGGCCGAAGGCGCTGCCGAGCGCGGGGACCGCGCCGATCATGATCGTGCCGAACACGGTGACCAGGGCGACCGCGAGCGCGACGTCCTTGGGCCTGGCCCGGATCGAGGACTCCACGGCGGCGACGGCGGCCGCGCCGCAGATCGAGAAGCCGGCGGCGATCAGGGTGACCAGGTCGCGCTCGAGTCCCAGGAGCCGGCCGGCGAGCTGGGTGGCGGCGTACGTCGTCACGACCGTCGCCAGCACGACCGCGATGCCGGAGGCGCCGAGGGCCAGCACGTCGGTGATGGCGATCTTGAGGCCGAGCAGCACGATGCCCGAGCGGAGGAGGAGCTTGTCGAGCCGGGGCGCTGTGCCGACGACGTAACGGCTCAGGCCCGGGGTGTTCGCGGCGGCGACGCCGATGACGAGCGCGACCAGCAGCGGGCCCATGAGGGGCGCCGCGGTGCTGATCGCCAGGGCGACGCCCGCGACGGCGAAGGCGAGGATCGCGCGGCGGAGGTAGGTGGCGCGTCGCGACGGCGTCGTGGCGGACGGGGGCGCGGGCGACGTCGGGGTCGAGACGGTCTCGGGAGGGAGGAGGGCCACGGTCCAAGGATGTTTCGCACGACATAGTGTCGACTAGACGCGGACCCGGGGGCAGGTCATAATCGTTGCTTATGAGCAAGGAGCTGGACCTCCAGGCGCTGCGCCTCCTGGTCCTCCTCGAGGAGGAGGGCAGCCTCGGCGCCGCCGGCCGCCGCCTCGGCATCACGCAGCCTGCGGCGAGCATCTCGCTCCGCGCGTTCGAGACGCGCTGGCAGCTGCGCGTGGCGGAGCGGACGCCGCGCGGCACCCGGCTCACCCCCGACGGCGTGACGGTCGCGGCCTGGGCGCGAGACGTGCTCCACCAGATCGACACCATGCGAGGCGGCCTCCAGGCGCTGAGCGCCCGGCGGTCCCAGGGCGGCTCGGACCTCGGCGTCGCGGCGAGCCTCACGGTGGCCGAGTTCGTGCTCCCGCGGTGGATCGGCGAGCTGCGCGCCTCGATGCCCGAGGTTCACCTCCGCCTGCAGGTGCAGAACTCCGACCGGGTCGACGACCTCGTCCACTCCGGCGACTGCGCGATCGGCTTCGTCGAGTCGACGCGCGTGTCGGAGGACCTCGCCAGGCGGGTCGTGGGCACCGACCGCCTCGTCATCGTGGTGCCCGCCGCGCACCCGTGGGCGCGGCGCAGCACGCCGCTGTCACGCGACCAGCTGCTCGCCGCCGAGTTCGTCGTGCGCGAGGAGGGGAGCGGCACCCGCAGCACGTTCGAGCGAGCCCTCGCCGCCCAGCCCCGCATCGCGATGGTCGCCACGTCGACGACGGCGATGGTCGGTGCCGCGCTCGCCGGCGTCGGACCCGCCGTCGTGACGCCGTACGCCGTGCGCGCCGGGCTCGACACGGGCGAGCTCGTCGAGGTGCGCCACGACCTCGACCTCGAGCGGCCGCTCACCGCGATCTGGCGCCGCGACCGGCCCCTCGACGGCCCCGCCGCCGCGCTGCTGCGGATCGCGTGCCGCGCGGCCGGCGGGACGCGGCCCACCTGATCAGGGCTGGTCGTACTGCTTGAGCGCGAGCCAGCCGTGCGTCAGCGCGCCCCCGGCGCGGAGTGCGGAGGCGACCATCACGGCCTCGGCAACCTCGGGCTCGGTGGCGCCGGCCTTCTTGGCGGCGGTGACGTGGGCGTCCATGCAGTAGGGGCACTGGGTGGTGGCTGCGACGGCGATCGCGATGAGCTCCTTGGTCCTCGCGTCGAGGGCACCCTCGGTGCCGAACACGGCCGCGTCGAAGGCGCCGAACGCCTCGACCATCTCGGGCGCGGCCTGGCGCAGGGTGCGGTGGTACTGGCTGTCCTCGGTGTCGTGGAAGTGCACGTCTCTCCTTCTAGGGTCGTCGGTCCCTGGCGGGCACCAGGACCGTCTTGAGCCCGCGGCCGGCGCGGACGTCGTCGAGCGCCGCGCCCCACTCCTCGAGCGGGCGGGTGGTGGTGACGAGGTCGGTGAGGCTGACCGCACCAGTCTCGAGCAGCGTCCGCGCGCGGCGCCACGAGTCGGGGGTGGAGGCGAAGCCGGTGGAGATCGTGAGCTCCTTGTAGAAGACGACGTCGAGGTCGACCTCCACGGGCCGGCCCATGATCCCCATCAGCACGAGGTGGCCGCCGCGTCGCAGCCCGGCGAGGGCCGTGGCGAGGGCGGGCGCGCTGCCGGACGCCTCGACCGCGACGTCGTACTGCCCCTCGGGGACGTCGCCGGGCAGCAGGGTGTAGGCGCCGTGGCGCTCCGCGACGGCCAGCCGGTCGGCGTCCTTGTCGAGTCCCACGAGCGTGACGGCACCACCGAGGGCGGTCGCGACACGCGAGGTGAGCTGGCCCATCGTGCCGGGCCCGGTGACCAGCACCCGGTCGCCGGCCTGGACCCGCGGTGGGTCGAGCAGGCAGTGCGCGACGCACGCGAGCGGCTCGGCCAGCGCACCGTCGAGCTCCGCGACGTGGTCGGGGAGGGCGTGCAGGTTGTGGAGGGGTACGACGACGTGCCCGGCGAAGCCGCCGTTCACGAACGAGCCGATCGACCGACGCCCGGGGCAGAGGTTCGGCCGTCCGTCGCGGCACATCGGGCACGAGCCACACGTGCTGGCGTAGGTCTCGAGCGCGACCCGACGGCCCACCCACTCCGCGTGGCCGGGCGCGAGGTCGACGACGCCGGTGACCTCGTGGCCCATCACGACGGGACGCGCGTGGGCGTACTCGTCGTCGGCGAGGTGCAGGTCCGTGCCGCACACCCCGGCGGCCAGGACCCGCACCCTCACCTCACCGGGACCGGGGACCGGAAGGGGAACCGGTCGCACCTCGATCCCGGCAGCTCCGTCGGCCGTCTTCACGACGGCTTGCATCTGCGCCCCCGAGGTCACGCCGGCACCACGGCCACCTGCGACCGGACCGCCGCCTCGACCTGCTCGGCGACCCGCTCCGCGGACAGCCCGTAGCGGTCGAGCAGGAAGTCGTCGGGCGCCGACTCGGCCCAGCCGTCCGCGAGACCCAACCGGACGACGTGACGCGGGGCGTGGGTCGAGGTGATCTCCGAGACCAGTCCGCCGAGGCCGCCGAGCACCGAGTGCTCCTCGACGGTGACGACGAGTGACTCGTCGAGCAGGGCGAGGAAGCCCGCCGTGTCGAGTGGCTTGACCGTCGGGACGTGCAGCACGCGGGCTGCGATGCCGCGGGCAGCGAGCAGGTCGGCGGCTGCCAGGACGCGCGTGGTCTGGGTGCCGGTCGACACGAGCGTGACGTCGGCACCGGCGTCGACGTCCCGGACGACGTGGGTCCGACCGGGCTCGAAGACGTGGCCGGCCTCGAAGACCGGAGTCACCCGGTCGCGCGCGAGCCGGAGGTAGACCGGTCCGTCGAAGTCCGCCGCCCACCGGATCATCGCCTCGGCCTCGTGCTCGTCGGCAGGCGCGAGCACCGTCATGTGCGGCATCGCCCGCATGATCGCGAGGTCCTCGACGTCCTGGTGTGTCTTGCCGGTGCGACCGTTCAGCAGGCCGGCGTAGGACGCCACGACCCGCACCGGGAGCCGGGTCTGCGAGACCAGCATCCGCACCTGGTCGACGGCGCGGTGGGTGAGGAAGACGCCGAACGACGAGAGCCACGGCACGTAGCCGGAGGTGGCCATCCCGACGGCCATGCCGACCATGTTCTGCTCGGCGATGCCGACCTGGACGAAGGCGTCGGGCGCCTGCTCGGCGACGATGTCGGCCCGGGTCGAGGTGGCGAGGTCGCCGTCGAGGACGACGACGCGCGGGTCGGCGGCGGCGAGCTCGGCGAGCGTCTCCCCGAAGACCTCGCGCTGCGAGCGGCTCACGCGAGGACCCCGATGCCCAGCTCGTCGCGGGCCACCGTCAGCTCGTCGGCGGTCGCGATGCCGTTGTGCCAGCGGTAGCTGCCGGCGGTGAACGAGACGCCCGCTCCCTTCGTCGTCCGCGCGACGATGACGGTCGGGCGACCGGCGACGCCGCGGGCAGCGGCAGCGGCGGCGTACGCCTCCCGGATCTGCGGCAGGTCGTGACCGTCGACCACGAGCACGTGCCAGCCGAAGCCGCGGAACACCGCCGGCAGGTCGACGTGGCCCTGAGGCTCGCTGCGGTCGAAGCGGTCGCCCGGCTGCGGGTGCCAGCCGTACTGCTGCAGGCCGTTGAGGTCGACGACCAGGGTGAGGTTGTCGAGGCCGAAGCGGGGCGCGGACATGACCGTCTCCCAGACCATGCCCTCCTGGAGCTCGCCGTCGCCGACCATCACCCACGTGTGCTGGTCGGTGCCGGCGCGCCGGGCGGCAAGGCTCATCCCCGCGCCGACCGAGAGGCCCATGCCGAGCGAGCCGGTGGAGACGTCGATCCCCGGGGTGAGTCGCATGTCGGGGTGGCCCTGGAGCCGCGAGTCGCCTTGGTCGAACGTCGCGAGCTCCTCGACGGGGAAGTAGCCGCGCAGCGCGAGGGTGGCGTAGAGCGCGATCGCGCAGTGGCCCTTGGACAGGATGAAGCGGTCGCGGCCCGGCGCCTGCGGATCGGCCGGGTCGGTGCGGAGCTGGGCGAAGTAGAGCGTCACCAGCAGGTCGGTGGCCGACATCGGGCCACCGACGTGGCCGGCACCCGCGCCCGCGACGGTGTGGAGGACGTGCCAACGGACCTGCCGGGCAAGGGCAGCCAGCTCGGCGTCGGTGGGCGGGGGTGGTGCGCTGACCGTCATGCGGAGGTCTCCTGTGGTGGGTGCGGGTCAGAGGTCGGCCGCGATGTACTGCGACTCGAGGAACTCGTGGATGCCGGCGAAGCCGCCCTCGCGGCCGATGCCGGACTCCTTCATGCCGCCGAACGGGGCGGCGGGGTCGGACAGGACGCCCTTGTTGACCGCGACCATCCCGCTCTCCATCCGGCGCGCCACCTGGATGCCGCGGCCGGTGTCGCCGGAGACGACGTAGGAGATGAGCCCGAAGGTCGTGTCGTTGGCCATCCGGACCGCCTCGTCGACGGAGTCGAAGGCGATGATCGGGGCGACCGGCCCGAAGATCTCGGTGCTCGTGAGGGTGCCGCCGTGGGCGACGTCGTGGACGACGTACGGCGCCACGAACGCGCCGCCGTCGGGCGCGGCCTGGGCCTGGACGACCCGCCCGCCCTCGGACTCCGCGACCTCGAGCAGCTGGTGGACCTTGGCCTGCTCGCGGGTCGAGACCATCGAGCCGAGCTCGGTCGCGCGGTCGGCGCCCGGCCCCATCCGCAGCTCCGCGAAGGCGGCGGTGAGCCGGTGGCCGAGATCCTCGGCGAGGGAGGCGTGGACGTAGAGCCGGTTCGCGGCGGTGCAGGCGCTGCCGCCGTTGCGCATCTTCGCGACCACAGCGATCTCGACAGCCTGGTCGACGTCCGCGCCCTCGAGCACGAGGAACGGCGCGTTGCCGCCGAGCTCCATCGAGACCCGCAGCGCGCGCGAGGCCGTGCTCGCCATCAGCTGCTTGCCGACCGGCGTCGAGCCGGTGAAGGAGAGCGTCGCGACCCGCGCGTCGCCGAGGATCACGTCGGAGAGCGGGCCGGGGTCGGAGGTCGGGAGGATGTTGACCACACCGGCCGGCACGCCGGCCCTCTGCAGCACGTCGCCGATCCACAGCGCCGTCAAGGGCGTCTCCGCCGCCGGCTTGAGGATGCAGGTGCACCCGGCAGCGAGCGCGGGCGCGATCTTGCGGGTCGCCATGGCGGCGGGGAAGTTCCAGGGCGTGACGAGGTACGCCACCCCGATCGGGTGGTGGTCGACGATGATCGTCTTGTCGCCGCCCGGCGCCGTGCGGAAGTCGCCCCGGACCCGCACCGCCTCCTCGGCGAACCACCGGAAGAACTCGGCCGCGTAGGTCACCTCGCCGAGCGCGTCGCGCCACGCCTTGCCGTTCTCGCGGGTGATCAGCAGGGCGCCCGTCTCGGCCTCGGCGACCATCAGCTCGTGGGCCCGGCGCAGCACCTCGGCGCGCTGGCGCGGAGCCCGCTCGGCCCACGGCCCGAACGCGTCGTGCGCGGCCGTCACGGCCGCCCGGGCCTCGGCCTCGCCGGCGTCGGCGACGCGCGCGATCGTGGTCAGGCTGGCCGGGTCGTCGACGGTGAACCGCTCGGCCGTCGACTCCCAGGCGCCCCCGACCAGCAGGTCGAGCGGGATCCGGGGGAGCGGCCCGGTCACGGGGTCGGTCGTCACGCCGGCAGTGGCGCTCATGCGGGGCTCCTGTGCGGGGTGGGGTGGTCGGGGTGGTCGGGGTGGTCGACGAGGGGCTTCATCAGCCCGGTGGGACTCCGCCGGTCACGACCCCTCCGCGGGGTCCCGGGGGAGGAGCGCACCGGGGTTCAGCAGGCCGAGCGGGTCGAGGGTCGCCTTGATCGCGTGCGACACCGCGAGCACGTCCGGGCCGACCTGGGCGGCGAGCCCGCGGGTCTTGGTGCGGCCGACCCCGTGCTCGCCGGTGACGGTGCCGCCGAAGGTCGTCGCGAGCGCCATGAGGTCGTCGAAGGCGAGCCAGGCGCGGTCGCGCGCGGCCGCGTCGCCGGGCGGGTAGACGATCCCGGGATGCAGGTTGCCGTCGCCGGCGTGGGCGACGACGGGGATCTCGAGGTCGTGGCGGACGGCAATGGCGCTGATCTCGGCGAGCACCTCCGGGAGCCGGTCGACCGGCACGCAGATGTCCTCGGCGAGGAGGGTGCCGCGCGCCTCGGTCGCGTCGCCGGCGCTGCGGCGCGCGTCGACGAACATCAGTCCCTCGTCGGCGTCGTCGGTGGTGGCGACCTCCGTCGCGCCGGCCTCCTCGCACAGCGCCTCGACGGTCGCGATCTCCTCGGCGCGGGAGCGGCCCGGTGCGTCGGACTGCACGATGAGCAGGGCGCCGGCCTCGCGGTCGAGGCCGCGCGGAGAGTGGTCCTCGACGGCGTTGATCGAGACCCGGTCCATCAGCTCGAGCATCGCGGGACGGACCGTGCGCCCGATGCGGGTGACGGCGGTGCCGGCGGAGACGAGGTCGGGGAAGCTCGCCACGAGGGTCGAGACCTCGCCCTGCTGGGGGACCAGGCGCAGCACGGCGCCGGTCACCACGCCAAGGGTGCCCTCGCTGCCGACGAAGAGCTGGCGGAGGTTCAGCCCGGCGACGTCCTTCATGGTCTCGCCGCCGAGCCGGAGCAGCCGGCCGTCGGCGAGGACGACGTCGAGGCCGAGGACGTAGTCAGCGGTCACGCCGTACTTCACGCAGCACAGGCCACCGGCGTTGGTCGCGATGTTCCCGCCGATGGTGGAGATCCGGTAGGAGCCGGGGTCGGGCGGGTACCAGAGCCCGTGGCCCGCGGCGGCCTCCTTGACGGAGATGTTGAGGGCGCCGGGCTCGACGTGCGCGACCCGGCGGTCGGGGTCGACGCGGATGCCGCTCATCCGTTCGAGGGTCAGCACCAGGCAACCGTCGACGGCGGTCGCGCCGCCGGACAGGGAGGTGCCGGCACCGCGGGGCACGACCGGTACGCGGTGCTCGGTGGCCCACCGCAGCGCGACCTGGACCTGCTCGGTGCTCTCGGCACGTACGACGGCGCACGGCATGCCGGCGGCCAGGTCCTCGAACCGGTCGTGGCGGTACTTCTCGACGCGCACGGCGTCGGTGACGACGACCCCGGCGGGGAGGGCGGAGACCAGGGCGTCGACCGCGGACCGGGCGGTGGCGGTGACGGACATGGGGTCGCTCCTGATCTCGTGCCAGCGGGGGTGACAGGTGTCGGGACGTGCGGTGCCGCCGCGGCGGCGGGTGGAGGTGCACCCGCCGCCACGGGGAGTCGCGCCGGGATCAGCCCTGGTCGGGGTTGTCCTTGAGGTAGTCGGTCGCCCACGAGGTGAGGTCGAGGCCCTTCATGGCCTCCTCGGTGACCGAGGTGTCGACGATGGTCGAGTAGTCGACGTCGTCCTCGAGGATGTTGTACTTGCGCAGCCAGTCGTAGACCTCCTTGACCTCGGCGTCGGAGAGCACGCCGGGGGTGTCGGTGTCGGCGCCGGGCGCCGCGCAGATCGAGAAGAAGTTCTGGTTCCAGTCGGCCTGGTCGGCGAGCTGCTCGTCGTACTTGTCGGCGGGCGGGGCGACGTTGGAGAAGACGTCCCAGTGGTCGGCGACCACGCGCTCGGGGTCGTCGGCGCCGATCTGGCAGCCCTTGTAGAAGTTGCGCATGTAGGCCACGAGCGCGTCGTGCTTGGTGTCGAGCACCTCCTGCGTCGTGGTCTGCAGCATCATCCCGGGGAGGTCGGACATGGCCGCCTCGACCGGCTGGAGCGGCGCGTCGGTCAGCGCGGAGATGCTCTGCCACATGCCCTCCCAGCCGGCGATCGCGTCGACCGTGCCGGAGTTGAGCGCCTCGGCCATCGGCGCGCCCACGCCGATCGGGAGGATCTTGACGTCCTTGTCCGGGTCGAGCCCGACCTCGGCCAGCGAGCCGCGGACCATCATGTCGGAGGCCGATCCGAGGGCCAGGACGCCGATCTTCTTGCCCTTGAGGTCCGCGGCGGTCTCGATGCCGCTGCCCTCGGGGGCGACCATCAGGTAGGCCGGGCCGTTGAGGAAGCCGATGATGCGCAGGTCCGGGTCGAGCTTCGCGGCGGCGTACGCCGTCGGGGCGGAGCCCTGCGCCATGTCGACCTTGCCGGCGCTGAGCAGCTGGAGGCCGGCCGCCGCGCTCTGCGCAACGTCCCACTTGAGGGTGTAGCCGTCCGCCTTGTCCCAGCCCTCCTGGATCTGGACCGAGCCCCACGGGGCGCCCGACGGGCCGTTGGACGGGTCGCCGTTCACCCCGGAGAGGGAGGTGGTGCCATCGGCGTTGGCCTCGTCGCCGCCACCGCCACAGGCGGCGAGGGACACGGAGGCGATCGAGAGCACGAGCGCCGTGGCCAGGCCGCGCCGGGCGCGGCGGGTGGTGGAGAGGGTCATGGTCGTGAGACTTCCTGTGATGTGGGTAGGACCCGAGAGGCGCCCGCGTGCGGGCAGGGCTGACCAGCCGGACGCCGGACGAGCGGTGGTGAGTGCTCGCCGGTGCCCGCCTTCGCGGTCGGACGTGCTGGTGGTCGGGCGTCCGCTACTTCGGGACGATCGACCGGGGCATCACCTTGTGGAGGATGCTGACGGCCAGGTGGAGGATCGCTCCCGCCACGGCCAGGACGATGAGGACGGCGTAGACCGCGGCCGAGTCGCCGTAGGCGGCTCGCTCGGTGATGACGCGGCCGAGGCCGTACTCGGTGCCGACGATCTCGGCGGTGATGACGCCCAGCAGGGCGCCGACCACGGCGATGTCGAGGGCGGGGAAGACGTACGACATCGCGCGGGGGAGCCGCAGGTGGCGCAGCTCCTGGCGCTTGCTGGCGCCGATCGAGCGCATCAGGTTGTGCTCGTCGGGGTCCACGTCGAGGAGGCCGGCCATGGTCGCGCTGATGACCGGGAAGAAGGCGAGCGAGGTGCCGATGATGATCTTCGGTCCGTCGCCGTAGCCGAGCCAGACCACGAAGAGCGGCGCGACCGCGATCTTCGGGAAGGCCTGGAAGGCGAGGATGTAGGGGTAGACGGCCGTCTTGACCGAGGCGATGAAGGCCATGATCGAGCCGCCCACGATGCCGAGCACGAGGCCGATCGCGAAGCTCCACAGCGTGCCGCGGGCGCTGGACATGATGTCCTCGTTCCACACGCCGCCGAACAGGTAGCTCCTGAGCGCGTCCCACACGTCGGCAGGCGCCGGCACGATCAGCGCGGACACCATGTCGTTGGAGGTGGTGTACCACCAGGCCAGGAACACGATCGCGGGGACGATCAGCCGGAGGCCGAGGTTCTTGGCGAGGACGCCGGCCCGGCTGGGCGTGGGCAGCACGTCGGGCTGGGCCTTGCGGCTCTTCGGTCCCTTGCCCTCGTCGAGGGTGGACGTGGGCTCTGCGGTCATCGTCATGCGGACTCACCTCCGAGGGCGCCGGCCTTGCTGAAGTGGGAGCGGATGGTCGAGACCATCTCGAAGAACTGCGGGTCGGTGCGCAGTGCGGACGTGCGCGGACGGGGCAGGTCGATGTCGACGACGGCCTCGATGCGGCCCGGTCGCGGCGCCATCACGGCGACGCGGTCGGAGAGGTAGACCGCCTCGCTGATGTTGTGGGTCACGAAGATGACCGTCTTGGGGTGGCTGGTCCACAGGCGCAGGAGCTCGTCGTGCAGCACCTCGCGGGTGAACTCGTCGAGCGCGGAGAACGGCTCGTCCATGAGCAGCACCTTGGGCTCGCCGGCCAGGGCACGTGCGATCGAGACGCGCTGCTGCATGCCGCCGGACAGCTCGCCGGGATAGCGGTCCTTGAAGTCCGCCAGGCCGATGAACTCCAGCAGCTCGGCTGCCCGCTGGCGGGTCTCCTTCGTGAGCGTGCCGGCGATCTTCGCGGGCAGCAGGACGTTCTGCTCGACGGTGTACCACTTGAGCAGCGCCGCCTTCTGGAACACCACGGACACCTGGGGGTCGGGCTTCCGGACCGTGCGCTCGCCGACGACGATCCGCCCGCCGGTGGCGTGGTCGAGACCGGCGACGAGCTTCAGCAGGGTGGTCTTGCCGCAACCGCTGGGGCCGACGAGGCTGACGAACTCACCAGGCTTGACGACGAGCTCGGTGGGGCGGAGGGCCTCCACCGGCGACGCGCCGCGGCGCAGGTAGGTCTTGGCCGCTGAGTCGATCGCGATCTGCTCGGCGCCGCCCACGTGCGGGTGGGCGAGGAGCTTCTCGGGTGGTGCAGAGACCATCAGGACTCCGTTTCATCGAGGGGTGTGACCGGGTGGTGTCCGCGACGGGTGCATCGGTGGTGCGGGGGTGTGATCGCGGTCACAGCTCGGTTCGGGCAACATCTTGTTGGGTGAATCGGCAACATGTCAATGGATGAGGCGGGGTGTTTTGGGGTGGTCGTCACACGAACGATCCCGGCACGTCGTAGGGGTCGACCTGGACGTCGATGAGGACCGGGCGGTCGCGCTCGGCCAGGGTCGACAGCGCGGCCTCGAGGTCCTCCAGCGAGCGCACCGTGAGGCCGCGCGCACCGAGTGAGTCGGCCGCGGGTGCGAAGTCGGGCCAGTCGAAGGTGGAGATCGCGGGGTCGATGCCCTTGTTGACCAGCTGCACGTGCTCGGCGCCGTAGGCCTTGTCGTTGACGACGACCAGCACGAGGTCGGTGCCGGCCCGTACGGCCGTGTTGAGCTCGTTGAGTCCGGCGCTCATGAAGCCGCCGTCGCCCACCACGGCCAGCACCGGTCGCCCGGGCGCGCCGGCGTACGCGCCGATCGCGTTGCCCAGGCCCAGGCCGATGGAGGCGAAGCTGCAGGTGTGGACGTAGGCCGACGGGTGCGGCGCGCCGAGCTCGGCGTAGGCGGTGAGGATGAAGCGGCCGTCGTCGATGACGAGGGTGCGCTCGGCCGGGAAGGCCTCGTCGATGCGCCGCAGCACGGCGACGACGTCGAGCCCGCCGGTCCTCGTGGAACGCAGCGCGGGGCGCGGGTCCTTGAGGGCGAGGGCGAGCGTGTCGTCGGCGAAGCCGGTGGGGGAGTGCTCGATCTCGTCGAGGAGCTCGACGAGCGCGTCGGCCACGGCACCGGCGTCGCCGACCACGCCGACGTCCGCGGACGACCACAGGTCGGGGCGGCCGGCGTCGGTGTCGACGTGGATGACCCGCTTGCCCTGGAGCAGCGAGCCCTCGGCCGTCGTGAAGTCGTTGAGCGCCGCTCCGAACGCGACCACGCAGTCCGCGCGGTCCAACGTGGCGAGCGCGGTCTCGTGGGAGAGCGTGCCGCAGATGCCGAGGTCGTGCTGGTGGCCGGAGAACAGCCCCTTGCCGCGCAGCGACGTCGCCAGCGGCGCACCGATGCGTTCTGCCAGGGCGACCAGCTGGTCGCGAGCGTGCCGGGCGCCGCGACCGCCGAGCACGACGGGACGGCGGGCCGAGGCGAGGATGCCGGCGGCCTCCTCGAGCGCGTCCTGGTCGGGGCGCGTACGACGATGGCGCACCGAGGCGGGCGGCACGGGGGTGTAGTCGACCTCGGTCCACTGGAAGGTGATCGGGATGTTCAGCACGATCGGCCGCGACTCGGCCCAGGCCCGGCGCAGCGCGCGGGCGAGGTCGACTGCGACGTTCTCCGGGGTGGTCGCCGGCTCCCAGCCGGCGCCGCTCACCTGCACGACGCTGTGCTGGTCGATGCTCTGGAGGTGGCCGCGGACCTCGGGGTCGGTGTCGCCGGCGATGACCAGGACGGGCATCCGGGCGCGGGTGGCGTCGACCAGCGCGGTCAGGGCGTTGGTGAGTGCCGGGCCGTGGGTCACGGTGGCGACCCCGACCCGGTCGGCGGTCGAGGCGTAGCCGGTCGCGGCGAGCACGCCGGCACCCTCGTGGGCGGCGGCGACGTAGTGCCCGCCCGCGCTCTCCCACGCCTGGATGAAGTAGAGGTTGGCGTCGCCGAGGACACCGAAGACGTCGGTGATGCCCTGGTCGGCCATCGCCCGGGCCAGCGCCTGGTGGTAGTACATCTCGGTCCTTCCGGCGGCAGAGGCATCTGTGGTAGAAGTGATGCTCGCCACACACAACAGGCTGTTGTGCAATTCGTCAAGGTGTCATTCGAAAATCGGATACCCCCCTCCACTGGTGACATGGGTCATCCGCGTGGCGGTCCACTGCACATGCCGGAGAGCTGATCGAGAACGTCTCGAGAGCCGACCCCGAAGGAGAACGAAGCCCGTGAGCACCGCCGCACCCTCCGCCCGACCCGACCAGGACGCCGTCCCCTACGCCGGGGACCCGCTGCCGTTCGTCGTCGACGACCTCGTCGTCGGGGGCGCCCTCCACGAGGACGTCGACGAGCGGCTCTGGGTGCCCCAGGCGCCCGGGGTGGACTTCCGTCCACTGCTGCTCAACGTCACCCAGGGCTACTGGGTCAACATCCTGCGGGTGCGCCGCTCGGGCATCCTGTCGCGCCACCGCCACGCCGGCCCGGTCCATGCGCTGACCCTCATGGGCCGCTGGCACTACCTCGAGCACGACTGGTGGGCCGAGCAGGGGTCGTACGCCTTCGAGCCGCCGGGTGACATCCACACGCTCGAGGTGCCCGACGACTGCGTCGAGATGCGCACGCTGTTCCACGTCTCGGGTGCCTACATCTACGTCGACGTCGACGGCACTCCCGTCGGGGTCGAGGACGTCTTCTCCAAGCTCACCGCCGCCCGCACCCACTACGAGTCCACCGGCCTGGGCCTCGACGCTGTCGACGCCCTCGTCCGCTGACCCCCGATCCCTGAACTGGAGCACCCGCATGACCGACCGACTGAAGAACAAGACCGTCCTGGTGACCGGCGCCCTCGGGGGATCGGGTCGGCGACCGTCGCCCTCGCTGCCCGCGAGGGGGCCGGCACCGTGGTGCTGGCCGACCTCGACGAGGCGCGCGTCGAGGCGGCCGCCGCCGCTCTGCGCCAGTCCGGTGTCGGTGCCGTCGGCGCTGTGCTCGACGTGGCCTCCGAGCCGTCCTGGCAGGCCCTCGTCGCGCGGCTCGAGGCCGAGGTCGGGGGCGTGGACGCGCTCGTCAACAACGCCGGCATCACCAACCGGTTCGGTGTCCTGGAGACCGCCCTCGAGGACTGGGACCGCGTGATCGGCGTCAATCTCACCGGCGTGTTCCTCGGCATGAAGCACGCGGGCCGGTCGATGGTCGGCAACCGCGGCGGGAGCATCGTCAACATCGCCTCGTTCGCGTCCTACACCGGCTACCGCGCGGCGTCGTACGCCGCCTCCAAGTGGGCCGTGCGCGGGCTGACGCAGACTGCCGCCGACGAGCTGGGTGCGCGCGGGGTGCGGGTCAACTCGGTGTCGCCGGGCTTCGTGCCGACCCCACTGACGGAGAACGCGCCGAACCTCGTGCGCTCGTTCAGTGACGCCACGCCTCTCGGTCGCACGTGCGAGCCGGCGGACATCGCGGCTGCGGTGGTCTACCTCGCGAGCGACGAGTCGTCCTACGTCTGCGGGCACGACCTGCTGGTCGACGGCGGCTTCATGTCGAACACGATCCGGGACGTGAGGGCGTAGCCGTTGACATGGCGACGATTCACTCGTCACTATGTTGACCCAATCGCGTGACACCCGTCACAGCAGGTGAGGAGAGCGCATGTCGGACCGGGCCGTGATCGTCGCAGCCGCTCGATCGCCCATGGGGCGCGCCTACAAGGGCGCGTTCGCCGGGACCCGACCCGAGGACCTCGGTCGGCAGGTCATCGAGGCCGCGCTCGCCCAGGTTCCCGAGCTCGACCCGCACACCATCGACGACATCGTGCTCGGCTGCGGCCAGCCGGGCGGCGAGCACGGCAGCAACATCAGCCGGGTCATCGCCGTGCAGATGGGCCTCGACACCGTCCCGGCCATGACGATGACGCGCTACTGCTCAGCGTCGATCCAGGCGCTGCGCACGGCCCACCACGCGATCGCGGCGGGGGAGGGCGACGTCTTCGTGACGGGCGGTCTGGAGCTCGAGAGCCGCCACCGCCGCGGCACGAGCGACCACCTGCCGGCCGACGCGCAGGCGCTCGTCGGTGGCAGCTGGAAGCACCCCGGGTACGACGAGGCCGACGCGCGGGCCCGTGCCCACGAGCAGGCCGGCGACCTCTGGAGCGACCCGCGCGAGCGCGGCGAGCTGCCCTACGTCTACATGGAGATGGGCCGCACCGCCGAGAACGTCGCCGGGCTGAAGGGTGTCTCGCGCCGGGTGCAGGACGAGTTCGCCCTGCACAGCCAGCGGAAGGCCGAGGCGGCCATCGCGGCCGGATTCTTCAAGACCGACATCACCCCGGTCCGCAACGCCGCCGGTGAGTGGATCACCGACGACGAGTCACCGCGTCCGGGCTCGACGATCGAGGAGCTCGCGGCGCTCCAGCCGGTCTTCCGGTCGGCCGAGGAGGGCGGCACCGTCACCGCCGGCAACGCGTGCCCGCTCAACGACGGGGCCGCCTCGATCATCGTGATGCGGGAGTCGCGGGCCCTCGAGCTCGGCATCCGGCCCCGCGCCCGCATCGTCGCCAGCGGCGTCAGCGCCCTCTCGCCCGAGATCATGGGCCTGGCCCCGATCAAGGCCTCGCGCCAGGCGATGCGCCGAGCCGGGATGAGCATCGACGACCTCGACCTCGTCGAGCTCAACGAGGCCTTCGCGGCGCAGGCGATCCCGTGCGCCGACGACCTCGGCATCCCCGACGACAAGCTCAACGTGCACGGCGGGTCCATCGCCATCGGGCACCCGTTCGCGATGACCGGCACCCGGCTGGTCACCACCCTCCTCCACTCCCTCGAGGCGCGCGACCAGCAGACCGGCCTCGCCACCATGTGCGTCGCCGGCGGCCAGGGCATGGCCCTCGTCATCGAGCGCGTCTGACCGAGTCGTCGTACTCCCACCCCCTCTGATCCTGGAGCCACCCCGTTGACCCTCACCGCTGCCCCCGACCTGGACCAGGCGCCCTCCGAGGTGCTGTGGACGCCGGCCGACGGCCGCCGCGCCACCGCGCTCGACGGCTTCCTCGCCTGGCTCGTCGAGCACCACGACCTGTCCTTCGACGGCTACGAGGCGTTCCTCGAGTGGTCGGTCGACCAGCACGACACGTTCTGGTCGCTGCTGTGGGACTGGGGCGGCCTGCCCGGCACCGGGCACGTCGCGCTGCGACCGGAGCAGCGTGACCAGGTCTTCAAGCCGGAGTGGTTCCCGGACGCCGAGCTCAACTACGCCGAGTGGATGCTGGCGATGCCGGGTCGCGCGGACGACGACGTCGCCCTGCTGGGCTACTCCGACAGCCGCGCCGACTCCACGCTGACCGTCGCAGAGCTCCGCGACCTGGTCGGCCGGATCCAGGAGGGCCTCCGCGCCGCCGGGGTCGGCCGGGGCGACCGCGTCGCGGCCTACCTCCCCAACATCCCCGAGACGGTCGCCCTGCTCGTCGCCAGCGCCGGTGTGGGCGCGGTGTTCACCTCGTGTGCTCCCGAGTTCGGCGTGCAGAGCGTGATCGACCGCTGGCGCCAGATCGAGCCGAAGGTCGTGGTCGCCATCGACGGCTACCGCTACGGCACCAAGGACGTCGCCCGGCACGAGGAGGTCGCCTCGATCGTGGCCTCGCTCCCGTCGGTCGAGCGGCTCGTGGTGCTGCCCTACCTCGCCGGTGCGCCGGCCGTCGAGGGCGCGACGGCGACCTGGGCCGAGCTCGTCGCGACGCCCGCCGAGCCGGTCGCCGAGCGGGTGCCGTTCGACCACCCGCTCTACGTCCTGTTCTCGTCCGGCACGACGGGCCTGCCGAAGGCGATCGTCCACGGCCACGGCGGGATCACCCTCGAGCACCTCAAGTCGCTGGCCTTCGCCCACGACGTGCAGCCCGGCGACCGGATCTTCTGGCAGACCACCACCGGCTGGATGATGTGGAACCTCGTCGTCTCCGGCCTCGGCCTCGGCGCCGCCGTCGTCACGACCGACGTCAACCCGACCGCCCCCGACGTGGGTGCGCTCTGGCGGATCGCCGACCACGCCGGCATCACCCACTTCGGCACCTCGCCCGGCTTCCTCCAGCTGTGCCGCAAGGCCGGCTTCGTGCCGCGCGAGGAGGTCGACACGTCCGCGATCCTCCAGCTCGGCGTCACCGGCACGGCATGCCCGGGCGACCTGGCCGCGTGGGGGTGTGCGTCGATCTCCGACGACGTGCGCCTCATGTCCGGGTCGGGTGGCACCGACATCTGCTCCGGCTTCGTCGGGGACTCGCCGGCCCAGGACGTGCGCACCGGCCGGATGGCGTCGGCGTACCCCGCGGTCGCGGTGACGGCGTACGCCGCAGACGGCACGCCGCTCGTGGGGGAGCAGGGCGAGCTGGTGATCACCAGGCCGATGCCCTCGATGCCGATCGGCTTCTGGGGCGACGTCGACGACGCGCGCTACCGGGCCGCCTACTTCGAGGACTTCCCCGGGATGTGGCGCCACGGCGACTGGATCACCTTCTGGGAGGACGGGTCCTGCGCGATCTACGGTCGCTCCGACGCGACCCTCAACCGCGACGGTGTGCGCCTCGGGACGGCGGAGTACTACGAGCTGCTCGACGCGATGCCCGGGGTCGACGACGCCCTCGTCGTGCACGCCGAGCCCAGCCCCGGCGAAGGCGGCAGGCTGCTGCTCTTCCTCGTGCTCGCCGACGGCCACGCGCTCGACGACGACCTGCTCGGCCGCATCCGCGGCGCGATCAAGTCCAACCTGTCGCCGCGCCACCTCCCCGACGAGGTCCTCGCGATCCGCGACGTGCCGCGCAACCTCACCGGCAAGCGGCTCGAGGTGCCGGTCAAGAAGATCCTCGAGGGGGCCGCCGTCGCCGACGTCGCCACCCCCGGTGCCATGCAGAACCCCGACTCGCTGGACCAGTTCACCGCGTTCGCGGTGCGGTCCTGAACCACCATCCCCCCATGTAGAGGAGAAGAACGACCCATGCCCGACAGCACCTACGACGAGACCAACTCCGTCTGGCACAACACCTTCCTCGGCCGCCCCCTCGTGGTCGGCGAAACCGCGGAGCGCACCCGGACCATCACCCAGGACGACGTCGACGCGTTCGCGAAGGCCAGCGGCGACTACAACCCGCTGCACTTCGACGACGCCTTCATCGAGGACTCGACGATGTTCGAGGGCCGGATCTCCCACGGCGGCCTGATCATCGGCGCCATCAGCGAGGTCGGCGCCCAGGACATCCCCGGCCCGGGCAGCGTCTTCCTCTCGGTGAACTGGCGCTTCGTCGCGCCGGTCTACATCCCCGACGAGGTCGTCTCCCGCGTCGAGGTGCTCGAGGTGCGCCACGACAAGCCGATCGCCAAGCTCAAGCAGACCGTGACCCGCTCCGACGGCCAGGTCGTGCTCGACGGCGAGGTGCTGACCTACATGTCGCCCCGCAAGTCGCTGGTCGCCGCGGCCGAGGCCGAGAAGACCTCCTGAGCCTCCCGTGAGAGCGCCACTTGCCACGATCGTCGGCATCGGCGAGCTGACCCCGCGGCGGTCCACCACCGGTGAGAGCTCCCTCGGCCTGATGGCCGAGGCGGCCGCTCTGGCGGTGGCCGACGCGGGGCTCGGCCACGACGACGTCGACGGCCTCCTCGTCGGCCAGCAGTACGGCGAGATGCCGATGCACGTGCCCGCCTCGGTCGCGGAGTACCTCGGGCTGCACCCGACGATGGCCAACGTCGTCGACCTCGGCGGCGCGAGCGCCGCCGGCATGGTGTGGCGCGCGGCGGCCGCCATCCGGGCGGGGATGTGCGAGGTGGTGCTGTGCGTCGGCGGTGCGGCTCGTCCCGCGACGGGGTTCCCGAAGTCGAGCTACCGCGCCCCGATCCGGGAGTACGACGTCCCCTTCGGCGCCAGCGGCGCCAACACGACGTACGCGATGATCGCGCAGGCGCACATGGACACCTACGGCACGACGGCCGAGGAGCTCGCCGAGATCGCCGTGCGGGCGCGTGCCAACGCGCAGCTCAACCCGGCGGCGATCTTCCACGGCACGCCGATCACCGTCGACGACGTGCTCGACTCGCCGATGGTGAGCGCACCGATCCACATGCTCGAGGCTGTCATGGAGGCCGCCGGCGCCAGCGCCTTCGTCGTCGTCTCGCCCGAGCGGGCCACCTCGCTCGGCCGGGCCGGCGCCCACCTGCTCGGGGCGGGGGAGAAGGTCACCCACCGAGCGCTGTCGGGTGCGCCGGCGATCACCACCGGTCCCCTGAAGGACGCGATGGCCCGCGCGATGGCCCAGGCCGGCGTGGGCCTCGCCGACCTCGGCAACTACCAGCTCTACGACTGCTACACGATCGTCGTCGGCGTCACCCTCGAGGACCTCGGTGTCGTGGGGCCCGGCAAGTTCGGGCCCTGGCTGGCCGACCACGACTTCTCGCCGACCGGCGACTTCCCGCTGAACACCCACGGCGGCCAGCTCGGCTTCAGCCAGTGCGGCCTGGCCGGGCCGATGTCCCACGTCGTCGAGGCGGTGCGCCAGCTCCGCGGCGAGGCGGGGGAGCGCCAGGTCCCGGACCCGCGGCTCAGCATGGTCACGGGCAACGGCGCGACCCTGAGCGAGGCCGCCGCCGTCGTCCTGGGAGGGACCCCGTGACCATCCTCGAGACCTTCGCGGACCTGTCCGTCGCACCGCCGACCCCGACGGCGGAGTCGCAACCCTGGTGGGACGCCCTGCGCGCGGGCCGATTCACGGTCCAGTCGTGCGGTGCGTGCGGCGCGGCGCAGGGCTATCCCCGCACCCGGTGCGTGCGCTGCTGGTCCGACGACCTCTCACTGGTCGACGCGACCGGCCGGGCCGAGCTCGTCACCCACTCGGAGGTGCATCGTCCGGGCCAGGCCTCCTGGGGCGTGCTCGCTCCCTACTACGTCGGTCTCGTCCGGCTCGAGGAGGGCGCGACCCTGCTGACGCACCTGCTCACCGACGACCTGCCCGACGACCGCCGCCCGCGCGTCGGCGACCGCTGCGACGTCGTACCGACACGGGTCGGGGAGTGGGTCCTGCCGTTCTTCCGGGTCCGCAATAGCGTCGAGAGCACCTCTCCAGAAAGGCACGGACATGGCTGACTCGGTCAAGCTCTACACGTTGGGCGTGGGCGACGCCTTCACCACGCGGCACTTCAACACCCACGTGCTGATGGACATCGACGGGCGCGAGGTCTTCCTGGACTGCCCGCCCTACCTGCCCAAGATGCTCGCGACCAACAATCGCGAGGGCACCCGCCAGGTCGAGCACACGCAGTACAGGGAAATCTTCATCACGCACATGCACGCCGACCACGTGAACGGGCTCGAGGAGCTGGCCTACCTCCAGTACTACGTGACGGAGAACCCGATCAAGCTGTACGCCCCGCAGTGGCTGCTGAGCGACATCTGGTCGAGCCTGCGTCCCTCGCTCGAGGAGTCCGCACGCGGTGACGGCGGGCTGGCGAACTTCGACTGGTTCTTCGACGCCCAGCCGATCGAGCCGGGGATGGACCTGGGCGGCTTCACCGTCGACTTCACCGAGACCCGGCACCACCCGCGGTGCCTGCAGTACAAGTTCGACTTCGGCGGCGTGAAGTTCGGCTACGCGCCCGACGCCGGGGTCGACAAGCAGAAGTGGGCCTGGTTCGACGACTGCGACCTGGTCATGCACGACGCGTGGTTCGGACCCACCGACGCCCTCGGCGCCGACATCCGCAACCTGCACTCGCCGATCGAGGACCTGCTCTCGATGCCACAGGACTTCCAGGAGAAGACCCTGATGGTGCACTACGCCGACGGCGCCTACGACGACGACCCGGACCAGCCGAGCGAGGACATCGGGCACTACCGGCTCGCGCGGCAGTTCCACACCTACGACCTGAAGTAGCCCCACCCGGTCCGCCGGCGACCAGCGCGGGGAGCCACACCTCCTCGCGCCGGGTCGTCGTACCCACAAGAGACGACACCATGTCTCTTGACACGACATAGTGTTGACTCATAACGTGACAGCCGTCACTCGTCGGTCGGTCCGACAGTGCTGAGAAGGAGAACAAGACGATGGCCAAGACGTCCGGCAAGGCCTCCAGCGGGCTCACCTTCGACACCGTCGTCGAGCTGCTGACGATGCTCGACGGCTCCGACCTGCCGACCCGCGTGGTCTACAAGGACGGCCCGCTCCGCCTCGAGGTCGAGCGCGGCACGGTCCACGCCCCGGTCCCCGCCCCGGCTCCCGCGCCGGCGCTCGTCGCCGCGCCTCCGGCTCCCGCTCCTGCCGCACCGGCTGCCGCTCCTGCTCCTCCCGCCGCCCCGGTGCACGACGCCCCTGCGGTCGCCGCCGACTCCGAGGGTCGCGGTGAGCCCGTCACCGCTCCGATCGCCGGCGTCTTCTACCGCGCGCCCAGCCCGGACGCCCCGGCCTTCGTCGAGGTCGGCCAGCAGGTCTCGGCCGACGACGTCATCGGCATCGTCGAGGTGATGAAGCTGATGAACACCGTCCGTGCGGGCATCACGGGCACGGTCGTCGAGGTCTGCGTCGACAACGCCGAGCTCGTGGAGTTCGAGCAGGTCCTGGTCCGGATCGAGGCCTGATCGTGCCCGCTGACGCGAGCGAGCAGCTCACCCTCAAGGTCGCGGACGAGACGTTCCGCGACGGTCCGCAGTCGCTGTGGGCCAACCGGCTCCGGACCCGGCACATGCTCCCCGCGGCGCCGCACGCCGCCAACGCGGGGTTCACCCGCAGCAACCTGCTCAGCGGCGTCGGCTTCGAGGTCGCGGTGTCGTTCCTCGAGGAGGACCCGCTCCAGCGCTTCCGGCTGCTGCGCCAGCTGATGGGGGAGACCCCGAGCACCATCCTGGTGCGCAGCCGTCACCTGTTCGGCTGGAAGCGCTACTCCGACGACGCCGTGACGTTCTTCTTCGAGCACCTCGCGAGCATGGGTCTCGACGAGTTCGAGATGTTCGATGCGCTCAACGACACCCGCAACGTCGAGCACCACATCCGCGAGGGCGCCCGGCTCGGCCTGCACAGCTCGGCCTGCCTGATCTACTCGGAGTCGCCGATCCACACCGACGACTACTTCGCCACGAAGGCCAAGGAGTTCGCGTCCTACGGTGCCTCCGCGCTGCTGCTCTACGACGCCTGTGGCGTGCTGCGCCCTGAGCGCGTCGGGCCCCTGCTGACCGCGATCCGTGCGGCCGCGCCTGACCTCCCGATCGAGATGAACGTCCACGACCAGACCGGCCTCGCCCTCGAGTGCTACCGCGAGGCTCTGCGCCACGGCGTCACCGCCCTGTCCAGCGCCGCTCGCTCCGTCGCGGGCAGCAACTCGGTCCCCTCCACGACCGACCTGATCGCCGTCGCCAGGGAGGAGGGCGTGCGCGTCGACCTCGACGAGGACGAGGTCGCGTGGATGGACTCCTACTTCCGCTACGTCGCCTACGACTACGGCAAGGAGCTCGCGCCGCACGTCGCCTACGACGAGGACAACTATCGCGACTACGTCGGGCACCAGATCCCCGGCGGGATGATGTCGCACTACGTCGGTCAGCTGGAGTCGCTCGGACTCATCGACCGGCTCCCGGAGGTGCTCGAGGAGGCAGCCCGGGTGCGGGTCGACCTCGGCTGCCCCGGCATGGTCACGCCGTTCAGCCAGCTCGTCGGCGTCCAGGCGATGCTCAACGTGCTCGACGGCAAGCGGTTCCACACCGTGCCCGCCGACCTGCGCACCTACGCCGCCGGCCACTACGGCGAGCCGCCCGGTCCGATCAACCCCGACGTGCTCGACCGGATCCTCGGCGACGAGCCGGTGGTCGACCCGATGGCGGCCTACGCCGAGCCGATGCTGCCGGGCATCCGCGCGACCCTGCCGGCCGACGCGACCGACGACGACCTCTTCTTCGCCCTCTTCTGCCAGCCGGCGCAGGTCGCAAGCGTGCGGCAGCACCCCGCCGACGAGCTGCCCGTGCGCGAGCTCAGCCCGCTCGGTGCCCTGGTCGGCCACCTCGCCGGCCGCGACGACATCTCCCGGCTCGACGTCCGCATCGACGTCAGTCGCTGAAACCATCCACGAACTAGGAGTCCCCGTGTCCCGACTGCCCCTCGAAGGCGTCCGCGTGGTCGCGCTCGAGCAGTACATCTCCGGCCCCTACTGCACCATGTGGCTGGCCGACGCCGGCGCCGAGGTGGTCAAGGTCGAGCGCCCCGACGGCGGTGACCCCCGCCGCGTGTTCATGCCGCAGCTCACCGGCGAGGACGGCGCATCGGTCTCGGGCGGCTTCTTCTCGTTCAACCGGAACAAGCGGAGCGTCACCCTCGACCTGGCGAGCGAGGAGGGCCGCGAGGCCTACAAGGCGCTGGTCGCGACGGCCGACGTGGTCGTCGAGAACCTGCGTCCCGGCGCCACCGACAAGCTCGGCATCGGCTACGCCGACCTCAGCGCGGACAACCCCGGCCTCATCTACGCCGCCGTGTCCGGCTACGGCCGCAGCGAGGGCCCGTACGCCGGTCGCCCCGCGTTCGACGCCGCGATCCTCGGCATGGCCGGCATCACCCACATGACTGGTCGGAGCGGCGACCTGCCGCCCGAGCTGCCGATGTACGGCCTGGCCGACATGACCACCGCGATCCTCACCGGCTACCAGATCCTCATGTCGCTCTACGACCGCACCCGCACGGGCACGGGCCGCCTGATCGACGTGTCGATGTACGACACGATGGTCGCGCTCAACGAGCGCCCGCTGATGCAGCACGCCTTCACCGGTGACGTCATCACGCGCGGCCCCGACCGCTTCCAGGCGCCGATGGGCGCCTACGAGTGCGCGGACGGCTTCATCTCCCTGGTCGTGCCCAACGACCTGATGTGGCGTCGGGTGGCGACGATCATCGGCCGTCCCGAGCTGGGCACCGACCCGGCCACGGCGACCGGCGCGGCCCGCGCCGCGAACCCCGACGGCTACCTCCCGGCGATGCTCGCCTGGATGAAGGAGCGCTCCCGCGCCGACGTCGTCGCCGCGTTCGAGAAGGGCGGCGTGCCGGCCGGCATCGTGCAGGACTCCGCCGACATCTCCGGCTGCCCGCACCTCGAGGCGCGCGGCATGTTCGTCCGCGTGCAGGATCCCGACGTCGGCGAGATCAAGATGCCGCACGCCCCCTTCACCATGAGCGACATGGGCCCCGTCCCCGCGGGCACCGTGCCCCGGCTCGGTGCCGACAACGACGCCGTCCTCGGCGCCCTCGGCCTCGACACCCAGCAGCTCGCCCGCGCGACCGGCGCCGTCCCCGCCTGAGTCTGGAGAGAACCATGACCGACACCCTCGACCTCGCCGTGGTCCCGCTCACCGGCACCCACTGCGCCACCTGCGACCGCGGCTTCTACCCCGCCCGCGAGCTGTGCCCGACGTGCTGGGCGACCGACCTGCCCGCCCAGGACCTCGCACCGACCGGCACGATCGCCACCTGGACCGTCGTCCGGATGGGCAAGCTCTTCGAGGTGCCCTACGCCCTCTGCTACGCCGACTTCGCCGGAGACGTGCGCGTCCTGGGCCGCGTCGTGAACTGGTCCGAGGACCAGCCCCTCGCCCCCGGCATGACGGTGACCACCCACGCCGACGCCGAGACCGGTGACCACTTCTTCACCGTGGACCACGCGTCCGCGCCGACCGAGCAGGAGGCCTGACATGGCTGTCACCACCCCCCGCATCGTGGGCGCGGCCACGACGCCGTTCGGGAAGTTCCGTGACCGCACCCTGGAGTCGCTCGCTGTCGAGGCGGGCATCGCCGCCGTCCGCGACGCAGGTCTCCAGCGCACCGACATCGAGGCGCTCTTCTCGGGCAACGCCTACGCCGGCTCGCTCGTCGGCCAGCGCATCGGCAAGGAGATGGGCCTCGACGGCCTGCCCTGCTACAACTTCGAGAACGCCTGCGCCAGCGGTGCCAGCGCCCTCGCGCAGGCTTACCGCTCCGTCAGGAACGGCGAGTTCACGACCGTCCTCGTGATCGGCGTCGAGCAGCTCAGCGCGCTCGGCGGCGGGCTGCTGCCGATCGGCCCGGGGGACCCCGAGATCAAGGCCGGCCTCACCATGCCGGCCGCCTACGCGATGCGCACCGAGTCGTGGCTCTCCCGCTTCGGGGGCAAGCCGGAGGACATCGCGCAGGTCTCGGTGAAGAGCCGTGACGCCGCCTCGCGCAACCCGAACGCGCAGTACCGCACGCCCGTCACCATCGACGAGGTGATGGAGTCGCGCCTGGTCGCCGACCCGATCACCCTGCTCCAGATGTGCCCCAACGCCGACGGCGCCGCCGCGGTCGTCGTGACCAGCGACCCGGCTGCCGTCGGCGACGCGCGCTCGGTCGAGGTGCTCTCCTCGGCCGTGCTCAGCGGGCAGTTCTTCCAGGGCTGGCGCGACATGGCCTGGCCCGACATCACCCTCCGCGCGGTCGAGCAGGCCTACGGCCAGGCCGGCATCACCGCGAAGGACGTCGACGTGGCCGAGGTCCACGACGCCGCAGCGATCGGCGAGGTCATGTACTACGAGGCGCTCGGACTCTGCGAGCGGGGCGAGGGCGCGGCCTTCGTGCTCTCCGGCCGGTCGGCGCTCGCCGGGAAGACTGCCGTCAACACGGGCGGCGGCCTGCTCTCGCGCGGCCACCCGCTCGGCGCGACCGGCGTGGTCCAGGTCGTCGAGCTCGTCGCCCAGCTGCGCGGCGAGACCGGTGCCAACCAGGTCGACGGCGCCCGGGTCGGCGTCGCCCACTGCACCGGCGGCGGCATCTGGGGCGTCGACAACGGCGCCGCAGCCGTCCACGTGCTGGCCCGCCGATGAGCGCCGCACCCGCCCCGGTCGGCCGGGCCGGCGAGCGCTACCGCGTCCTGGTCGCCAACCGCGGCGAGATCGCCGTCCGCATCGTCCGCGCCTGCCAGGAGCTCGGCTTCGAGACGGTCGTGGTGCACAGCAACGTCGACCGCGACGGCCTCGCCGTCCGCCTCGCCGACCGGGCAGTGTGCATCGGCCCGGCCGACGTCACCAGGAGCTACCGCTCCATCGAGACCATCGTGACCGTCGCCGAGGCGGCCGGCTGCGACGCGATCCACCCCGGCTACGGCTTCCTCGCCGAGAACGCCGCCTTCGCGCGGGCGATCGCCGAGGCCGGGCTCACCTTCGTCGGCCCCAGCGCCGAGGCGATCGACACCATGGGCGACAAGATCGCGGCCCGCGAGGCCGCCGAGAAGCTCGAGGTGCCGGTGGTGCCCGGCGCGACGCTGACCGACGCGACTCCCGAGCAGGCGCTCGCGGCCGCGGCGGCCGTCGGTTTCCCCGTTCTGCTCAAGGCAGCGGCCGGAGGCGGCGGCAAGGGCATCCGCCCGGTGCTGCGCCGGGAGGACTTCGTCGACCAGTACCTCGAGGCCAGCGCCGAGGCGCTCGCGGTCTTCGGCTCCGGCGAGATGTACGTCGAGCGCTACGTCCAGGCCGCGCGCCACGTCGAGGTGCAGGTCTTCGGCGACGGAGCCGGGGGAGTGGTGGTGCTCGGCGAGCGCGACTGCTCGGTCCAGCGACGCCACCAGAAGCTCGTCGAGGAGTCGCCGTCGCCGGTGCTCTCGCCCGAGACCCGGACGGCGCTCACCGAGGCAGCGCGCGCCCTGACGTCCGGCATCAACTACTCCGGGGCCGGCACGGTCGAGTTCCTCTACGACATGGACTCGCGGGAGTTCTTCTTCATCGAGATGAACACCCGCATCCAGGTCGAGCACCCGGTCACCGAGGTCGTGCACGGCGTCGACCTGGTCGCCGCCCAGCTGTGGTTCGCCGCGACCGGCGAGGTCCCGATCACCGAGCCCGCCTCGCAGCTGCCCGCCGCGCACGCCATCGAGTGCCGCATCAACGCCGAGGACCCGCGCACGTTCATGCCGCGCCCCGGCACCATCACGGAGCTCGACCTGCCCGGCGGCATCGGCGTACGCATCGACACGCACTGCACGGCCGGCTACACGATCTCGCCCTACTACGACTCGATGATCGCCAAGGTCATCGCGTGGGGCCCGACCCGCGACGTCGCGATCGCCCGGATGAGCCGCGCACTCCAGGAGCTGCGGATCGACGGACCCACCACGACCGCGCCCCTGCACCTCGGCGTCCTGGCCCACCCCGACTTCGCCGGCTCCCGGCACACCACGACCTGGCTCGAGACCACCGACCTCGTAGGAGAACCCCGATGACCGTCCCCACCCCCACCGCCGCGCAGCTCGACCTGCAGGCCCGCGCGCGGGAGCTCTCCGAGGTGTTCAAGGAGCGTGCGACCGAGGTCGACCGCACCGAGGACTACCCGATGCAGAACGCCAAGGAGCTCGCCGCCGCGGGCTTCATGGGCATGACCATCCCGCAGGAGTACGGCGGCCCCGGCCTGTCGCTGTACGACGTGGTGCTGGTGATCGAGGAGATCGCGAAGGGCTGCGGCGTCTCGGGTCGCATCGTCGTCGACGGCAACCTCGGCGCGCTGAGCATCATCATGAGGGCGGGCTCGGAGGAGCTGAAGAAGCACGTCGCCGACCTCGTGCTGGGCGGCGACAAGCCGGTCATCCAGATCACCGAGCCGGCCGGCGGCACCGACGTCAACGCGATGACGACCACCGCCGAGGTCCGCGGCGACACCGTCGTGCTCAACGGCACCAAGACCTGGATCACCGGCGCCAAGGACTCCGTCGTCAACGTGGTCGTCGCCAAGCTGGTCGAGGACGGCGAGGACAAGGGTCTGTGCGCGGTCTACTGCGAGCGCGACGACGAGGGCTTCGACCTCGGCAAGCGCAACTACATGATGGGCCTGCGCGGCATCCCCGAGATGGACGTCCACTTCAACGACCTGGTCGTCCCGCGCTCGAACGTCCTCATGTTCGGCCTGAAGGACATCATGGGTCGCTACAACAACCAGCGCGTCGGCGCGGCCACGGTCGCGCTCGGCCTCGCCCAGGCGGCGTACGAGGACGCGCTGCACTACACGACGCAGCGCCAGCAGTTCGGGCACCCGATCTCCGACTTCCAGGGCCTGCGCTGGAAGCTCGTCGACATGCGCCTGGCGCTCGACGCCTCGCGCCTGCTGATCCACCGGGCCGCCGCCTCGGCGTCGCTGTCGGAGTCGGGCCTTCCCGACCCCGAGCTCGCCGCGCTCGCCAAGCTGCACGCCGCCGAGAACGCCATCACGGTCAGCTCCACCGCGCTGCAGCTGCACGGTGCGCTGGGCTACTCGCGCAACATCCGCGTCGAGCGGCTCTACCGCGACGCGCGCATGTTCACCCTCGGCGGCGGCACCACCGAGGCGCTGCGCAACCTGATCGGCTCGCAGATCCTCAAGCCCTTCACGTCGGGCGTCTCGTGAAGCCCGGCCAGGGCTCCTGGCCGGCCGACCTCCTCGCCGGTCAGGTTGCCGTCGTCACCGGCGGCGCCTCCGGCCTCGGCCGGTCGACCGCCCTGCGGCTGGCCGAGGCCGGAGTCTCCGCCGTGGTCGTCGCCGACCTCCGCGAGGACCCGCGCGAGGGCGGGGACCCGACGACGAAGGCCCTCGCCGACCTCGGCGTCCCGTCGGTCTTCGTCCGGTGCGACGTCACCTCGCCCGCCTCGATCGAGGAGGCTGTCGCTGCGGCCGACGCGTTCGGTGGCGTCACGATCATGGTCCCGGCCGCGGGCATCCTGCGGATGGAGGACGTGCTCGAGGTCGGCGAGGCCGACTACGACGCGATGATGGACGTCAACGTCAAGGGCACCTTCTTCTCGTGCCAGGCGGCAGCGCGCTCGATGGTCGCCGGCGGCCGCGAGGGCGCGATCGTCACGATCTCGTCGGTCGGCGGCGTGCTCGGGTCGGCGTCGATGCCGACCTACAACATCTCCAAGGGCGCCGTCCGGATGCTCACCTACTCGCTCGCCGCCTCGCTCGGTCCGCGCGGGATCCGCGTGAACGCCGTGCACCCCGGCGTCATCGAGACCGCGATGACCCAGCAGGACACGCACCTCGCCGACGAGCCCGGCACGTCGGTGCCGCTCGGCCGGCTGGGCGTGCCGAACGACGTCGCGGACGCCATCGTCTACCTGGCCAGCCCGTTGTCGGCGTACACCACGGGCACGTCGCTGTTCGTCGACGGCGGCTCGCACTCCTCCAAGGCCGGACGCGACTTCACGCCCCAGGGCTGAGCGGTCCGCACGTCCGAGCCAACCAGCCACTCCCTGTCGAAAGAGGCAACATCTTGTCGAGTGAACGGCGTACCGCCTACAGTGCGCGTGTGACGACTGGCACGGGGTCCCTCAGGGAGGCGCAGAAGGCGCTGACGCGTTCGCGCATCATCGACGCGGCGCGGGTGGTGTTCGAGCAGCAGGGTTACGCCGGTGCGTCCATCGGCCTCATCACCACCGAGGCCGCGATCAACCGCGCCACGTTCTACCTCCACTTCCCCGACAAGGCCGCGGTCTTCCGCGAGGTCGTCGCGCTCGATCGGATGCACACCGACGAGTACTGGCGCGAGCTCAACACCGCGCTGATGGCCGGCACCCGCGAGGCGATGGCGCGCTGGATCCTCCGGCTGACCCACTGGGCCCGCGACAACGCCAACCTGATGCCGTCCAAGCACGAGGCGATGGCCAGCGACCCGGAGTTCGCCAAGGAGTTCCAGCCGCGCTACGACCGGCTCTCCGAGGAGATCGCCCAGTTCCTCGTCACCGTCCCGGCCGACGACCGCGCCGACATGAAGGTCCGCGTGCAGATGCTCGTGGTCATGCTCGACCAGATGTTCTTCCACGCGCTGGTCCAGGGCGTCTGGACCGGCGGCGAGGACCAGCTCCTCCGTGTCGCGACCGACATCTGCTGCAAGGCCCTCGACATCCCCTGAGCACTCCGGAGGGGCGCGGCTCAGTCCCCGAGCGCCCGCTCGGCCTCGGCCCACGCGGCGCTGGCCCGCTCCTCGTCGAGGAAGAACTGCTTGCCCGCGGGGTAGGACACCAGCTCGAACTGCATGCCCCACGGGCTGAGGAAGTAGACGAACCGCTGGCCGGCGCTCGGACCGCCGCTCGTCGTGGGCTCGCCGAGGACCCGGACGCCGTGGGCCCGCAGGTGCGAGACCGCGGCATCGATGTCGTCGACGTACAACGCGAGATGGTGACCGCCGACGTCGCTGTTGGCCGGCAACACCCGGCGCTGGTCGGGCGAGGAGTAGACGAACACCTCGAAGATCGCCTGCCCGCCGAGACGGAAGAAGTGGAGCATGCAGGTCGCGCGGGGATGCACGTCGAGGTGGTCCGACATCCACGTCCCCTCCTCGTCGCGGAACGGGCCGTTGGCGTAGAGGTACTCGCAGCCGAGCACCTCCTCGAGGAAGTGCCGGGCCTGCGCGAGGTCGGGGACCGTGAAGCCGACGTGGTCGAGGCGCTGGAGTCCGGGCAGCCCCGGTCGCGCCGAGGCTTCGCGACGGCTCTCGCTGGTGCTCATGCCAGCATCCCCAGCGGCTGCTCGACCAGGCGCAGGAACGCCTGCATCCAGCGGCCCGCGACCACGCCGTCGACGGGTCGGTGGTCGACCGAGAGCACGAACCGCATCACCGTCGCGACCTCGAGCGCGCCGTCGACGACGACCGCCTCCTGGCGCGCGGCGCCGACCGCGAGGATCGAGGAGTGCGGAGGATTGATGATCGCGCTGAACTCCTCCACCCCGAACATGCCCAGGTTGGACACCGCGACGGTCCCGCCCTCGAGCTCGTGCTGGCGCAGGCCGCCGCCGGCGGCCCGGGTCGCGAGGTCCTTCGTGGCCGCGGAGAGGTCGAGCAGCGACCGGCCGGTCACGTCGGTGACGACGGGCGTCACCAGGCCGCGCGCGGTGGCGACGGCGATCCCGACGTCGACGCGCGAGTGCTGGACGACGGCGTCCTCGGTCCACGTCACGTTGAGCTCGGGCACGAGCTCGTGGGCCCGGCCGACGGCGCGCACGACGAGGTCGTTGACCGAGACCCTGGTGCCGGTGGCGTCGGCGACCTCGGCGCGGAGCGCGAGCAACCGGTCGACACGCGCAGTGCCGGAGACGTAGAAGTGCGGCGCCTCCTGCGTGCTCTGCACGAGCCTGCTGGCCACCGCCCGCCGCAGCCGGGTGTGCGGGACCTCCGTCGTCCCGGCGGTCGGTGCCGGCGCCGCTGCGGCTGGCGTCGGGGGAGTGGGTACGACGACGGGCGCGGCGGGCGCGGCGGGCGCGTCGCCCGGCGTCGCGTGCCTCGCCGCGATCGCGAGCTCCACGTCGCGGCGTACGACGCGACCGCCCGGCCCGGTGCCCACCAGGTCGTCCGTCGTCAGGCCGGCGTCGCGCGCCAGCCGCCGGGCCAGCGGGCTGGCGAACACGCGCCGGGCGTCAGCCGGCGTGGGGGCGGGAACGAGGACGGGGACGGCTCCGCTCGGGGCGGGGGAGAACCCGAGCGCGGCGAGCGCGGCCTCCACGTCGTCGACGGTCTCGCCGGGTGCAGCCACGAGGGCGATCGGGTCGCCGACCTGCACCTTGGCGCCGGGGGCGACGAGCGTCCGGACGAGCACGCCGTCGGACTCGGCCTCGAGGTCGACCACGGCCTTGTCGGTCTCGATCACCGCGTAGCCCTCGCCCGAGGCGAAGGACTCCTTCTCGGCGACCGGCCACTCGGCGAGCACCACCTCGGTGGCGCCGGCGGCGACGGCAGGCATCCGGATGAGCGTGGGCACGTCAGGCCACCCCGCCCTCGAGCGAGGAGGTCGCCTCGGAGGAGGACGGCGAGATCCGCGGATCCATCGCCCGCAGCGCCGCGACGACGTCGGCCTCCTGCGCGAGCGCAGCCGCCTCGAGCACCTTGCTGATGCTGGGCGAGGCCATCGCGCCGGTGACCCGCTGCACGGGCTGGTCGAGCCAGTCGAAGAGCCGGCGCTGGACCTCGTCGGCCAGCCAGGCACCGTACGACGTCGCCCGCGCGCCCTGCTCGACGACCACGACGTTGGTGGTGCGGCGCACGCTCTCCGAGATCGTGTCCCAGTCGAGGGAGTGCCGGTCGAGCCAGCGCAGGTCGACCACCTCGACGTCGAGGCCGGTCTCGGCGTGGAGCACCTCCGCCGCGCGGAGGGTCGTGTCGACCATCGACAGGTAGGTGAGGACGGTGAGGTGCTCACCGCTGCGGCGCACGCGCGCCCGACCGACCTCGAGCAGGTAGTCGCGGTCCTCGACCGGGGCGAGCCCCTTCGACGCGTAGAGGTCGACGTGCTCGAGCACGACGACGGGGTCGTCGCAGGTGAGCGCGGCGTTCATCATGCCGACGTAGTCGAACGGGGTCGTCGGAGCGCAGATCCGCAGGCCGGGTGACATCGCCAGCACGCCGGCTGGGTCCATCGAGTGCTGGGAGCCGTAGCCGGTGCCGGCCGCGACCTTGCTGCGGATCACCAGGGGGACGGCGTCGTCGCCGCCGAACATGTGCCGCGCCTTGCCGATCTGGTTGAAGACCTGGTCGGCGGCCACCCACATGAAGTCGGCGAACATGAGCTCCACGACCGGGCGGTAGCGCCCGTCGAGCGCGATGCCCCCGGCGAGGCCGGTGAAGGCGTTCTCCGAGATCGGCGTGCCGAGGACCCGGTCGGGGAAGCGAGCGGCCAGGCCGCGGGTGGCGCCGTTGGTGCCGCCGTTGAGCCGGTGGATGTCCTCGCCCATCACGACGACGCGCACGTCGCTCTCGAGCCGGCGCCCCATCACCTCGGCGACCACGTCGATGAAGCCGCTCTCGGCGAGCTCGCCGGGCCACGACTCCTCCTCGACGGACTCGACGGCGGCCAGCTCGGACAGGTCGCCGACGAGGCCGACGTCGACGAAGCCGGGGTCCGGCCAGGCCGACGCGCGGATCCGTCGCTCGCCGGGCCTGCCGCCGGGCGCGGGCTCGACGATCTCGGCGGTGACGTCGGCCATGACGGCACGGACGTGCTCGTCGTACGCCGTCAGCTCGGCGTCGGTGTGCAGGCCGAGGTCGACGAGGCGACGCCTCACCATCGCGATCGGGTCCCGCTCGCGCCAGGCCTTCTCCTCGGACTTCTCGCGGTAGCCGAAGGCACTGCCGGGGAACGGGCCGTTCTGGTGGAAGTAGCGGTAGACGTCGGCCTCGATGATCGCGGGGCCCCGGCCCGAGCGCAGGTGGTCGAGCGCCTCCTGCGTCGCGAGGTGGACCGCGAGCGGGTCCATCCCGTCGACGCGCCAGCTCGGGATGCCGAAGCCCGGTCCGCGGGCCGAGAGCCGCACCTCGGCAGTGGACTCCGCGACGGTCGTGGCGACGGCGTACTGGTTGTTCTCGACGAAGAACAGGACGGGCAGGCGCCACGCGGCCGCGAGGTTGAGGCTCTCCAGGACGGAGCCGATGTTCATCGCGCCGTCGCCGAAGTAGGCGACCGAGACGTCGTCGGTGCCTGCCTGGCGGTGGGACCAGGCGAAGCCGACCGCCTGGGGGACGCCGCCGCCGACGATGGCGTTGGTGCCCATCGCCCCCGCCTCCTGCCACTTGAGGTGCATCGAGCCGCCCCGGCCGTTGCAGTAGCCGGCGGCGAGGCCGCAGATCTCGGACAGCGTGCGGTGCAGCACCTCGCGGACCTCGGGCTCGACCTTGTCGCGCGGGTCGAGACCGTTGCCCGCACCGCCGTCGCCGAGGGGCCTGACGTGCGCGAGTGCCTTGGCGAGGAACTGGTGGTGGCCGCGATGGGATCCGTTCACCGTGTCGCCGGACCGCAGGGTCACGATCGAGCCGACCGCCCCGCCCTCCTGCCCGATGCTGGAGTGCGCGGGGCCGTGGACGAGTCCGTTGCCGGCGAGGTCGAGCACGGACTCCTCGAAGGCGCGGACGAGGACGAGCTGGGCGTGCATCGTCCGCAGGAGCGTGGGCTCGGCCTCCGCCCAGTCGGCGTCGGTCGCGGAGAGCGCGGTCCACGGGACATCCGTGGTGAGCGGAGAGCGGTGCGGCATCGCTAGATCGAATCCAATCCATCGCCTACGGCCCTCGCATCTGCGGTGGCCACGCGATGACGATCACATATTGGATCCAAAAAGGGAAGAGTCATACTGTGGCGCGTGAGTCAGCCCGTCACCCCGGACCCGTCGCAGGACGGCCGCTTCGCCAGCGGCAAGGTCGTCGAGCACCTGCGGGGCCTGATCCTGTCCGGCGCCCTCGCCCCCGGCGCCCGGATCCGGCAGGAGGAGGTCGCCGCGGAGCTCGGCTCGAGCCGGCTGCCCGTGCGCGAGGCGCTGCAGATCCTGCGCCACCAGGGACTGGTGCGCCTCAAGCCCAACTCCGGCGCGAGCGTGATGCCGTTCGACCCGGCCGAGTGCGACCTGATCTACCGGGTGCGCGAGCAGGTGGAGCCGATCGTCCTGGCGGAGTCGGTCCCGCACCTGACGGATCAGCAGGTCGCCGAGCTCGGCGACCTCCAGCAGCAGATCGCCGGGACCCGGGACGTGGAGGAGTTCCTCGACCTCGACCGCCGCTTCCACCTGCTCACCTACGCCGGCTGCCCGATGGAGTCGATGCTCGAGATGGTCGAGCGGTTCTGGGACACCACCCAGCACTACCGACG